>JAYTPA010000001.1:0-10692 GCA_043747495.1 Bdellovibrio sp.
GCTTCTCTTTTCTTTTTAAGAGCCTCTTTGATTTTTTGTGATTGCAAAGCACTAGTGGAAATATTTGGTACTGTGGTAATTGATTGTGCACTTGCAACAGACACACATAAAGTTGAGGCGAATCCACCGGCAAATATAATAAAAAACAAATGAGCTTTCTTCATACCATTATGATCAGCATGAACCATTCCAGATTAGAACGAACGTATTCTTGATGAGTGTCTCAAAATGAGAACGTGACAAATAGGGCTAGACACTTTGATCTGTAGGCCTAAAAGCGGACAGGTTTTATTTAAATCCTCACAAGGACATTGTGCTTAGTCTTCACAGTGTTGACTCCGTTTCCTTGGGTATCGGTCACGTCCACAGTATTTCCTGATTCTCCAATCAAGTTCGTATTAGGCCCATAGTATTTCCCATTCGGCTAAAGACAATCCCCTCAGGCGGTTCTTTTTGTAGGGTATAAGACCAAGGGCTTCTTTCTCGTTCAGTTGGATGTAATTCCGTACGATTTTATAAGCTTTATATCCACGAACAACTCGGCTAAACGGCCGATACATCCACAGTTTCAGCTTTCTTTTCACGATGGTTATTTGCTGCTTGTTTACGGTATTGTTTTGTTTATTGTTTGAAGCCTTTTTTAGGGTATCGGTCACACTTTGTGGTTTGTTTTTAAAGCGGTCATCAATCACAGGTCGCAGTTTATCTGTTTTTTCAAATTGCTGAGCGATTTGACCTGAAACAACGCGAAAAAAGTGATGAAAAAAACTTCGCCTGCATGTTCTGACTAAGCAATGGATGTGGTCCCCTTGAATAGATATTTGATCTATTTTTACAAAAAACCTGGCTGCGTATTTTTGAATGATCTCACCAGAGAGCTTAAAATTCTGATGCGTCCTTAAGCTTTGAGTTTTTAGAACAATTCTATTTATTTTAAAGACAACATGGAGAGATTCTTTACACGATATTGCACGCCGACCCCTACCATGACGTTTTTTTCGATGCTCCCCACCGTGTTCTAAAGATCGCGAACTAGATGCTAGTTGAAATTGTGTTTGAATACTCTTAAGACCCGGTGTTTGCCTGTGTTTCGTATTTTTATTTGCTTTTTTCATGTGACCCATACCCCTAATGAGGTAACGAAGATGCAAATCAAAGAAGATGGTGAGAATGAATTAAGCGGGCACAGGCAGTAAACAGATTCGAAAATCGGAATCTAGCAATCAGATCAATAAGGCATTTATAGCTTTAAGGCATTTATAGCTTCTTAAACCTGTCTTCTTCTACAGGTGTCTAACAATTTACGGGTTCTCATAATGATACACTTAGTTAAGCCCTTGATATTTCAAGGGCTTTTTTCATTCGCTGAATAAGGCATCCTTGGCACAGCCTTCGCAATGATATCTGTATATAACAACTGATTAAAAAGAGAGGTCTCTATGAAAAAAGTATTAATGATGATCGCAGCTGGTTTAGTTATGACTTCAAGTGCATTTGCGACAGGACATGCAGCAGGTTGCCCGTTAAAGAATTTATCTAAATCTATTTCTAGAAATGATCAGTCTTCTAATTTTTATCATGTTGCTGCAAATAAGTCTGCTTCACGCAGTGGAAATACAAGTTCTGGTAAAATCGGAGCTCAACAGTAATTTCTTCAGTAATTAGTATCTGTCCTCAATATTGTCTTCAACCCCCAAATCAGGCTCTGACGATTCCCCCCTCGTCAGGGTCTGTTTTCTTTTTGCTCTTACAGCAGTTGGCTGAAAGTAATTTTTAGCGTAATCATAACCTTGTTGAATTAAAAGAACCCCACCATGTGCAGATTCTCTCATAAATTCAGCTGTCGCTGAGTTCTGCAGATAATTGTATGTCTTGTTTTCGATCGTTTCGTGACTCATTTTAGTTTGAGAAAAAACAACTACCAAACATGAAAATATAAAACACTTAATAACAAATTTAATTTCTTCCATACAGCTATTTTAGCAAACCCCGGTTCCATGTAAATGGCTAGAATAAGTCCTAGTCCTAAGAATAGTGTTTCAATTAAACTGGACGTAGATATATTTGCGAGACCACTTGTTTCGTTAGATAATAATATCATGATGCGCAACGTGATTATTCTTAGTTTTTTATTTCATTGTTTGGTCCATACTTTATCTGCTAACGCCCAATTAAGTTCACCAACGAAGAATAAAAATCCTTATCCAGCAAAATATTATAATTCAACTGATGAAGCCTTGGTTATTAAAACAGTCACTTATGCACCAATTTACGACAACGCGAATGGTATTTACAAAAAAGTTTTAGAACCAGAACTTAAAAAATTAATTACTGAAGATAAAAATTGGGCTTATTCAGATTATAAATTAGCTAAAAATATTCGCGCTGATGAATTTGATCAAAATTCAAGTTTAGTTCTAGAAGCCTTAGATCAATCAAAAGCAGATGCATTGATAACTTGTTTTGTCATTAAAGGCCCCCTAGGACTAACGATTCAGATGAACTTTTACACCAAAGATGGTGGTGCTTTATTAATTAAAGAAGAATTTCAAGATTCTAAAATCTTTGAAACTGAAAAAATTAAAGTGGTTTTATCTCAGTTGTATTCATCAATGAAAGCCAAACTTCCTTATTCAGGATTTATTACAAGTCGCAGAGGCAACTTAGTGACTTTAAATGTCGGTGCTTCACAAGGTTTAAAAAAAGGTGATTCTTTAACAGTGGCTCAAGTCCTAAAAATTAACCGACATCCTAAATTAAACTTTATGGTTGGCGTAGAAAAAGAAATTTTAGGTAAAGTCGTTTTAAATCGTGTAGAAGAAGAAGTCAGTATTGGTGATATTACTTTTGAAAAAGAATCCGGTGTCATCGGACAAGGTAGTAAATTATTACCTTTAGATTTTGTTAAATACCCTAATCTAGCCAATAACGATCAAACTTTAAAGGATGCGTATCCTAACGAAAAAAATCCGATTGAATGGCTACCAGCACCTACTCCGCAGTTTGGTAAGTTTGTTTTCCTAGCTGGGTTCACGGATTTTTCTGATGATGGTGTTCTTGCAACGAATACAAGTATTCGATCAGGAAGTTCTTTAGCACTAACGTTTACATTGGGCGGAGAAATTTGGATTACGCCAACGACCTATGGCAGTGTTCATTTAAGTCAAATGTCATTTAAGGGTAGTAATGACTTAGCCGGATCTTCACCTTCAAAATTAAATTATTCTGTAAACCGAATGGATGCACAGTTTGGTTATCGTTATTTAATCACGGGTGATTTCTGGGGACCACAAATTTATACGTCATTTGATTATCTATCACATAACGTGCGGGTATCGGATTCGAACCCGACAGCATTCACTTCATTTGAATTATCTGGATTTGGATTAACAGCTGGTGGATTATTTCCAATCACAGAAAAAAATGATGTTCACTTGGGAGCTCAAGCTAAGTTTCTAATTTTTGAAAATTTCTCAGAGACCCCAGTTGATTCAGGAAAAGCTTCTCCTAGTTTTTCAGAGTTCAGTATTTATTCAACATATCAATACACGACAAATATTAATTTAAAGGGCTCTATGACATTTACAAATATTCAGGCTAAATTTGATGGTGGCGGGAATAAATCACCGCAAACCAGATCTTTAGATGAGAAAATAAATTCATATTTATTCGGAATAGAATATCTTTTTTAATGGAAATATTATTTGAAGATGAATTCATTATTGGTGTAAATAAACCATCGATGGTTTTATCTCAGCCATCATTTAATAAAGACCGAAAGCCCATAAAAGATCTAGTTGAAGATTTCAGGCCAGATCTTAAAAATAATTTGTTTCTACATCATAGACTTGATTTTGAAACATCTGGCGTTTTTTTAATGAGCAAATCTAAAAAAGCAAATGCGCCTCTGACTAAAATGTTTCAGGAACATGCTTTCACCAAGATTTATTTGTGTTTGACCCGTCCTAATGATTTAAAAGCCGGTAAAAAAGTTGTCTGTACTGTTAATAATGACAATGAATGGGTCATTCAGAATCACATGGCACCAGCTAAAGACATGGTTAATCATAAGCGCCGAATGATTTCAGTTAAAAGTGGGGGCTGGAAAGCTGAAACACTTTTTAGAATTTTGCAGACAACACCTTTGTTTCATTATCTTGAAGCCTTACCAAAAACAGGACGCACACATCAAATTAGACAGCATTTACAAGAAAGCATGCGTTCGATATTAGGTGATAACATCTATGGTGGTAAAAGCAGTGAAGTCCCAAGATTAATGCTGCATGCACATAAATTAATTTTTAATCATCCTGTGTTGAATACACCAATAGAAATAATAGCGCCACTACCACAGGATTTTTTAACACTACTTAAATAGTTTGGTTTCACCGACTTCTACGGTGGTGAATTGATCAACTTTATATTTTGTTTTTGCTGCAGCTAAATCAGCTTCTGCCTGACCCCATTTTTCATCTGATAATCGAAAGCAGCCAAAATGCATACCGATACTTTGTTTAGATTTAATGTCTTGATGAATTAGAACTGCTTCGTCAGGATTGTTGTGATACTTTGTCATAAACCATCTTGGTTCGTAAGCCCCAATTGGAATAAAGCTTAAATCGATCGTTTTAAATTTTTCACCGATTTGTTTAAAAATTTTATCTGAATATCCTGTGTCCCCAGCAAAAAATATTTTTTTATTTTCTACTTCTACAACAAAACCGCCCCATAAAGCTTTCCGACGATCTGTTAAGCCCCTTGCTGACCAGTGTTGTGCCGGGACTAAGTTGATTTTAATCTTTGAATTGTGTTGATGGCTTTCCCACCAATCAAGTTCAACAATTTGTATGTTTTTTATATGATCAAAGTAAGTTGAATTAGCTAAAGGCATATAAAAAACACTTTTATCTCGTTCATGAATTCGTTTAAGCGTATCAATATCCATATGGTCGTAGTGATTATGTGAAACTAAAACAAAATCAATTTTAGGTAAGTTTTCAAATTTAATTCCTGGTGGGCGAACTCGCTTAGGCCCTGCAAAAGAAAATGGGCTAGCCCGTTCGGCCCAAACAGGATCAGTTAAAAAATTAATACCATCAATTTGTATTAAAAATGTTGAATGATTGACGAACGTCACAGCCACTTCGTTTGATTTTTTAGTTAGATTTAGTTGAGGTTGAAATTTGTTTTCTGTCCATTCAGGATAAGCCGCGTCTGGGCGATTTAGATTCCACTTCAATAAAACAAAAGGACTTTTATCTGCATCAAGCCCTTCATGATAGAAACGTTTACCATCAAAATGATCAGTGATCGGGTATTTAGAATAGATCTTGGCATCCATTTGTGAGCCCCATATTAAAAAAATTATGAATAGGATTTTTAGCATTGAGCTTGAGGGCTTCAATTAACCCTGTGCGCCTGGTGCAAAGTTTCTTGGTTTACCAAATTGTCCTGGCATTGGTGGCGGGGCTTGTGGTGGGGGTAAAGGTGATACTGAATCAGGATCTGCATCTCTGAATTTATTTGTTTTAGCATCAAATTTCAATTTCACAGTTCCGGTTGGACCATTTCTTTGTTTGCCAATAATGACTTCAGCATTTCCCTGTTTATCTGGGTCATCTTTGTCATAATAGTCATCTCGATAAAGCATCATGATCACATCGGCATCTTGTTCGATTGAACCCGATTCACGAAGATCAGATAACATTGGGCGACGATCAGAACGGCCTTCAACACTACGATTTAACTGAGCCAGTGCAATCACTGGCACATTTAATTCTTTGGCAATGGCTTTTAGACTTCTTGAAATTTCAGAAACTTCGCGTTCACGGCTATCTACGCGCTGTTTCAGCTGCATGATCTGCATATAATCAATCATGATACAGTCTAATTGATGTTGAGCTTTAAGCCTACGGCATCGTGCACGGATCTCGAATGGTGAAATCCCTGAAGTATCATCAATAAATAGTTTAGCATCACTGATGGCTCCAGCGGCTTGGATTAGTTTTGGCCAAGAAGCATCTTGAATACGACCGTTTCTTAATTCACCCATTGAAATTTTTGATTCCCCGGCTAAAAGACGCATCATTAAAGACTCTTTACCCATCTCGACAGAGAAATAAGCGACTGACTTTTTAGCCCGCAAAGTCATATGACTGGCTAAATTTAAGCTGAACGCTGTTTTACCCATCGACGGCCGAGCTGCGATAATAGTTAATTCTCCGCCATGCAATCCTGAAGTCATTTTATCTAATTCATGAAAACCAGTTGGAACACCTGTGACATCAGTTTTGCGTTTATAAAGTTCTTCTATTTTTTCTATAGAAGCTTTAACAATTTCCATCGATCCTATTAGACCGTTTGTGGATTTTTCTTCTCCAACTTTAAGGATTTCGCCTTCTGCGAAATCGATTAAAGCTTCAACATCACTGAATTCATTACTGTAGGACTTTTCAATTAAAGACGTTGATGTCGAAATCAATCGTCTTAATAGTGATTTTTCACGAATAATTTTAGCGTGCGTATCAATATTCGCCGCAGAGATTACTTTTTCTAATAAATTTAATAAATAAGCGTTTCCACCGATCTGTTCTAATTCGTTTTTTGAAACTAAATGATTCGTAACAGTGACTAAATCGATTGGTTGGTTTTTTTGGTGGAGTTCAACAATAGTGCGATAGATAATTTGGTGTGAAGGATTATAGAAATCATTAATTTCTATAAGATCGGCTATTTGGTCGAAAGCTTCGCTATCGAGCATCAAACCACCGAGAACTGAGAATTCTGCCTCAAGACTTTGAGGAGGAATTTTTTGACTCATTCAATACCCCTCTAAATAAAAAAAGCCCGTAGAACGTACGGGCTTTCAAATATTTTATATATTACTGAGTTAATACAGTGTTTGACTCTAAAGTTTGAGTCGTCATCGCTGGGATGATTTGAGCTACTTGAGCACCTTTTTTAGGTTTCAATTTGTAGTTATCAATTTTCTTTTTAAGAGTGTTTCTGTTGATACCTAACATTAAAGCCGTTTTAACTTGGTTTCCGTTATACGCTTTAAGAGCAAGTTCAATAAGAGGTCTTTCGACTTGTTCTAATACGATATTGTATAGACCATTTAACTCAACTTGAGCTTCTTTTTGTTGTTGGAATAATACTTCCAATTTACTTTTTACTAGCTTCTCTAAGCTAACTTGTTGAAGATTTGCTACAAAAAGATTTTCCGAGTTATTGAGATTCGGCGTCATGGAACTCCCTCTTTCGATCGTGTTCATTGTTATTGTTTTATGTTGGGTGTTTGTTTAAACACCGCGAGTTGTGGGTAACCAAATATACTTATGTTGTTGCAAATGCAACCTAACTTTTAATTTATTTTGCAAAATCTTTTCTGCCAACCAGCGTTCAGGTACTTGCGCGTGAGAAGGACTAAACAATACTGTAAATTTTTTTGATAAATCTAGTTGACGGCAAAAATTTTCTGACCAGTCGAAGTCTTTTTCGCTAGAAATAACAAATTTAAATTCTGTTTTTTCATTGGTAAATTCCATGTTTTCCATCATGAAACTATCAGCTGCGCCACTATCAGGGGTTTTAACGTCTAGAATCGTTTTAACACGTGGGTCAACATCTTTAATCGACTTCGCACCACTAGTTTCTAACGACACCTTGTAGCCAGAATCACATAAAATGTGGATCAATCTGTGGATATCTTTTTGTAAAAGTGGTTCACCACCAGTAATACAAATATATTCGGCGCCATAACCCTTGACGACTTCTAAAATTTTTTCAAAGGACATCATTTCACCTTCAAAATACGAATATTTAGTATCGCAGTAAGTACAACGCAAATGGCAACCTGTTGTTCTGATAAAGACTGTCGGAAGACCCGCATAGGAACTTTCACCCTGAATCGAGTAAAAAATTTCGTTAATTTTAAGAAAAGTTTGGGTCAAATCCATATATATTACGTCTGTACCTTTTAAGTCTTGTTGAAGGATTGAAATAACTACCAGCCTTTTGGGCAGTCTTCAAGAAATCTTACGAAAAAGACAAGACCTAGACTTCAGGGTTTTTGATTCGGAGCACCTATAGAATTTACACTATACGGATGAACCATTTCTTTAAAAGATTTCAACAAGATGTACGTGCTATTGGGTTTCTAGGTCTCAGTTTATTTATTGGGTTAGCTTTAATCAGCTATAACCCAAAAGATCCATCATTTAATTCCCTGGGTCACGGGCTTAATACTTTAAATTACTGTGGCCTGCTGGGAAGCTTTTTAGCTGATCTGATTTATCAAGCTTTCGGAATAACGGCATGGATTGGCGTAGCAGGCCTTATGCATCCATCCATCCAGAGTTTTCGTGGAGAAAAGATTCAATTTAAAGACGCTAGGCATTTTTTAGCTGCGGCCCTGATCGCCTTTACAGCGGCCTTAGTCACAATTTATTTTCCAGAAACTAAATTTTTTGATCAACAGATTTACCCAGGTGGTTTAGTCGGTTTAGGTTTAGCTACAGGAGCTTTAAAATTATTAAATTCTGTCGGCGCACAAGTTCTATTGTGGACTTTATCATTAGTTTTATTTGTGTTTTATTTTGAATTCAGTATTCAAGAGGCCACTGAAAGACCGATTGAAAAATTCTTTGCTTGGTGGGCTAAATTAGATTCATCCACTTTTTTCAAAGACTGGAAATGGCCTTCATTAAAAGAACTTAAAAAAGAAAAGTTGTTATCTATAACTGGTAAAACTTCAGAGAAAAAATCTGTCAAAGAAAAACCTGAATCCAGTGTAGCTGAAAATTTATTTGCAAAACCCGCTGTTAAAGAAGAACACCTTTTTGAAGAAGATGATGAAGAAGACGGAACTGAAAACGAATTCATCGCTTCTAATGACGATGACACATCTGACGAAGTCGCTGTGTCAGCTTACGAACCCCCGGCCCGAAGAAAAGTCATTGCACCAGTAAAAACCCCACGTCGTGTTGAAAATTGGACGATGCCTAAATTGTCTTTGTTAGATGACCCGCCATTAAGTCGAATTAAAATTGAAGAAAAAGAAATTCGTAAAAAAGCTGATATTACTTTAGATAAATTAAAACAGTTTGGCGTAAATGGCCAAATCGTTGCAGCCAAACCAGGTCCTGTCGTTACCATGTTTGAGTTTAAACCCAACGCTGATGTTCGCGTAAATAAAGTCACTGAATTAGCTGATGATTTGTCATTAGCTTTATCCGCAGAATCTTTGCGTATTATTGCACCCATCCCAGGACGAGATGTCATTGGTATCGAAACCTCGAATACTCAACGCGAAACAGTGTATTTAAAAGATTTATTAGCTGATGAAATGTTTTGGTCAAATGATTTAAAACTTCCCATTGCTTTAGGCAAACAAACAAACGGTGAACCTCGTATTGTTGATTTACGAAAAATGCCCCATTTGTTAATTGCAGGAACAACGGGATCAGGAAAATCAGTTTTTACTGTTTCTACGATCACAGGATTTTTATTTAAACATTCTCCAAAAACTTTACGAATGATCCTTGTCGATCCAAAACAAGTTGATTTAGCGGCTTTTGCAGATATTCCGCATCTGATCATGCCGCCGATTCGCGACCCCAAAAAAGCGGTCTTTGCTTTACGCTGGGCTGTCAAAGAAATGGAAAAGCGCTATAATTCTATGAATAAATTTGGTGCTAGAAATATTGAACAATTTAATGAAATCGTTGAAAACTTAACGGCTGATCAAATTGCAGAGCATGAAAAAGTAAACGCAGAATATGAAAACCAAGGAATTCTTAAGTTATCACAGTATTACTATACAACTCAGCCTTACATAGTCATAGCTGTTGAAGAGTTCGGTGATTTAATGGCTGTGGATAAGCAAAATGTTGAACAGAATATAGTCCGTCTCGCACAAATGGCAAGAGCGTGCGGAATGCATTTGATATTAGCTATGCAATCACCACGTAAAGAAGTCGTAACAGGTCTAATTAAGACAAATATTCCAGGTCGTATTAGTTTTAAAGTGGCTTCGAAAATGGATTCACGAATTATTCTTGATGAACAAGGCGCTGAACGTCTTTTATCCCAAGGGGATATGTTATTTATCGCTGGTTCTGGAAAATCAATTCGTCACCATGGGCCTTATTTAAAAGAAACCGAAATTAATGCTGTTGCAAAATTTTGGGCTGACCAGGGTGAGCCTGAATATGATGCTTTAGCCATGCGGGCTCTTGAGGGCGGACCATCACAAAGTAGCTTTGCAGGAATGTCTGGCGAAGGTGCTGAATTCGGCGGAGCTGATTTAGCTGGTGGAGACGAAGATTATGATGAAAAGTATGACGAAATACTGTCGTGGGCAGCAACCCAAAAGGCCATTTCAGCTTCTTTAATTCAAAGACGCTTTAAATTAGGTTATCCACGGGCTGCACGCTTGATTGAACTATTTGAACGCGAAGGTGTTGTCGGCCCTGCGAATGGCAGTAAACCACGCGCTGTGTTGGTTCAAAGTCATCACGGCTAACTATTAAGGCTCGCTCAAGGCTCGTCTGCAATTTAAATTCAATTTATGAGCCGTGTTATTCAAATGCAATTTGATTAATACGGAAGTCCTGTGCTGTGATTAAAGAACTTATTTTTTAAGAGCACTTTAACACAAGGAGGATTTATGTTTAAGTCACTTATCGTAGC
>JAYTPA010000002.1:0-1602 GCA_043747495.1 Bdellovibrio sp.
AGTTGATTTTCTAACGCTAAAGAAATGAGATCTGTTAAATAAAATTCACTTTTAGAATTTTTATTTCCAATTTCAGGAATATATTTTTTCAAAATATTCGCTTTAACAACGTAGATGCCCGTGTTCACTTCATTAATTTTTAAAGTTTCAGACGAAGCGTCTTTAGCTTCAACTATTGTTTTAAGTTGATTATTCTGGCGAACGATACGACCAAATTCTTTAGGCTGATCTAATGTAACTGAAACAACAGCCAGATCTAATTTTCTTTCTCTGAAATCAGAAATAAAACTTTTGAAATCCTCAGCGGTTAAAAGCGGGTGATCGCCATTTAAAATAATCACATCGCCTTCTATAGAATCAACTTGTGCTGATTTGACTGCGTCTGCAGTGCCTAATTGTTTTTCCTGGACAAAAGTTGAAACCCCAAAAGGTTCAACAACAGTTTTTACAAGATTTTGGCCATGGCCAACAACCAAACGAATTTCGTCGATTTCAGCTTTTTGACATTGCGAAATAATTCGAGCGATCATGGGCTGACCAGCAACAGGATGTAATACTTTTGGCAAAGGGCTTTTCATACGAGTGCCCTGCCCACCAGCTAAAACTATGGCAGTTGTTTTTATCATGCTATTATTTAACCAACTTCAATGCTCTTCGTCAGCCGATATTTTTTTAAAACTAGGCAAATTGTGACTTTGGCGGCACACTGAATTAAGTATGGAAATCCGCGCTATTGCCTTTGATTTAGATGACACTCTTCTTGATACCACAAGGCTACTTTCGCCAATGGCATCGCAAGCGGCTTTTTGCATCCTGCAAGACCATGGATTAAAGTTGGGTCTTGATGAATGTGAAAAATTACGTCAAGAATGGATTAAAACAGTATCGCACAGAGACGTTTTTAAAAAATTGGCCACTGAATACGGCACTGATAAGACTTTGAAATGTTTAGATTTAGCTAACAAAGCTTTTTATCACCCGACAATCCCTGTAGAATTACCGCTTTTGCCTGACGCCAAAAATAACTTAGATCAACTGAAAGCTAAATATGAACTTTTTCTGGTCACTGCGGGTTTAGAAGATGCCCAGATGGCTAAAATTAAATCATTGAATATTGAACGCTATTTTAAAAGAATATTTATTATTGATAGTTTTCTTCAAAAAAGAAAGTTCGACGCTTTTTCTGCGATTATTTCTGAAACCGATATCAAGCCTGAAAATCTACTTTGCATTGGCAATTCTTTAAGTTCGGAAATAAAAGATGCCCGTTTGATTGGCGCATGGGCTTGTTATTTCGCTTTCGGGGAAGATCGTGGGGCTTACCCAACTGATCCACAGTTACAACCCCATTTTACTGTTTCAAACCATAGTGAGCTGATCAAAACATGTCGAATTTAAATACTCGGGTCGCTTTAATTAGCGAGAACAGTGTTTTTTACAAAAAATTTGATTCAGATTTAGTTGAACTTTACACGACTATTGATTCGCTATCCCGATTGCAAAAAAAAGATCTCCTTATTTTTGATTATAATTTTATTAATAAATACGAACTCAAATCGAAACTGAATACAGATCATAAACGCAGTATTGCTTTTTTTGAAG
>JAYTPA010000003.1:0-3829 GCA_043747495.1 Bdellovibrio sp.
CATCAGTGAAAATGACACTTTGATTGAACACGGTCACCAGCAAGATCCTTATTGTTTGTGCGAAGATCCTTTGAATCCTTTTATTATTGATTACAATGAACTTCGTATCCGTTTACCTTTTGGTAACGTGGCCTGCAGATACATTATGAATGGATTAGGTTTATTTAATCCGCATGTAGAAAAAAACTACATTATGTCTTTGTCTGAATACTTAAAATTCTTTTATAAATATCTAATAAAAGCTCAGCCATTAATTATGTGGACATGGTTATGGGGCTCAGTAGCCACTCTGATTCATGTGACCCGTGACCGATTTAGTGAAGTTTACAAATCTCATGTCAGTGTGGAAGATATTGTTAATAAAGCCGCTGAAGATTCACAAACTTCACCGCGAGTTGTGCGTGAACTGCAGCAGCTTTTTGCTCCGCCAGCGACACAAGATCCGTGGTCAATTGCTAAAGAGCTCTGGCTTGATCGGGCTTTTTTAATCTTAGCAGGGCTAACTGTTACATTTGTCGTGGTCGCACAGCTGAAAGCTTTATTCGGAATTTCATTTTATTGGATTTTTGCTCCGTTGATGTTGCTTATTCCATTTTTTCTATTTTATGCCAGGTCGATCACTTCATTAGTGAGCACTTATAAAGAACCGGATGAAATTTTATTTGCGCAGCAATCAACAATCACCGGAGTTAATCGCATTGTTTACGGACATACCCATATTCCGCGACATGAATTTTACGGATCAGTTGAACATTTAAATTCAGGAACTTGGTCCCCGGGCTTTACAGATGTGGAATGTACGACATCGTCTGAAAGAAATAATTATGTTTGGATTTATCCCAATCCCGAAAAACCGGATGTGCGAAAAGCCGAACTTGGGCAGTTCATTTCACAGAAAAACTTGACGGATCGCATTATAAACGTCTAGTGCCGTTTATTTCTATCTTGTCTTAGCTAAGGTCGTATGTAAGCATTTTTAGTGTGCATTAAATTAAAAACGGAGGACCTATGTCTGAAGATATTCTAGTTGTTACAAGTAAAGTAAAAAAATTCATCAAAGAAAAAGGCGAAATGAACACATCTGCTGAAACAGTTGATATGTTAACTAAAGCTGTTGAACGTCTTTGCGCTAAAGGCATCGAATCAGCTAAAGCTGACGGTCGCAAAACAGTTATGGCTCGTGATATTATCATAGACCACATTTAGTTTAATATTCTAAATACTCTTTAATTTAAAAACCTAAGCTTTTGCTTGGGTTTTTTTATTTCAGTCTTATTAATTAAGTAATTTTAAAAACTCATCCCAGTTTAACATCTTCACACCTAATGATTGGGCTTTGTCCGCTTTTGAACCTGCATCATCACCAACAATCAGATAGCTTAATTTTGAAGAAACTCCTGAAAGCAGTTTGCCGCCGTTTTCTTCGATGACCTGGTGGGCTTCATCCCGCTTAACCGGCAGTGTGCCTGTCACTAAAAAACTAAGGCCGGCAAGTTTGCCTTCCATAGAACGTTTTGGCTTTTGAAAAGTAATCCCAACCTTGATAAGATCTTTAATTTCTTTTTGCATGCGCTTATCAGCAGTCCATTTAACAATGGCTTCAGAAACTTTGATACCGATTTCAGGAACTTTTTCTAATTCCTCTTTTGTTGAACTCATAAAATTTTCAATTGTTCCAAAATGGTCAGCCAAAAGCTTAGCTGTCTGTTCACCAACAAAACGAATGCCTAAGCCGTAAATAAATTTAGCTAATGTTGTTTGTTTAGATCCTTCAAAGCTACTTAAAATGTTTTCAGTAGATTTTTCACCTTGTCGTTCAAGGCTCATAATTTTGTCTGTCGTCAGTTTGTAAAGATCTGAATAGCTTTCAACTAATTTGTTTTTAACAAAAGCTTCAATTAATTTATCCCCAACTTTTTCAACATTCAAAGCCCTGCGTGAAACAAAGTGTTTAATTGACTCAATAAGAATTGCTTCGCAAAGGGGATTTTGACAACGAAATATGGCTTCGTCCTCTTCTCGGAAAGCTTTTTTCTGACAGCTGGGACAGGTCTGCGGAATTTTAAATGCTTCGGCATTTGATTTTCTTTTTTCTAGAACAACTTTCACGATTTCAGGGATCACATCACCTGCGCGCTGAATAATAACTGTATCGCCCACGCGAACATCTTTGCGGTCGATTTCATCCTGGTTGTGTAATGTGGCATGTGTGATTGTAACCCCGCCAACTTTAACTGGTTTCATAATCGCAACTGGTGTCAACGCGCCGGTACGACCTACTTGGACAACGATGTCATCAACCACAGTTTCAGCTTGTTCAGGATTAAATTTAACGGCTGTAGCCCATCGGGGGCTGCGGGCTACTAAACCTAAATCTTCTTGTAGTTTAAATGAATTTACTTTGATCACAATGCCATCGATATCAAATGGTAATTTTGGTCTTTTGATTTCAATATCTTGATAATATTTAATTAAATTTTCTACTTTCGATGTGAGAATAATATATTCTTTTTCCAAAACAGGAAAACCAAGTTCTTTTAATGTGTCTTCTGTTTGTTGCTGGCTAGTAAACTGAATATTTTCAAAAGCACCAAGAGCGTAGGCAAAAAATTTAAGGGGTCTTTTTGCAGCTATTTTGGAATCTAATTGCCGAATTGTTCCTGCTGCTGCATTTCTTGGATTAGCAAATAAGGCAAGGCCAAGTTCTTCATTTTGTAAGTTCATCGTTATAAAATCTTTTTTGAAAATGAGAACTTCTCCGCGAACTTCTAGTAAACTTTTATGCTTAATTTTTTTTGGTATTGATGCAATCGTTTTAATATTGTGGGTGACATCTTCGCCAGTGACTCCATCACCACGGGTCAGCGCTCTGACAAGTTCCCCGTTCTCATAGACCAGTTCCATCGATAAACCGTCTAATTTCAATTCTGCGAAATATTCAACTTGATCGTCATTTCTTAAAAACTTTTTGACCCGCTGATCGAAATCCAAAATGTCTTGATCGTTATAACTATTGGCTAAAGACAACATCGGCAGTCGATGATCCACTTTTTGAAACGAGGCAATGACAGATCCGCCCACTTTTTGAGTTGGTGAATTTTCGCTAACTAACCCCGGGTGTGCTTTTTCTAGCTCGACTAGTTCTTCAAACGCTTTATCATATTCATAATCAGAAATTTCAGGCTTATCTTTAGTGTGGTATAGTTCATTATGATAGTTAATTTTCTGAACTAGTTCGGCATACTTATCATAAATTTCTGGGTTTAATTTAGTCGACTTTGCCATAGCTAGAAACTAACACATCACTTCATAAAGTCGAAGATTTTTGTAGTGAGATCACAAATTGTTTGGCATTATGAGTCTTCTAACAAAAAGAGGCTAATCAGTGTCTTCAATCCATTTTGACGAAAACGAAATATTAAAAATCGCGCGTTTAGCACAGTTGAAATTAAGTCCTGATGAGGCTTTAGAATTATCGACTCAGCTTAAAAAAGTCATTGATCATTTTGATGAAATTACTGCTGTTGATACAACAGGCATTGAACCATTAATTACTCCCTCTGAAATCGAATTTTTCGGCCGAGATGATGTTGTTGTTCAAGAAACTACAACTGAAGATATTGTTTCCAATGCCCCAGATAAAATGGGACATCTTTTTAAAGTTCCACCCGTTGTTTAATAAGTAGGTTGTCCATGGATATTTTAAATTTTAGTTTTACAGAAGCTCAGGCCGCTTTAAAAAACAAAAAAATCTCTGCTAAAGAAATGGCACAGTTTTATTTAAATCGTATTGAAAAAATGAATCCTCTACTTAATGCTTTTCTGCATA
>JAYTPA010000004.1:0-8634 GCA_043747495.1 Bdellovibrio sp.
AATCGTTATTCCCTTTATTACAGCTTGATAAAAAGCCAGCTGCTAGAACTAAACCTAAAATAGATATTAAATGTTTCATAAGGGACTCCTCTATATATAAGAAGGAGTTAGAAATCCCGAACCAAAAAAAAGCTCAACTAGAGTCAATATATAGATTGATGGCGGATATCGGGCTGTCGAACTTTTTAACAGCGCCCAGAAGTGGCTGGCACCTTTGGTGGTTCTATTACATTTATCATTTAGGGTATCGGTTCATTGACCGACACCTTTGGTGGATCTGTTACATTCGTCATTTAGGGTATCGGTCACCTCCGTAATATTTGCTGAATCTCGAATCTAGCTCGCATTAGGCCCACAGTATTTCCCATTCGGCTAAAGACAATCCCCTTAGGCGGTTCTTTTTGTAGGGTATAATACCAAGGGCTTCTTTCTCGTTCAGTTGGATATAATTCCGAACGACTTTATAAGCTTTGTATCCACGAACAACTCGGCTAAACGGCCGATACATCCACAGCTTCAGCTTTCTTTTGATGCTGTTTTTCACAGACGATACCCCTTATGAGGTAACGAAGATGCAAATCAAAGACGATGGTGAGAATGAATTAAGCGGGCATAGGCAGTAAACAGATTCGAAAATCGGATTCGAAGATTGAACTTTTTTGAAACCGTAAAATTAAAAAGAACTAAACTGTGAGTCTACAAAAAATGACATACACAACAAAAAGAAGAATGAGAATGAACAGCGAGGGTTAAAATCAGAATTATTGATTATTGATTATTGATTATTGATAGCGATGAGTGACCCATACCCAAAAGTGACCGATACCCACAACATTTTATTGAGAACTTCTTTAGACCTTACGCAGCGAAAGGTGCCAGCCACCTTGAATCGACACATACTTCTTAGATATGAAAAACACAGAAGATACAACTCAAGATATTAATCAACACTGGACTGAAATTTCACAACGCCTAATGTGGAGAAAACCCTGGAAAACTCTGAAAGAGGTTTCGTTTCATTCGCCAGTCAGTATTAAGTGGTACTTAGATGGGGAATTAAATGCCTCTGAAAACTGTATCGATAGACACCTTGAAAAGTTCGCTGATAAAACCGCAATTATTTGGGAACCCGATAACATCAGTGAACAAGCCAAAAAAATAACTTATAAAGAACTTCATCAACATGTTTGCCGAATGGCGAATGTTCTTAAAAAGCATGGAATCAAAAAAGGTGATTTTGTCACGATCTACATGCCGATGATTCCTGAAGCTGTGTACGCTATGCTGGCTTGTGTGCGAATAGGTTCTGTTCATTCAGTCGTGTTCGGTGGGTTTTCGCCGGATTCATTATCTGACCGGATTAATGATTGTGATTCAAAGTTTGTAATCACAGCCAACGAAGGCCTACGTGCTGGTAAAACGATTCCACTTAAAAAAAATGTGGATGAGGCCTTAAAGAAAACAAAAACAGTTGAAAAAGTTCTTGTCATTCATAGAACAAAAAATGAAACATCAAGAACTGATAAAGATTTAATCTATGAAGATGAAATCAAAACTGTGTCTGATCAATGCGACGCTGTCTCTATGAATTCAGAAGATCCATTATTTATTTTGTACACTTCAGGATCTACCGGAAAACCCAAAGGCGTTTTGCATACAACAGCAGGGTATTTAGCTTACGCTAGTTACACCCATGAAAAAGTTTTTAATTATCAGCCTGATGATATTTACTGGTGCACAGCGGATGTGGGTTGGGTGACTGGTCACAGTTATATTGTTTACGGGCCTTTGGCGAATGCAGCGACAACAGTTTTATTTGAAGGAGTACCTAATTACCCAACATCATCACGTTTCTGGGAAGTCATTGATAAACACCAAGTCAGTATTTTTTATACCGCACCTACGGCAATCAGATCATTGATGCGTGAAGGGCTTGATCCCATAAAAAAAACATCTCGAAAGTCTTTGCGTGTTTTAGGATCTGTCGGTGAACCCATAAATCCTGAAGCTTGGCTGTGGTATTCAAAAAACATCGGGGATGATCGTTGCCCCGTAGTCGATACATGGTGGCAAACAGAAACAGGCGGTATATTAATTTCTGCAATTGCCTTTGAAACAAAACTTGAACCTGGTTCTGCGACTTTACCACTAAAAGGAATTACGCCGTTGATATTATCGCCCGAAGGAAAAATATTAGACGGGGCCTGTGAAGGTGTTTTAGTCATTGCGGATTCATGGCCAGGGCAAATGCGAACAGTCTACAAAGATCATAAACGTTTTGAAGAAACTTATTTTTCGACTTACAAGGGGTATTATTTTACGGGTGATGGATGTAAGCGAGACGAAAACGGATACTATTGGATCACCGGCCGTGTTGATGATGTCATTAATGTGTCAGGTCACAGAATTGGAACTGCCGAAATTGAATCAGCTTTGGTCGCCCATCATAAAATTGCCGAAGCCGCAGTAGTTGGCTATCCCCATGATATTAAAGGACAAGGTATATACGCATACGTTACACCAAAGAACGGAATTGCAACAACAGATGAGCTTGAATCAGAATTAATTCAATTTGTAAGAAAACAAATTGGCCCTATCGCAACGCCTGATATCTTGCATTGGGCGCCACAATTACCTAAAACAAGATCAGGAAAAATCATGCGAAGAATTCTTCGTAAGATTGCAGAAAACCAGACTGATAACTTAGGTGATATTTCAACACTGTTAGATCCTTCGGTTGTCGAACAGCTTATTAACAGTAAGCCAACTTAAGAAAGACCATTTATGAAAAAAATAATTTTGGTGCTAGTGTTTTCTCAAAGTATTGCATTTGCTCAATCAGTGAGTGAAACAGCATTATCTAGCCAGTCCCCACCACAAGCCATTCAAAAGCTAGAAATCAATGTGATTGACCAGGGTTTTACTTCCTCAAGCAAGATCGTCATCACTGCAGATGATATTAAAAAATCACAAATTAATAATTTAGCTGTGTTGTTAGCAACGAAAGCCAACATCACCATTTCACAATCAAGTTTTCAACCGAATTCAATTTTCATTCGGGGTGGAGATTCAAGCCATGTTTTATTTTTAATTGATGGTATTCCATTTTACGATGCAGCCAGTGTACAAAGAACAATTAATTTAAGTTCACTCAACTTAAGAAACATTAAACGCATAGAAGTTATCAAAGGCAGTCAATCTGTTCTTTTCGGTGGGCAAGCCTTGTCAGGTGTTATCAAAATTGAAACTTTCCCTAAGGAAATTGCAACTACTGGCGATATTGTTTTACAGAACGGAAAAAACTTTGCTGAAAACTTAGCATCGTTACAATATAAAATTAACGATACAAGTGCACTGGCGACATCAATAAAGTATTTAAGCCAAAATAATAAATCTCCTAAAGATGAATCTACAAAAACATATCCACAAGAAATTTCAGCTTTTGACCTATCCTATTTATTAAGACCGAACGATTCTAAAATAGAGTATGTAGTTAAAGGTCAGTTTTCAGATGATAAAAGCCAGATCGCATCGACAAGTTTTACGAATTTTCAATCAATCGACACAGACAACTTTTATACAACAAACCAGTCTTATGCCTTCTCAGCGGTTGCGCGAAGTGATAGTGTATTCAGTATTTCTTTTTCAAGACAAACTGTTGAAAGAACATTTTTTCAAGAAGCAGAATTCGATATTTTTACAAACACCAGAACTGATGAAAAATACACAGGCAGCTTAGATTCGATCCGTGCAGAAGCTTACGCCATCAATAACAATACTATATCTGTATTGCTTGGACTTAGTTTTATTAATGAAGCTCTTTTATACAAAAGCCTAGGTACGGTAATAAGTGATGATACAAAACACTATCAAGGTGTTTATATTAAAAACAACTTGGTTATTGATGATAACTTAGTTATTGAAGCTGGCTATCGTAAAGAATTCAGTTCGATTCGTGGCCAAGATGAGGTAAAAAAATTAGATGACTTAAACTACCTGTCGCAGACCTTGTCAGACACTTATCAAGTTGGTGTTAGTCTTTTTAAAATCCTCAAATTAGAGTTTTCAACAGGATTTAAAACGCCATCGCTATTTCAACTTTACAGCTCTTACGGAAATCCAAATTTAAAGCCTGAAAAAGTAAAAACGTATTCTGCTGCACTAGAAAGTCAATTAACACCAGATGTTTTAGCATCATTAACTGTATTCGATACTCGTTTTTCAAACTTAATTATCGCACGTGGTGCTCCACCAAATCAGCGCTACGAAAATGTGTCTGAAACACACACGCGGGGTGCCGAGGCATTTCTAGGATTTTTTATTCCAACAAGTGATTTAAGATTACAGTTTTCTGCAGGTTATCAAGAGCCAAAAGATTTATCTCAGGGGAACTGGTTAGTTAAAAGACCACTTAGAACAGCGTCAATTAAAGCCAACTTAGGCCTTGGAGATCAAGTTGATTTAGGTTTGGAAGCTATTCACACAGGAAGTCGCCGTGACCGCACAGCGACTAGTTTCGTTACTTTAAGTTCTTACACTTTGTTGCACGCTACTTTGAATGTTCAGATCAATTCAGAGCTTTCAACTTTTGTTAGAGCAGAAAACATCACAGATACTCAGTATCAACCTTCATTCGGATACTACGTTGATGGCGTTGTGGCACGTGTTGGTTTGAATTATCGATTTTAGTCATTTTTAAAAGACTTGAAAAAGCTCTGTTGAATCCAACAGAGCTTTTTTTTAATATAGAAACTATTTTTCAGTGCAAACAACAGCTATCTTGTTTGGCCCATCAATCATTGATAAATCATTCGTAGATCCTGAAGCGATTGCATAAAGATATTGAGTTTTTGGATTAAAGCTAGCTATCGATAGGCGACCATTACTGTTCACAGAAACTGTAATCATGTTTGTTTCTGTTTTGTGAAGTACTTTCACTGAGTCGTATCCCATATCAGCATCGAACTGACTAACCAGCTGGTCATACTGACCTGGCACATTTGTGTTTTCTGCCAAAAGGCTGCATTGCTGTGCTGCTTGTGTCACAGATTGAGCCATCACTAAAGCCGTTATTGTTGTTAAGATCTTTTTCATTTTATTCTCCTTGTTATTGTTTTTTGTTACGTTTTGCTTGTTTTGTATACTATTTCAATTTTTAACAAATGTAAAAATTAATTTTGACGATTGTAAAAATGAAAAAAGCCTGTCAACATATTAGTCATGAACAGCTCTAAAGACTTGATAACAGATAAAATTTTAAAAGCTTCGATCCAGCTAATTAATCAGTTTGGGTATGGAAGCCTCGGTTTATCCGAAATTGCGAGGAAGACGGGTATTACAAAACAACGGCTGTATTACCATTATCCAACGCCAGAGGACATCATTCTTGTACTTGCCAATAAATGGAGTCACACAGGTCAAGACTGTGCTTTGCAGGCTTTGGCTAAATCTAATGATCAAGGTGCACTTAAGATTTTAGCTATCAGCGATGGACTGTTTGATTGGATGAAAAAAAATAAAGAGCTTTCAAGAATTGGTTTAGTTTTATATCAGTCATCGCCATATATTAAAAAACTACAGAACTTTATGGATAAGGCTCGGCATTCAGCCCGAGACAGAATTAAAAGCTCACTTCTTCATGATAATCGCTGTAAAAAAATGAAACCAAAAGATTTAGAAAATTTTATTACAACGATTCATTCATTTTTATATGGCTTCTATTTTTATATTATTACTATGAACGATTTTGATCAGATCGAAATTCATGAAAAAAACTGCCGCGAAGGTTTGATGAAGTTATTAAGTGATGAATCTTATTAATGCTGAGATAAAATAAGACTTATTTTATCTAGAATACTTTCACGCTGGCCTTTAAGTAAATAAATAACAACTCCGGGATACAGCGGGTTTGAAATTTGTTCTGAAACTTTAAAGCCTAGTTTTGTGTAAGCTTTTGCATGAAGCAGCGAGTGGGCATGTATTTCTACTTCGTGATGAGGCTTCAGGTTTTCAACCATTTTATAAATCATCTCATGTCTCATGCGAAATTCATTTTTAGGTTTTACATCGGTAAGCCTTAAAGGATCTTGAAAATCATTTTTAAAATAGCGTTTGATTTCGACAGGTGCAGATTGATCGATCATGTGATGTGCCAATGCGACTCCGGCTAAGGGAAGCAGTGGTAAATTTGGCTGAGATATTTCATTTAGCAATTCTTTAGCAATTTGCGGATCTGTCTCACTTCTGTAAGCGATAACTTGGGCTTCAAGAATTCGTAATTGAAGATCCCAAACGACAGGATCGAAAATCATATTAAACTGTAAAGAGCGTAAATTTTTTGCAAGGACTATGATTTCATCAAACATAACAAAACTAGATAAAGATTTATTCTTTTCTAATCCTGACAAGCGATAAGACCAATTAACTAACTGAATATACATAGTTGAATACTTATTTTTAATGGCATCTTCAATCGGACTTAAGTCTTTTTCGCCCAGCTGTCCGGTTTCAATTCTAATATTAATTAAGCCGCTATCTAGCTTGATGATTTTGACAGTTTTATTAACTTCGTTCAAAAATTCAGGTGAAACTTTATCTGAAATTTTCGGGATCCAATTTTTTATTTCAGATAAAACTTTTTCTTGATAAAAAGAATTGGCATCAGCCTGCATTTTTTTATTATTGACGTTGTACTTGATATCAAAAACTTTCCCTAAAACACCCATAGCTGCAATATTTAGATTTTTAACTGGATCCATCAGTTGTTTTATATGGTCGGGAATATCTACTTTAAAGGTTGTTCCATCATTCAGCGTGACGTCAAATTTTTCACGCTTTTTCTTGCCATAAGTGTGTGTGAATGAGTAATAGCTTTTTACATTTCTAGAAGTATCTAATGCAAATTTATCTCCGACAGATTTAAATAGATCAACACATTGAGATTGACCAGAAGAGTTCACTGCAGAGACCATTATGACAATAGCCGTAAATTGTTTTACGTATCGACCAAGGCCTAAGCCAAAGACTGTATAAATGATTCTTAAAAGAGTCCTATATGCCATCATTTTAAATGGCTTCAATATTAAAGCCAAGTTCATGTGTCTCAGAATAAGACACACTTAATTTTTTACCATAAATAGCCGATAAATAGTTTATGAAAAAGTTAGTCTTATTTTCAATGTTTGTCGTGATATCGGGTTGTTCGCCTTTCGGTAATCAATCATTAGTCGAACAAATTTCTCGTGCCATTGAAGCTGTGATCCCCCAAAAAACATCTACAGCCGTTTTATCAAGTGCATCAAGCACATTAACTATTCCAGATGTGCCTTCTGAAGGTGAATTTAAGGTTACGCACAGTGTGGGTGATCAATACCAACAAGAAGTCAGTGGAACTATTGCCGTCGACAGCGTGTCTTTGCTACCTACGGGTTATAAGGTGTTTTCGTCTGTTCAGGGCGCGCAAGTTCAGTAGACGTCATTAATAAATACATTTTAGTTCCGCAAGCAATAGCCACCAGTGCGCTAATAATTTGTGATATGCTTAAACCCGCAATAAAAGTACCACGGTCATCGGCTCTGTAAAATTCAACAACAAAGCGAGCTATAGAACTTAACGTTAGCCACATCATAAAAATAAAACCATCTGTTAATGTTTTTTTAAATTGTTTTTTCTCAACATAAATAATTAAAGACAGAATTAATAATTCGCTAAAAAACATATACAACTGGGTCGGGTGTTGGTTTCTGATGGCCCAAGGTAATACACAGGATTTACCGTAGCAGCAACCTTCAAAAAAACAACCCAATCGTCCCAACATGTAGGTCAGCGACAAAAATGGTGTTAAAAAATCAGCCCAGGCTAAGAAACTTTCTTTTTTTAAGCGAATGAAAATGTAACTAGCAGCTAACGATCCTAAAAATCCGCCGTAATAAACAAAACCACCATTCCAGAACTTGATTGTTTCTAGCGGAAATAATAAATAATATTCGGGTTCTTCATAAAAAATATGAAATAATCGGGCTCCTAAAAAACCGCTAATTAAAATAATTAATATTAAATCATAACCAAATGTCGGTGAATTCGCAGGGTTTTTATGATCAGGGTGTCTGCTGTGCCCGAACCAAAGAATACTTAAACACAGCGATAAAGAAATAATCAGATAAAAAGTTGGAATTTGAATAAAACCAAGATTTATAAAAGGCTTCAATGTGAGACTTCTTTTTTAATATCAGCTTTGTCTGTTAGAATAAAATAAATTAATGTAAATACGCCGCTGACGATCGCGACATCAGCAATATTAAATGCGGGCCACGAATGTTTGTTGTAAAAATGAAAATCAAAAAAATCGATAACATATCGGTATTGAAGACGATCTAAATAATTACCCACGGCTCCGCCAAAAACAAAAGACAACGCTACGATTTGTTTAGTTTGTTTAGGATGCAGGCCCCAGAGGATGTACAAAATCAAAGCACAGGCAAAGGGCGGCATACTCAGGAAAAAGATTTCTCTGAACTGGACAGGCGTATGGGCTAAGAAACCAAAAGCGGCACCAAAATTTCTAACATAAGTTAAATTGAAAAAATTTTCGATGATCGTCACTGATTCGTGTAACTGTAACCGAGTATGCACCA
>JAYTPA010000005.1:0-1202 GCA_043747495.1 Bdellovibrio sp.
AATCCAGAAGGTTTAATTAAATTAGCAGAAATTCAAGATAATGGTATTGGTCGTAATGCAGATGAATTATTAAGAAAAACTCAAGCTGCACAATTCATCGCTAAAAATCCAAATGAAGTTTGCCCAGCTAAATGGAAACCGGGTTCACAAACTTTAAAACCAGGTTTAGACCTTGTTGGTAAAATCTAGTTTTTACTTTTTTAAATAAAATATGTGGGCTTCTGGCTTAAATCAGAGGCCCTTTTTTTAAACACATTGTTTTAAATTCAACTGGAGATGTTATGTTAGATCAAGATATTATCGAACAACTGAAATCTGCTTTTGCATCTCTGGAAAAAAATATCGAATTAAAAATCACTGAAAGCAGTCATGAAGATCAGTCTCAACTTCTTGACATGCTTGAGGGTTTAACTAAAGCCTCGGATAAAATATCAATACGTTTAATTAAAAACGAAACAACTGATCAAACTCCTAGATTTACAATTTTTCATGATCAAAAACCAACTGGAATTTTTTTTAAAGGTATTCCTGGTGGTCACGAATTTACTTCGTTAATTTTAGCTATCTTAAATTCTGACGGAAAGGGTAAATTGCCCGATCAGATTTTAATTCAAAGAATTAAAATCCTTAAAGGCCCAGTTCGTGTTAAAACGTTTATTTCTTTATCTTGTGAAAACTGTCCTGACGTTGTTCAGGCTATGAATTTAATGGCAACACTACATTCGGATTTTCAACACGAAATGGTCGACGGTGCCTACGCACAAGATGAAATTAATCGATTAAATATTCAAGGTGTTCCCTGTGTTATTGTGAACGACACAATGATTCATTCTGGTCGAATTAACTTTTTAGATTTATTAAAAAAACTTGAAGATACTTTTGGTGTTGATGATTTAGTTGCAAAAGCAGTTGATCCAAAATTAGCGGATTTAGGTGAATATGATGTTGTCGTCATCGGCGGCGGTCCTGCTGGTGCGTCGGCAGCTATTTACAGTGTTCGAAAAGGTTTAAAGACTGCGCTGTTAGCAGAAAAATTTGGTGGTCAAGTTCAAGATACAAAAGGCATTGAAAATTTAATTTCAGTCACTTATACAGAAGGCCCACAGCTAACAGCCCAATTAAATAAACATGTCACAAGTTACCCTGTTAAAATGTTAGAGCACCGCCGGGTTCAAAAAATTGATAAAGACACAAATAAGATC
>JAYTPA010000006.1:0-98675 GCA_043747495.1 Bdellovibrio sp.
CTGTAAAGCCAAAAAACAATCCACAAACAGAGATGAATAATGGACCATAAAACTTCTTTTAATATAGCTGGCGATCTAACAAATGCGTATGTCTTCCAATTAAATTCATAAAAATGGGGAACTGTATAATTTAAAAAATAACTCAGCCATTCACCATCAATCATCTGATTTTTTTTTGCAAAATAGAGAATGTCATCCACCGAATACGAAAGTAACCAGTATGAAAACACCAACACCACTGTGAATAATGGTCTTGCGGCATTTGAAATAAATAGTCCAACAGATCCAATGACTAAACTTTTCAATAAAATATTTAGAATTGAAAAAATATAACTACTGATTTGCACGGATTGATAGACAAACGCTAAAAGCGTCACTGATAGCACTAAAATTAATAAGCTATTGAGCAAAGCTAAACTGAAAAAATAAGAAGTCATGATTTTCCAACGCGGAATAGGTCTAGATAAAATAACTAAAATTGTTTTTCGCTCAATTTCTTTATGTAAAACGTAAGATGAAAAAAAGATACTAACAAACAAACTAGAAATTTCAATTCCCGCCAGACCAAAATCAACAATCAATCTTTGGTTTTCACTAAAACTTAAAGAGCTCAGCAAATAACTAAATAAAATAAATACAAACGATAAATAAATCACAGTTTGAAAAAACTTAAGACGAATCCATTCTTGAGTGTTCACTAATGTCAAATTAATCATGATTGATTTCCTATCAGATCTTTTTTGAAGGCCCTGTAGGCTTCCTCAAGATTTTTATAATTCTTTTTGAAATCACTGATTAAACCGGTAAAAAGAATTTCACCAGCATGAATAATAATAATTTTTTCACAAAGCTCTTCAATATCTTCCAACAAATGACTGCTCATTAAAACAGAAAGTTGATTTTGCTTCAATTTTTTAAGAATATCTTTAATCAAAATACGACCGTCCGGATCTAGACCTGACATGGGTTCATCTAGAATTAAAAAACTAGGATGTGCAATTATGGCTTGTGCGATACCAATTCTCTGAAGCATGCCTTTTGAATAGTCTTTTAATTTTTTATTTTTAGCGTGTTCTAAATTAACCATTTTTAAAACTTCATCTGCGCGCTGAATGAAATCAATTTTTTTCTGCCCAGCCAGACTCCAATGAAGTTGTAAGAATTCTAAACCCGTTAAAAATTCCTGAAAATAAGGCCTTTCAGGTAAATAACCTAATTTCTTTTTCCAACTTAGTTGATCTAAATTATTTTCAAAAGTGATCTTTCCAGAATCAGGAAAAATAAAATTCAGCAAACATTTAATCGTTGTTGTTTTGCCGGCGCCGTTCGGTCCAATCAAACCGACGAATTCACCTTGGCTAATTTTAAAACTCATGTCATTTAAAACTTTGACAGGCTTTTTATAAAAATCTGTCTGAAATGATTTTGAAATGTGAGAAACTTCTAAAATTAAACTCATTGTTATTACCTATAATCGTAGCTTAAGTGACTCACTTCAAAACGCTTCGCTTTTGACTGATCAAGAGCAGTGACAAAAGCTTCAGCTGCATCACTTTCTGTTAAACATGGAATACTGTAATCCGTACAAGCTCGGCGAATAGCAAAACTGGCTTCAATTGTTTGTCGTCCTGCTGTCGTGTTTATAACAAACTGCACTTGGCCCGAACGAATTCGGTCGACACAATGGGGGCGACCTTCGTGAACTTTATTTAATGATAAACAATTTAAACCATTTTGCTTTAAAAATGCAGCTGTGCCTTTAGTTGCTGAAAGTTTAAAACCCATACTATTTAAAGTTGTGAGAAGTGGCAAAAGTGGTTTTTTATCTTTATCACGCAATGACAAAAACACTTCTCCGCTTTGTGGAAGTGAATAAGAAGTAGAAACAAAAGCTTTCACTAAGGCTTCCGAATAGGAATCGGCACGACCCATCGTTTCGCCAGTCGATTTCATTTCAGGTCCTAAAATTGAATCACTTTCTTGAAACTTTTTAAATGGGAAGACAACACCTTTTACACAAACCTGGTCAAGCTTACGCCAATCGTATTTAGCTAAATCATTTTCTGATAAATGAATTCCTAGTTGAGCTTTAATTCCTAAATCAACTAACGGGATTCCTGTTGCTTTGGCTAAAAATGGAACTGATCTTGAACTTCTTGGATTAGCTTCTAAAACATAGACAACATCGTCTTTAATTGCGAGCTGTAAATTTAAGTGCCCGATAACTTTCATTTTATCGGCCAATAAAGCACTCATCTTTTCAATATGATTTAAAATTTCTGGTTTTAATCTTTGAGGCGGAATAACACCCATACTGTCACCCGAGTGCACGCCAGCAGCTTCGATATGTTCAATGACTCCACCTTGGATCAACCATTTTTCCCCGCGCACTAGGTCAACGTCAACTTCCAGTGCACCCGCCAAGAATTGATCCATCAAACAAGGATTATCTTCACTGATAAAATCCCCGTGACGCTCAAAATACGATGCTAGTTCAATTTTATTTTCTATCACTTCCATTCGGCGTCCGCCCAGAACATAACTTGGACGACAAATCATTGGGTAGCCGACTTTAGACTCTTGATTTAAAGCTTCATCCAGCCCACCAACCATTGCTGAATTTGGAACTGAAAATTTAAGATCTCGGCAAACTTGTGCAAACTTTTTACGGTCCTCTGCTAAATCGATAGCTTCGAGCGATGACCCTAAAAGTTTAAAGCCATCATCAGATAATTTTTTTGCTAAATTAATTGGGGTCTGCCCGCCAAGCTGAGCGATAAATCCGTGCGGATTTAATAATCCTAAAACTTCAGAAATATGTTCGTGAGTTAGGGGTTCAAAAAACAAATAATCTGATGTGTCGTAATCTGTAGATACTGTTTCAGGATTCGAATTAATCATAATAACTTTATAATCTAATTTCTGTAAGGCTTTCACACCACGTACACATGAATAATCAAATTCAATACCCTGACCAATACGATTTGGACCGCTGCCAATCACTGCGACTGTTTTATCAACAGTCATTTTTGATGGTTCTCCCCAGTATGTTGAATAAAAGTACGGTGTCGATGAAGCAAATTCACCAGCACAAGTATCAACTTGAAAATATGCAGGGCGAATATTTTTTTGATGTCTGATTTTTCGAACAGCCATTTCTGTAATCTTTTTAATTTTTGCAATACGTGCATCAGTGAAACCTAAGCGCTTAGCATCTAATAAAAGCGAAGGAGTAAGTTCCAGATCACGAATATTATTTTCAAATTTAATCAGTTCTTCAATTTGTTCTAAAAACCAAGGAGTAATCTGGGTCATACTGTGGAGTTTTTCTAGACTGTAACCTTGTCTAAAAGCTTCAAAAATATGCCAAATACGCTGACTGTTAGGTGACGAAATTTTTAATTCATCTAAAGCAATCTGCGGAATCGCTTCAGAGCTCATTTCTAAAGAAGCTAATGCTTTCATAAACGATTCTTGTAGAGTGCGCCCAATGGCCATGACTTCACCAACACTTTTCATTTGTGTTGTTAAAATATCTTTTGAGCCCTGAAATTTTTCAAAAGCAAAGCGTGGGATTTTTGTGACTACGTAATCCAGTGCAGGCTCATAACATGTTGGTGTAACCTGCGTAATATCATTTTTTAATTCATGCAGCTGGTAACCAACAGCTAACAAAGCTGCAATCTTGGCAATAGGAAAACCAGTGGCTTTACTAGCTAATGCAGAAGATCTAGATACACGTGGATTCATTTCAATAACGACACGTTCACCGGTTTTTGGGTCCACAGCAAACTGAATATTAGCTCCGCCCGTTTCAACGCCTACTTTATTAATAATTTTACAAGCCTCGTCTCGCATGGCTTGATATTCTTGATCAGTTAATGTTTGTTGCGGAGCCACTGTGATTGAGTCTCCTGTGTGCACACCACAAGGATCAAAGTTTTCAATTGAACAAACAACGACAAATGTTCCTGAAGAATCTCGCATGACTTCAAGTTCGAATTCTTTCCAACCTAAAATACTTTCTTCCACTAAAACTTCTGATGTTGGGCTTTCATGTAAAGCTTGCGCTAACATTTGTTGGTATTCTTCTGCTGAATAAGCAATACCACCACCACCTCCACCTAATGTGTAATTTGGGCGTAGTATAAGCGGATAGCCTAAAATCGTTGCGGCTTTTAAACCTTGATCGAAATTTTTAACCATTTCTGATTTTGGATATTTTGCACCTAACTGATCTAAGATCGCTCTAAATTTTTCGCGGTCTTCAGCAGCTTCTATCACCGAAGGAGTCGCGCCTAACATCAAAACATTATGTTTCTTTAAGATTCCTTTTTTATCAAGATCAAGAGCTAAATTCAGAGCCGTTTGACCACCTAAGGTTGGAATAATGGCATCTGGTTTTTCTTTTTCAATAATTTTTTCTAAGTAATCAGTTTTCAAAGGTTCGACGTAAGTTCTTGTCGCAATATCTGGATCAGTCATTATCGTCGCAGGATTGGAATTCACAAGAATGACTTCAAAACCTTCAGCCATTAATGCTTTACAAGCTTGTGTTCCTGAATAGTCAAATTCGCAGGCTTGTCCGATTTGAATTGGTCCGCTACCGATAATCAAAAGTCTTTTTAAGTTATTCATTTTTGGCATAGTGTCTCCTATAGCCCTAATTTATTGTCGTTTGTGTAAATCATTTCTGGCTTAACATGTTTATACTGTTCAAATTTATAACGCATTTTATTTAATCGCAGCATAAAGTCTTCAGGATTTAAATCTGGGTTTTTTTGAAAAACTTTGACCTCAGTTAAAATAAATTTTTGAGCTGATTCAGGGTGAAAACAAAAACCTTTAAGGAAATAATTTTTGCCTTCGATTTCAATAAGCCGGGTCTCAAAAAATTCTTTTTCATCAAAATTGAAAATATGTTGATCAGCGTTCACTGATACTTTTTTGTTTTTGAAAATATCCTTTAATTGAATTTCATTTTTTTTAATTTTAATGATTTCGTAAATCGAATGTTGATGCTGATCTAAAATCTGAGTCGCTTTTTCATCTGTTGAATCCAGTCTGAGTTCTCTTTGTAAATGACAAACATGAAGTGGAGTTTGCATATATCCCGATAATTTGCGCGTTAAAAAATACCAATCATAAAATTGATTCATTCTTAATTGATAATTATCTTTATTTTCATCTAATGTCCCAGCATTTTCAAAAAACTCTTTACGGGCTAATTGAAGTTCTTTTTGGAATTCAGCACCTGTGAAATGACCGACGAGTTTTAAATATGAAATCTCAAACTGCTCGTAGGTCATATTAGATACGTCCTTTATTTTTGATCATCTTAGTTGTGAAAAAATCAAACAATGCTGTTGCATCGTGCGGGCCTGGGTGACTTTCTGGATGATACTGAATGCCTAGACAATTTAAACTTTCAGAAAAAAAGCCAGCGACAGTATTATCATTTAAGTTAACTTGCGTAACTTGAACATTCTTTGGAAGAGACGCCGGATCCACAGCGTAGCCATGATTTTGGCTAGACATGTAAATTGAATTCAAAATCGCATCTTTTATGGGATGATTTGCTCCACGATGACCAAATTTAAGTTTGTATGTCTTTGCGCCCAACGCGATTGATAAAACTTGATGGCCCATGCAAATTCCAAAAATAGGGATTTGACCAAGCAAGCTTTTAACAGTTTCTGGAGCTTTTTGAACTTCAGACGGATCACCTGGACCGTTTGTTAACATAAGACCATCAGGCTTCCAGTCGAGAATTTCTTGAGCCCCAGTCCGCGAAGAAAAGATTTTGATTTCTGAACAGCGAGTCTCTAGTTCACGTAAAATATTTTCCTTAGCTCCGAAATCGATAACAGCTACACGTGGACCAGAAGAATTTTTACATAGGCGGGTTTCTGTTTTTTTACGCGAAGCTAACCAAACCCAATCTTTTTCAGCTGTTTTATTATTTATAATATTTTGCAAACCTGTTTTTTGGGCTTCGGCCTCGCTGCTAGCTTCAACGATTGTTCCCCAAGTCGTACCCTGGCTACGCAATTTGATCACAAGACTTCGTGTATCAACACTTGTTAGTATTGGAACTTCGTTATCCACCAATCTTTGTGCCCAAGAATGATTATTTTCGCTGGCTTGAAGTTGCAAGCAAACAAAACCTTGAATCCAAAGCTGTTTAGATTCCCAGACATTTTTGTCCACACCGTAATTGCCCATCATTGGCGCGGTCATAACAATAATTTGATTCATATAAGAAGGATCTGTAGCAATTTCTTCATAGCCGGAATGAGATGTATTAAAAACAACTTCGCCAACTTTCATTGGTAGTGTTTTCTGACCTCTGTAGCCCAAACCAGCGTAAACAGTTCCATCTTCTAAAACTAAATAACGTTGGATCATAAAAATTCTCCTAAAGCTCTACGTATTAATATTTCTCTCACAAAAACTCCATTTTCGACTAACTTTAAAATCACCGATCTTGAATCTGATAGAACTTCTTTTTCAAGTTCTACACCGTAATTAATCGGGCCTGGGTGCAAAATCATTCCGTCTGATTTAAATTTTTTTAAAACTTCGGCATTCACACCGTGTGATTTTCTATAGGTTTCAACAGAAAAATCACTTTGACCTAATTGGTGTCTTTCTTTTTGTACTCGTAAAATCACCACTGCGTCAGCCCATTCTAAACCGTCTTCTAGTTTTGGAAACAATCGCACTTCTGAAGAGGGGTTAACTGGCATTAGCTGCTGAGGAGCTGAATAACCAATATTATAATTAAGTATTTTTCCTAATTCTAAATGAGAACTAACGACACGAGAATGTCTAACATCACCGACGAATAAAATATTTTTGTTTGTCAGCTGCCCCCACTTTTCAAATAACGTTAAAGAATCTAACAAAGCCTGCGTTGGATGACCCAACTTACCCCAACCTGCATTGATGATTGGTGTTTTGATTTGTGTTGATAGCTGTAATAAATCTAAATCATCAGGACATCGAATGACAAAAAAAAGAGGCCTCATGGCCTCTAAATTGAGTATCGTGTCTTCCATAGTTTCACCTTTTTCAAGGCTAGTTCCAGAACCGCCATCTAAGACCATTGGGTAAATTCCCGCACGAGCACAAGCGGCTTCAAAACTGAACCGAGTTCGCGTGCTGGATTCAAAAAAAACAAGTGTACCTAAGCCAATTGTTTTATGAGCTGATCTTAGTTTAGTATCTGTGTTTTTTAATTGAAGACTGGAATCAAATAGAGAATAAATTTTTTCAGAATTGAAGCTCTGTAAATCAATAACAGAAGTTGAAATGTTATTTTTCACTGAGTTATTTTGCACTGCTATGTAGACTAACAAAACTACTGAATCATTGTCAAAAAACGACTGAATCTAAATCCTTTTTCTTTAAAAATGGAGTCTTGCGTTGAACTCCAAGAAAGCCATATAGAAAAAACTTTGCTAGAAACTTGATCAAGCTGGATGGGCCCCCAGTCTCTTGAATCTTCGCTAGTATCCCGATTATCACCCAAAACATAAATTTCGTTCTCTTTAAGTTGAATTTCTTCGGTATCTTTAGACTTCAGCTCACCAATCATAGCCTTAAGTATTCTTCGTCTCTGGCCGAAACACTCTTCAAATAAGATCTGAAAGTTTTCACTTTGGTAGGTCTCATCAACAGTGTAAGTGCATTTTTGTGAATTGATATACAGATCACCCTGCTTGATCACGATTTTATCCCCAGGAAGACCCACAACACGTTTAACGAATTGGACTTGTGGTCGATCTAATCTTTTAAAAACAACAATGTCGCCGTGACTTGGTGATTTCAAAAAAAAACCGCTTTGCATCCACGGCCATTTTAAGCCATATGCCAATTTATTAGATAAAATATAGTCGCCGCTGATTAATGTGGGCGCCATTGTGATTGTTGGAACTTTAAAAACACCTATAAATAAAATTCTAATCGAAACAGCTAAAACAATGGCAAAAGCAATCCATTTGAAAGTTGAGTGAAACGGTTTTTTTTTAATCGACATACTATTTTATTGTCATCATAAAACGATCTTTACGCAAGCTTGTTGGATTGCAAATCACTGGAGCCGATACAAGCATATCTTCGCAACTTAGCCAAATCAGCTGTGCTTTGCCAACTAATTCATCAAAACTGACGTAGCCCCAAAAGCGTGAATCATGTGAATTATACCGGTTGTCACCCATAACAAAGTAAGAATTTTTAGGAACTTCAAAAGTCATTAATTCTTCTGACGATTCATCACGATTCTCAAATCTGACAAAGTGAGGAACTTTTTCAAGAGGTAATTTTTCCATGTAATATTCTGCTTCTGACATTTCACTTAAATAAGGGCTAGCAGCTAAGTCCTCAACACTAACGCGATTTAATTCATTCATTTCGCCGTTAATTTTAACGGCCCTATTTTTAATTTCAACGACGTCCCCAGGCAAGCCCACAACACGTTTAATAAAATAAACATTTTTATTTTCCGGGTATTTGAAAACCACAATGTCACCCCGTTTTGGCTTGTCCCAATTCATTATCCAGCCATCACCCCAAAGTGATTTTAGACCGTAGGAAAACTTTTTAACTATAACATGATCGTGAATAAGTAATTGTGGAACCATACTTTCAGAAGGAATAACGAAAGGTTCAAATATAACCCAGCGTAAACTTAAAAAAATAACTAATGGAGAAAAAAACAAAAATAGAGCATTTGGCCAGCGGCCCTGTTTGCCAATTTTATTTTTAAGCTGGCCTCTAAAAACTGATCTAGTGGGTAACATTATGAAAAAATCGCGAAAACCGTATAGTTAAAGGATTACAAATCACTGGTATAAACGGAATCATCTCTTCGCAGCTGAGCCATACAAAACTAGCTCGGCCTAAAATATTTTTCTTGGGCATAAAACCCCAAAAACGTGAATCGTGAGAGTTATATCGATTATCACCCATCATAAAAATATGATCTTCAGGGACAATCCATTCTCCGTCTCCGGCAAAACCCATGATTTGCGTTTTTGGCATCAAAATACTGTGTTCAACATTTTCGCTTGATGAAGTTTTAAGAATTTCAGTAAATTGGACATAGTTTGATTTTGCATCACGGTATAGACCATCACGACTATTAAAGTCAGCATCCCGTAACCAATCAAAATCCCAAGTCGACTGCGGAACAACTTTTTCTTGAATTTCACCGTTAATGTACAAAGATCCGTTATCAAATTTGATTCTATCGCCTGGCAAACCAACAACACGTTTAATAAAAAAAGTATTCGGATCCACTGGATATTTGAAAACAACGATTTCACCACGTTCAGGTTCTCTAAATTTAATCAGCCATTTTTCACTAAATGGAGCACGAACACCATAGGTAATTTTATTAACAAAAATATGATCATTAATAAGTAGTGAAGGTAACATTGACCCTGATGGAATCACGTAGGCCTCAAGCAATAGCCAACGAATTGTTAAAGCTGCTAAAACTGCTAAACCTAACGAACCCCAACCCTCGGTCCAAAATAATTTGTTTCTGATGTTAAAGCCGTTGTATTTGCTCATGTTAGTCCTCGATTTTAAGGATGGCCAAGAATGCTTCCTGAGGAACGTCAACAGACCCGATCTGTTTCATACGTTTTTTACCCTCTTTTTGCTTTTCTAAAAGCTTACGTTTTCTGGATATGTCACCACCATAACACTTAGCCGTCACGTCTTTTCTAATAGCTCCAAGAGTTTCACGAGCAACGATCTTAGATCCGATAGCTGCTTGTATGTTGATTTGGTACTGCTGACGAGGAATCAATTCTTTCATTTTTTCGGCTAATAAGCGACCCCGATTTTGGGCCTTTGACCGATGAATAATCAGTGATAGTGCATCAACTGGTTCACTATTAATAAGAATATCCATTTTAACGAGATCTGCTTCCTGGAAATCTAAAAATTCATATTCAAGCGAAGCATAGCCTTTTGTGATTGATTTCAATCGGTCATAAAAATCCATCACCATTTCATTCATCGGAAGTCTGTATTCGATAATGACTTTTTTTTCTGTGACATAGTCCATTTTTTGCTGAATACCGCGTTTATCTTCACAAAGTTTTAATAACACTCCTATGTAATCAGTCGGTGCATGCAAAGTGATTTTAACGTAAGGTTCTTCCATTTTTAAAATCTGTGTTTCATCGGGCATCCCCGATGGATTTTCAAGCATCAATACAGTGCCATCCGTTTTTGTAATCCGATAAACCACTGTTGGAGCCGTTGTGATTAAATTTAAATTAAATTCACGCTCAAGACGCTCTTGAACGATTTCCATATGGAGTAAACCTAAAAATCCACAGCGATAGCCAAAACCTAAAGCCATTGATTTTTCGACTTCAAATGTTAAAGAAGAATCGTTCAGACAAAGCTTATCAAGCGCATCTTTTAAGTTTTGATATTCACTGGCCACAACTGGAAATATCCCCGCAAACACCATGGGTTTAATTTTTTGAAAACCCGGTAAAGGCTCAGTCGCAGGATTTTTAGATGAAGTGACAGTATCACCAACTTTGACATCACGAATGTCTTTGATTCCACAAATGATAAAACCAACTTCCCCTGAATCTAAGGCTTCAACAGGAAGTGGAAAAGGTGTGTATTTGCCCATACGTAAAACTTCGTAATTACGGTCAGTGGCCATAAATTTAATACGATCACCTTTTGTAATTCGACCATCAGTCACCCGAACAAGAATAACTACACCTTGATAAGCATCAAACCACGAATCAAATATAAGTCCTCGAGGAGTTAAATCTCGATTAGCTTTTGGAGGCGGTATTTTTTCAATGACGGCTTCTAGAATGTCAGCGATACCAATTTTTTCCTTAGCTGAAGCGTGAACAATACCACTGCAGTCTAAGCCTACAGTATCTTCAATTTGTTTGCGAACCCCTTCTGGATCAGCTGTTGGTAAATCAACTTTGTTCAAAACAGGAATAATTTCTAAATTATTTTCTAATGCTAAGTAAACATTTGCTAAAGTTTGCGCTTCAACACCTTGTGCAGCATCAACAACAAGAATAGCGCCTTCACAAGCCGCTAATGATCTGGAAACTTCGTAGGAAAAATCCACATGCCCCGGTGTATCGATCAAGTTCAACTGGTAAGTTTCGCCGTCTTTAATTGATTTGTAAATTAAGCATACTGTTTGTGCTTTGATCGTGATTCCACGCTCGCGTTCAAGATCCATATTATCTAAAAACTGATCTTTTTTTTCCCGATCAGATAAAGACCCTGTGTGCGATAATAGAGCATCCGCCAAGGTTGATTTACCATGATCAATGTGGGCAATAATAGAAAAGTTTCGTATAAATTTAGGATCCATTATGAATTACTTAACAGCTTCGCGAAGTTGTTCGATTTTATTCACTTTTTCCCAACTGAAAAAACCTTTATCAAGATTTTCTTCACGACCAAAATGACCGTAGGCTGCTGTCGCAGAATAGATTGGTTTTAATAAATCAAATTCTTTAACAATACGTGCTGGGCGTAAATCCCAAACTTTTTTAACAGCTTCAACCAATTTTTCGTTGCTGACTTTACCTGTGCCGTAATCGTTCACAGTAATACTGACTGGTTCAGCAACACCAATTGCATACGAAATTTGAAGAAGACATTTTTCAGCTAATCCAGCCGCCACGATATTTTTAGCAACGTGTCTGGCTGCATAAGCTGCAGAACGATCAACCTTTGAAGGATCTTTACCAGAAAACGCGCCGCCGCCGTGGGCCCCGTGTCCGCCGTAAGTATCAACGATAATTTTACGACCTGTTAGACCAGCATCACCCATTGGGCCACCAGTTACAAAACGACCTGTTGGATTGATATGGAATTTAGTTTTTGCATCTATCCATTTTGCTGGAATCGATTTTTTAATCAATTCATCCATAATGAAAGATTGAATATCATTATTAGATACTGAATCAGCATGTTGAGTAGATAAAACGATTGTATCAATTCTTTGTGGAATTCCATTTTCATACTGGATAGAAACTTGAGATTTAGCATCTGGTCTTAACCAGTTTACTTTGTTGGCTTTACGTAAAGCAGCCAAGTCTTGAACTAATTTATGTGATAGAGAAAGTGATAATGGCATAAATTCAGGTGATTCGTTTGTTGCATAACCAAACATTAAACCTTGATCGCCAGCACCTTGATCATCTGAACCCGTTTCTTTAACTCCCATTGAGATATCAGAAGACTGTTGGCCTAACGCAACCATCACAGCACAAGTTTTGTAATCAAAACCTTTATCTGAATGATCGTAGCCAATACGTTTTATTGTTTCACGAGCAATATCAGAAAAGTTAACTTTTGCAGAAGTTGTGATTTCGCCAGCAACGACTACAAGACCTGTTGTGAGTAAAGTCTCACAGGCAACACGCGCTTTAGAGTCTTGTGCTAAAATTGCATCAAGAACTGAGTCGCTGATTTGATCGGCCATTTTGTCTGGGTGACCTTCAGATACTGATTCGCTAGTAAAAATATAATTTTTCATAGAAATTTCCTTTGCTTAGATTTCGTTTTACAAACCTAAGAAAAGTACTTTAATTAGACTATTTTGGTCAATGTTAATGAATGGGCGCAAACTGACAGCCTGCGCACATTCTTAGCATTTTAGGCTGCGTTTTTACGTCCTCTGGGCTGATACTCAAACTGACTGTTAATTTCCTGGAACCGACCTTCTTTAGATAGGTCAAATTTCTTATGATCCATGTAAATTTCTTTAATCTTCAGAAACTGTCTTTCCATGCGGTCAATCATCAGATCAACAGCTACATAAACGTCTTTTGCAGTACCTGAGGCTTTAAAGAATTTTTGTTTAGAGTTAATAGAAACTTCACAATAAAAGTTATGGTGATCCTTCCAGTAATAAACGTTACAACGTCCATCTTTAAGTAAAAATTTGCCAATTTCGTCAAGCTTTTCATTGGTGTAATTAACTAGGGCTTCTGAGTGGTCCAAGTGCTTGAACGTGTAATTCGACTTCATATTTCATCTCCTTCTTCGATGTTACTACCTATCGGTTAAACTAGACCAAAGATGAGGTCTAAAAACCGAATTTTGCAAAAAATCATTTTTACCGACTGTTTCAATATGGGATAGGTATTTAAGATCAATAATTTGACTCGTGTTGCCAGCCAAGACTAAAATAAATAAATATGTCGCCAAACGAAACAGGCCTAACGCAGTCGCCAAGGTCTACTTTTTATCAATCATTTTATCAGGCTGATTTAACTGCAGTTGATCAAAAAAAAATCATTAGCCGCCTTGATTTTGTCTATGGTTTCGATATTCCAGCGTTAATCATCACATTTTTGAATACAAAATTAGACGGCTACTTAAAATTCAAAACACAAAGTGGTGATGTCAGTGGTTTGTCTTTCTTCGAGGGTCAAATTCAGCACATAGATGTTTCCGATGCGGAAACAAAAATAGGAACTTTATTAATTAATAGCCGAATGATCACGAAAGAACTTCTGGATAAGGCATTAACTGAAAAAGGTGAATTACCGATTGGGGTCTTATTAATTAAAAAAGGCTACGTCACCGCTGAACAAGTCGGCGAAGTGTTGTTAACTCAGTCAAGAATGCGTTTATCAAAACTAATTTCTGAAACAAAGTATAAATTGTCATTTGAAGAAAATAAAATGCAATTTAAAACCTCTGAAGTGAATTTAGATCGATTTAATATCCTAATGCATGATTGGATCGCTAGCAAGTTCAGTGAAGCGTGGCTACTAGGCCACTACATTGAATACTATAATTCAATTTGTAAAGTAAATTGGGAAAATATTAAATTTTTCGAAGGACAAAACTACCCTTTATTTGTTTCAGTCGGAATTGACTTCTTTGAAAAAATTGAAAATGTTAATTTATCAGAATTGGCTGTTAGTTACGAAAAAAATAAAAACTTTTTCAAAGCCTTGCATTTTTTAATACTACTGAATTGGGTTGAACTCGTACCTAGTGAAGAAGAAGACAACGTTGAAGTTAAATTAAAACATCTTTATAAATTAATCATAAATAAAACTGATGTAGAGCTTCTTAATGAGCTCAGTTTAATTACAAAAGAAGATCCAGAAAATTTAGAAACAATTTTTGAACTTATAAAATCGAACTATCTTGATCGATCAGTTGGTCATGTCGACATGAAACTTGAAATCGAAAAAAAAATGATGTCACTTTTATTGAATCATAAATCAATCTTAACTAAATTACGCACCGATAACCAAAAATCAACACCAGTAAAGACTGCTGTCGACACACAGCCAATTCTGAGGCTTCTCTTAAATCAGAATTATATTCAAGCTCTGACTTTAGCTAAAAAAAATAAAGATCAGTTATCTATTACTCCCAAATTACAACTTTATATTGCTTGGGGGCAAATTGCTTTATCTTACTTTGAAAATGTGGCCTTTACTATTGCTCAACTAGAAAATGATTTTATGCGCACACTGCCAGAAGACGTCAATTCAGCAGAATATCATTATGTTTACTCACTTTTATTTAAAATTAAAAAACAAGATGATCTTGCGGATAAGTCTCTAAAAACAGCTATTAAATTAAATCCAGATATCAAAAACTTTCCTTATCAGAAATCTTTATTTAATTGGTTTAAAAAATAAAAATCGTAAATCTAATATGTTTTAATGTAGCCGAATCGATATTCAAAAAGTTGTTCTGTAAAACTTTGTGACGCTGTTTTTTGCGTACGCTGACTGTATAGCACACCTAAACTAATTAACTGATCATTATGATCGTAAATAAGATCAGCACCTGCAAACAATCTTGTGCCAAGACTTGAACTTGAACCTGATATCTTAGCTGGTAAAATAAATCCATACCCGCCATTCGCTTCTGCGGTATAACGACCGGCCTCTAAAAACATATAGTTCACTTTACCCAAAATATCCATATTTTGAACTGTTCCTAAGTCTACGACTCCAGACAATGATGCTGTACTGTTTGCAACAATGTCTTGTTGCAAATTTATAAACAAACCATACCAGCTAAAATCTGTGAACTCACGAGTCAGGCCAAGTTGCAAACCCAATAAGTTTTGTTTAGCGTTTTCAATAGCGTAGTTTGACGCTGTAGAGGCAAGGGCTGTTGATTTGTATGACAGTTCTGCAACCCAATGATCAGCGTAGAGCATTTTACTATATTTAGCCGGCAACAATCTGTATGAATTTAGATTCAAACCAAAGTTAGCCGGTGAAGTTAAACTAAATTTTTCATTAGCTGTATTACCGTCTAATTTTACAAACGATACTTGTGGGGTTACTGTCCACTTATTAAGAATTCTTGGTCGTTTATACTTTGGTGTGTAATAAGTTAAGCTGTAACTTTTTTTAGAATTGTCCTTATTGTATATGCCTTGATAAACTTGAATGACGTTGTCTGAAGCAATTCTAAAGCTTTCTTGATCAAAGAAAATTTGTTCAGACCATTTAATCTTATTATTTTCTAAATCTACAAAATCAACTTCGTAGACTCCATTTTCAGAATTTTTATTAACTGTTGATGGTAAAAATTTTCTTTTCCTTGTGATAACTTCCAAAGATGCACCAGATGCATACTGTGCTAAAAACTGAATTTTATTTTTTGTTTCCTTTAAAATCACTTGGCCTTTTGGACCAACTTCAATCCCATCGACAAGTATTTTAGCACCAATGTTTTCATTTTGCACCGGTTCAACTGGAAAGCAAATATTCATCATTGAAAATTGATTTTTCTGTTTAAAACAGATTTGTGCAGCTAATTTTAAGGATTGAGTACTCATATCCAAGTCATAACGTTGATCAATTTGAAATACATCAACACTTTGTTGGCTTAAACCCTTGTTTTGCGCGTCCAATACTTGAATTTCTACTTTTTGACCGTTCAGAAAAATCAAATCTGCTGACTGTAAACTAGCTTGGCCTTCGTTGATAAATAAAGATGATTGATTTAAATTTATTTTTTTATCCCCTAGAATAATATCGCCATTAGCATTGGCTTCATAAGCGTAGTATTGGTTTAAAAAAACAAAAGGTAGTTCCTTCTTAGGCTCTGCGGTCCAAGATATTTGTGTATATAATAATAATCCAAACAACAAACGAATAGACATTAAACCTTTAAAAACTTAAAATATTTTTGTTCCATCACATCGATATCTAAAACGACACCAGTATCATGATTAATAGTGCTTTTAACATTTAAAAATCCTTCACCGTAATCTTGACCTTCCACATACAAAACACTTTTCTCAAGATCATCATCTTCATTAAAATAAGGAACGTAAAACGACTTAATCTTGAATTCTGCAGGTATAAATCCTTGAACCATATTAACTTGATCAATAAAAATTTTAGGGCAACACACGATCGATACATTTTTTGACTGCACGGAATTGACAAATTTAATCCATTCACGAATACCTAATGAATTGATTATTTTGATTTCATTCAAATTAATTTCAATAGGTTTGTCTGCTGGCAAATGTATGTTAGCTGTTGGAAAACTATCATCTATAACTCCAGCTAGAATGAGTTCGCAAACTTCACCTTTGTTTTCTATTTTATACTGACACCTTGACATAAACTACCCCTTCTCTGTTCCGGAAATTATATGGATTGATTTCTGAATATATTGTTTCTTTTTTTCTGATACGGCTAAGGGTAAGATCACTGTCACACGAGTGATCTCGTTCGGAATTACACCCATGATTAACGAATCACAATGTTCATAAACAATTGCTGATCCTAAGCCTGCACCTATTGAATTTTTTGACATAGCTTTGTCAAAACCTAAAGTCAATGCTGCTTGAATATGTTTCAAAAGTTTATAGCAATCTAAAGTTCCGTAAAAATCGATGATGGAAATCGCAATCAACTGACTTGACACATTTAGAATTAGCTTTGAATGGTCTAAAACTACTTTCTTAGACAACTTCTTTGCATCGACTTGTGCATTCATAACGAGTTCTTCAAGCGTTTGGCATATACTACTTAACTTTTGTGAGTCAGCATTCAAACCTAACTGACTAAGAGCTTTATTAATTAAATCATCACGAGACGAAATATCGTTAAAGTCTAAAATACAACTGTTACCTTGAATCACTTCAAAGTGCGGGCTAAAAAAATCAAATTTATTGACGTAAATTTTATTTAAAAAATCACATTTACTTTCTAAAGATTCTAATGAGTTTTGAATACAGTGTTGCGTTTTTTTACTTAAAATTACGTCTAAACATTCAATAGGCGAAAGTTGATCTGCACATAAAATTTCTTTTTGAAATAAACTTAATGGATCATATACAATTTGATTTTTTAATGGCGAATTAATAATCTTATTTTCAATAATCTGTTTTCGTTCATCTAAGTTTTTTTTGCAATCACTATTCATTTAACATCCACTGCAAAAAAAGTTACGTCATCAATCAATTCTGTTTTTTGTCTGAAAGCTTCAAACTGATCATTCATCGAATGAATAAAAGTTTGGACACCGACCTGTTTGTTTTGATTTTCTAATATAATTTTAAAAAAACCACGCTCTTGAAGTGATTCACCTGCTGGACTTTTTATATCTGGTACACCATCCGTGTAGACAACTATACGATCGCCCGCTTCAAGCTGGTATGTGGCTAATTGATAAACTGAATCTAATGTTTGTCCAAGCCGAGTACATTTTGATTCATCTAAGAAAATAATATCTTTCTTTTTTAAATCGACTTTATTTTTAAGTACTAGTGGTGCTTCATGTGAAGCATTTATGTATTTTAATTCACGAGTTTTTTTGTTAATCACGCCTAAAAAACAAGTCATCATCATTTTACTTTTAGAAACTTGGCAAATTGATTTGTTGATTTTTTCGATAGCGATTACAGGGTCAAGATTAAGGCCTTCTGTGATCGCTACTGCTGATTTAATCGCACTTGTTAATAAAGCTGCTGGCGCCCCATGCCCAGTTGCATCGGCCATCCAAAATGAAAATGAATCTTCATTTTCATAGTAATGCCACCAGTCACCACCGCACTCGGATGCTGATTGATAATGTCCACAAATATCTGCCGTTTTAAATTGTGCGTAACTTTCTGGGAACAGTGTTTGCTGAACAGCTTGAGCTGTTTTTAATTCGGATTCCAACCTAGCCTGGTTAGCTGTATCATCCAATAGTTTAACAATTTCTACAGCCATTCGATTAAATGTGGTAGACAGAACAGATATTTCATCATTACCTTTAACTTCTATATTCACTTTAAAATTACCGTCAATAATTTGCTTAGCAGCTTCATAAAGAACTGAAATCCGTTTTGTAATATAAGAAGAGGCTATTTGGCTGATTAAAACGACTCCAGCGAAAACCATGACAAATACAATCAATGATTTATTAACTAAGTCAGTCAATACACTGAAAGCATTTTTTTTATTAGTTAAAGTTAGCAGGTAAGCATCACCGAAACCAACATTTGTAGAAGCCAATAACCATTCATCTTGATCAGACGATTTTATTTCACTGGTTCCCATCTTAAGCATATCTAATTTTGAAATTAACTGAGGAAAACGATCTGGAATATACGTTGCTTCAAGACCAACTGTTTGACGTAAAACTTTACCTTGCGAAGTCAGCGCAAATGAAGAAAAGGACTTATCATCCAAAAAAAATGTGTTCAACGCATCGGATTCAAATCTGGAGACCATGACAATTTGCTCTTCTTTGTCGTAGACAAGATCGGCCAAGTAAACATTTTTTTGAATAAAGAAAATCGATTGGCCTTCATTTTTAAGATACATCAGGCTATCAACGAATTGCTTTTGACTTAAAATGTCAGTTTGGCTAGTGCCTTCTTTAAAAATTGAATCTATTATTTTTGGTGCTGGTGTAATGCTAATCAGTTGGACTTCAGATAAAAAGCTATCTTCATCTAAAAACTGACTGTCAGCCACTTTGAATGATTTATTTTTTTGATAATTTGAAACAATTTTTTTAGCATTGTCAGTCGCTACTTTGACTTCGTTTTTGAATTGATTTGAAACGGTTTCTAAATACATATTACTTGTATCATAAATGTAAGCGACTTTATCTTTTTTAAAAATATCTATGGAATACAGCAAAAATACAGCACTAGATACAAAACTAGTAATACTGAGAAGTAGCATGATTTTTCTGCGAATAGAAAAGCTTTTCATATATATAGGTATTGTCATTAATACACGAACTTCTGGCAACCCAGACCTGATGTTATGACTAGACTTTAGTTAGATAGCTTGATTCAGATTAGCTAGCTTCTTTGATTTTAACTTTAATAGAGCTGACTTTATTTCGACCTGATCTTTTAGAGTTATATAAGGCATCATCTGCACGTTTGTAAACTTCTTTAACTGTTTGTTCACTGTAACTGATTACGGAATCCCATGATGATACACCTATACTAATCGTAAATTTGATATAGATATCATTAAAATTAACGACAGAAGCTTCGATTTCAGATCTGATCTTTTCTGCTAATTCTTCAGCAAAATCAATACTTTTATCTGGTATAAGAACCGCGAACTCTTCCCCGCCTACACGAGCAATGACACTTTTTGCGTAGGCACTATGGTTAAAACTTTGAAAAATTTGCGGTATTTTTTCACCAATAAAAATAAGTACTGCATCACCACCTGGATGACCGTAAGTATCGTTTACTTTTTTGAAAAAATCGACATCGAATAAGATTAATTGAGCTTGGTCATGAGATAAACAAGTTTCTTCAAGTTTTTGTCTGAAGTATAAACTATTCTTCAATTTAGTTAAGCCATCAGTAAAAGAGAGTTCTTTTAACGTCAAATTATTAAGAATTAAATTAAGCTGTTCTGCTAAAATAATGGCTGATTGATGGGCGAACAGATTCAGCTGTTCTACATTCTCAAACAAGAAGATAGCGAAAATTTCAGTGTTAGCTAATCTAAATGGGACTAAACACCAATAGTAGTTTTGATCGGACCTGTTTTTAAAAATGGATTTAGTGGTGTAATACTTATTCACAACATTGTTTTTTAAATAATTTTGAACTTCTGCAAAGACTAAATTCATGTCGTCAGGCTGTGGTATGGCCCGAGTTGAAAACTGCTTTTCAATCAAATCCTTATCAGAAATTGAGCTAAATACGAGCTTAACTGTTTCCCCGACCTTATTGGCTGCTGCGTACACTTTACTTGAAGCTAAGATATAATTTGTAAATTCGTTTATAATCGCAAAAGGATCATCTAATAAACGAATTTTTTGAAAGATTTCAACTAAATGATTCATTTCTTCCAGCTTTTTATTACGATTAGCAATTTCAAACCTAAAAGACTGGACCAAATCTTCTTCGACCGTTAAATCTTTAATATTTATCATGTAAAGCGTATCAAAATTAAGCGCTTCAAGTTTACGGATCGAAACCTGACCTAGCCCACGCATGACTTGTTTTGTTTCAAATTTCAAAATATTTGTCGAACCTTTGGCTGCTAATTCGTGAATTCTTTCAATGTTCAGTGGCTTTTCATCTAGACTTGTAAAAGAGCTAAAGATAGTTGCTTTTTTATTAAGATATCGAATTTGAGATATTCCGGTTAAAATCGAGAAAGCTTCATTAGAATACTCAACCATTCCGCTTTCATCAAAGATAGCTACCGGATCCTGAATCGAATCAAAAAAATCAGATAAAATTCTGTAAAAGTCTGTATCCATCAACACCCTATCGGAGACCAAATTGGAAACTTAAAGTCCATATTTGCTGAAAAAGTCTATATTTAAACGTCTCAAATAAAAACAAGACCTTGGTTGATTTAAGTTATGACCAAAGTAGACGATACTGTTAACATGGCACAACAGCACCAGAATAGAAATGATATCTACACGACAATAGTGTGCCTGCTTATAATCGCATTAGGTGCTTATTTCTTGAAGACAGATTTTTCATTTTTTTCTTTAGGACGAGATATTCAATTATCTGAAATTATTGGTCAAATAGACAAAGTTAAATCTGAAGTTCGCCATCGTAGTACAAAAAATATTTTTTGGATTAATTCATCTGAAAAAGACGTACTAACTTTCGGTGATAGCATATTTGTTGGTTCTGATTCCCAAACAGAAATAAAATTTTCTGATGGAAGTAAAATTAAAATTGGTCCTAATTCGTTAGTTAAATTTAGAATGGATGACAAGAAAATTAAATTGAGCTTGCAATACGGTACAATTAAATCTGATCGTCTACCGACGGGTTTAATACTTGATGATTGTGGTCAGTCTTTGGAGATCGCATCTGACAATGGTGATGTTGAAATCGGTAAAAAGAATGCCTGCGGTAAAATCAAAGTTAAATCAAAAACGGGATCAGTTACAGTCAATAAAAAAAATGTTGAATTTGATGGTTCATTTCGTAGTCGCAAAAGTTTAGCCAAGCTTTTCGAAAAGCCCCCTGAACAAATTATTGCTCCTTCAGAAGTTACTACGCCACAATCAAACACAGTTGTTGAATACAAGTTGGCTTTGCCTCCTCAGTTGACGAGTGAAAAGTCAAATTACTTAGTCAGTAATAAAAACCCATTAATTTTAAGATGGCAATATGCTGACAACGCTAAAGAATATATCGTTGAGTACTCTTCGACGCCTGATTTTAGCGAAAAAGTTGAACAGCGATCAATCCAGAATGAATCTTTAGTTGAATCTATTCAGAGTGATAAAATATATTATCGCTTAAAATCAGTTTCAGAAAATAATTTAGAAAGTGCATATTCTCAAGTTGGCGAAGTTAGCATTCGATATCCAACTATAAAGCTTAAAGAACCAAAACAGAACTATGACTATTTCGCTAGAAATTCTAAAGACAATGGAAAAGCCAAAGAATTTAAAATTGATTGGAATGCAGTACCCAATGCAAAAAAATATGTTGTTCAGGTTAACGACGAATCAAATGTCCAAGCACCGAAAAGAATCGTATCAAGAAAACCAGCTAGCATTGTTAAAATTCCTCAGTCCGGCCGTTATAACTACAAAGTTACAGCTTACGATGCACAAAATCGTCAAATTAGTTCTACAACTGATGCTGGTGAAATCGTCTATAATCGAATTTTTGATTTGGTCACGCCTTATATAGAAAATTCCGTTGAAAGCATGTCTTATTATTTTCAAAAAGGACTTGGTAAATTTATGTGGCTGAAGTGGAATACCGAGCAAAATGCAAGTCGCTACAAAGTAGAAATTGCAAAAGACAAAGCATTTACCCAGATATACAAAGCCTATATTACCAAAAACAAAAAAATGCTTTTGAAAGATAATTTCCCTCAAGGTCAATATTTTTGGAGAGTTAGATCAGAAGTCAATGAAGACTCAAAAAACCAAGTTTCCGATTGGTCTAACAGCGCATTGATTGAAATTAAATCTGGACAAGAAATCAAATCAAACAAATAAACACGACAATTAATATGGCCAATCTCCAAGCCTGACAACTTCAGTTGTTAGTTTTACATTTTTAAGTGTTTCCACAGTTTTTTGCACATGTGTAATCACCGACCAAGTATCCTGGGCTGTTGCTTTATCAAGATTAACTATGAAGTTGGCATGCTTTAATGAAACCTGGGCATCACCGATCTGAAAGCCTTTTAATCCACACTGATCAATCAACTGCGCAGCTTTATAACCTTCTGGATTTTTAAAAACAGATCCACAACTTGGCATATCCAATGGCTGCTTACTTAAGCGAATTTTATTGGCATCCCTAACTTTTTGTAAAATGTCGGGATCTGGATTCATAGGCCATCGTAGACGAACATTTGTAATCACATGAGGCTGCCATCCGTCTGTATGTCTGTATTTAATTTTTAAATTACTTTTCTGTATGCGCTCGATTGTACCATCACTTTTCATGACCTCTATCCATTCCACTAATTCCATAAATTCACGTGGATTGTGATTCTCTGCAACTCCTGCATTCATGACAATTCCGCCACCAACATCACCTGGCAAACCTGCCAAGAAAAGTGCAGGCGCTAATTTGTATTTTAAAAAAAATTTTAAAAGTTCAGATTTTCCTGTTCCAGATAAACAATCAATAATGAACTCATTTTGATCTTCAACTATTTTTAATTGGGAGAATTTTTTTAAACAAATTGTAAGCCCTCTGATACCTTGATCGGAAACCAGTACATTTGTTCCACCACCAATAATAGAAAAAGGCATATTATTATCATTAGCATACTGAAGTGCTAATTTCATTTGTTCAATGCTCTCAGGCATACAAAAATAATCTGCAGCACCACCAACTTGCCAGGATGTAAAATCAGCTAATGAAATATTATTTAATACATTCAAGGACACTTAAACCTAACTTCCAACCATCACCAGCACCCAAAGTTAAAAATATGTCATTCGGTTTTAACTGTTTAACAATATTTTCAATTTGCTGACTCGCAGGGTTTGTCTTGGTAGATAAAAACTTGCAATCTAGGTTAATTTCATTCAATAAAATTTCTGAGCTGACTCCAGGAATTGGATTTTCACCAGCTGCATAAATATCACCTAAAAATAAAACATCAGACTGTGTAAAGCAGGTCTTAAAATCTTGCCAACAATGTTCAGTTCTGGAGTATCGATGTGGCTGAAAGTAGACAACTAATCTGTTTTGTGGATATTTTTCTTTCATGGCCTGCAAAGTTGCACGGACTTCTGTTGGATGATGCCCATAATCATCATAAACTTTAATTTGATTTGATTCACCTTTGAAATGGAATCTACGATCAACACCTTCAAAATTTTCGATGCCTAAAGCACTTGTTTCAAAACTAATCCCCGCCGACATTGCTGCTATTATTGCTGCTGTCGCATTTAAAGCATTGTGTCTTCCAGGTATTTTAATTTTAAATTGACCAAGATTTTTTAAATTATTTTTTAAAGTGTCATTATGGGTTAAAGTATACTGTCCGTTTTCCCCTGATAAAACGTAATCATTTTTTGAATCAAAACCATAATATAAAATTCGCTTATTAAAGCCTTCAAAAACTTTACGAACGACGGGGTCGTCGCCAAACACAATAACTAAACCATAGAAAGGTACGCGGTATGAAAAATCAAGAAAGGCTTTTTTAAGATTTTCGAAACTTTTAAAATGATCCATATGATCAGAATCAATATTTGTAATAATTGCGAATTCCGGTGAAAGTTTGTTAAAGCTACCATCACTTTCATCTGCTTCAGCAATAAGCCATTCGCCTTTACCTAACAAAGCAGTTGATTTGATTTTTTCGAATCGACCGCCAACAACAATAGTAGGGCTTTGATTAGCTTCAAGAAAAATTGAAGCTGTCATACTTGTTGTTGTCGTTTTTCCATGTGTACCCGCAATAGCAATACCCCGACGAATTCGCATGATTTCTGCAAGAGCTTCCGCGCGTGGTATCAATGGAATTGATTGTGCTCTGGCTTCTTTGAATTCGGGATTTATGATAGGAATAGCACTGGAATAAACCACGACATCAGCCCCATTCACGTTTTCTGCAGCATGGCCTTTAAAAACTTTTAAACCCAGCAGCTTCAACCGATCAGTGTTTGCATTTTCAGAAGCATCAGAACCAGTGACAATAGCACCACTGTTATGCAGCAGTTCAGCTAGACCACACATACCTATGCCACCAATACCTATGAAGTGAAATTTAACTTTTTCGAGTTTCATATAAACCTATTTCATTTAAAATATCCTGCGCGATATCTGTAGCTGCGGTCAGCGAAGACATTTTTTTAATATTTTTTGATTTTTCTTCCAACGTGGAAGAATTTTCGATCGCACTGTATATTATTTTTTTGAATTGTTCATCATCAAATTGATTTTGTATCATCATATACCCAGCATTTTTAGTCATCAATGCTTCTGCATTTTTTTGTTGATGATTGTCAGCGGCTGGTAAAGGCACCACGATAGGAACTACTCCGAAAGCAGCAGCTTCTGCCAGTGTGCTGGCACCACCACGACAAAACAATAAGTCGGCTGTTTGCAAAAAATGCGGCATATCGTAAATATAATCTCGGACTTCGACACAAGATAGACCTTGATATTTTTCTTTAATATTTTCAAAATCACGGGCTCCTGTTTGATGCACTACGCGTATTTTTGAATGTAAATCTGAATTGCTTAATAAAAACTGACTCAGCTTTTCATTCAAAAAAAAGCTGCCCTGGCTGCCACCAAAGCAAAGTAAGGTAAATTTCTTATCAGATGATTTAACATGTGATCCAGCACTCTCAGTAATTTCAGATCTTAAAGGCATTCCATAGATAAGATTTTTTTTTGATTTTAAATATTTTTCGCCATCTTTAAAAACTAAATAAGATTTACTGACAAAGCGGGATAGTATTCGGTTGGCCATACCTGGAAGGGCGTTTGGTTCCCAGATCGCGGTTTTAAACCCGCAAAGAGCAGCAATAAAAACAAAAGGGGCCGAAGCGTAACCACCTACTCCTAAAACGAAATCAGGTCGGCGCTTCAAAAGAATAATAACTGATTGAATAAATCCTATGGGGATTTTAATCAGGGTTTTTATTTTCTTTAAAATTTGGCCACTTAAATTCAATTGACCGCTTTGAATAAATTCAATTTGATATTTAGTTTTTGTAATAATTTTTGACTCTAAACCTGCACTCGTTCCAACAAAAGAAATATCTGATTGTGGATTCATTTTTTGAAAAGCATCAGCGATTGCCAGCCCTGGGTAAATATGGCCCCCAGTGCCTCCGCCAGCAATAATTAACGTCATTTTATTTTTCAATTTGAGTGTCCATGTGAATGACGATTTTTTTCTGATGATTCAATATTTAAAAGCACGCCAAACATAAGACAAACTATCAACAGAGAACTTCCCCCGTAACTTAGAAAAGGCAGCGTAAGTCCTTTGGTCGGAAGTAATCCCATAACAACACCAGAGTTAATAAACACAGACGTAGCAAATGTAACTGTTAAACCTAAAGCTAATGTTTTTTTAAAAAGATCATTTGTTGAAATAGCAATTCTGAAACCTTTGAAGACAATAAAACCATACAACAAAAGAACAAGGCTAATGCCGATAAAACCCATTTCTTCACCTAAAATAGCCATTGTGAAATCAGTGTGCGCTTCTGGTAAGAAAAATAATTTTCCTTGGCTTTGACCTAATCCTTGACCCGTTAACCCACCAGAATGAATCGACAACATACTTTGGATGACTTGAAATCCTTTTTGCGCTGGGTCTGACCATGGATCAAGAAACGCTTGAACACGAGCTTTCCGGTAGGCCACATTCCAAACTAAAAAATAAAAAACAGGAATAGCTGCTAAACCTGCCGTTGCGATATACTTCAAAGATAAACCAAACGTAAATAAAAGGGCTACCCCTACAATACATATAATCACAAAACTACCGAAGTCAGGTTGCTTTAGTAATAATGCGATCGGGGCTAACAATATAATTCCTATCCAACCCCACTTAATATTTCTAAGTGTGTTTTCATTTTTACAAACTAGGCTTGCCATTAAAAAACTAAAAGAGATTTTTAAAAATTCTGATGGTTCAAAGCGAAATCCGAACGGTAACTGCAACCAACGTAGTGCCCCGCCAACACGGACTCCTAAACCAGGAACAAACGTTAGAGCTAACAAAGACGCTGCTAGCAGCCATAATGTCCAACCCCATTTTTTAAAATATTCAAAGGGCACTTGAGTCATAAAGATCAAAACGGCTATGGATAAAATTGTGAACAAAAATTGTTTTTTAAAAAAATAAAGTCCATCGCCATAGGATTCGATAGCAAAAATATAACTTGAACTATAAACTTGAACTAGACCTACGCCCAGTAGCGTAAAAATAGATAAAAACAGACTGGATGATAAAAATTTTGTATTCATGAAGCCCTTCCTTGAGCTTGCGCTTTACTTATTTAAACTTTTTAACGATCTCTTTAAAATAATCGCCTCTCTCCTCATAACTGTCAAACATATCAAAGCTTGAGCATGCAGGAGAAAGTAGTACGATATCGCCAATTCTTGATTTTTGGTAAGCAATCAATACGGCTTCTTCAAATGTACCTATAAGATAAGTTTCTGTGAAATCACCCAAATCACGATTTATGCGCTCTTTGGCTTCACCGACTAAGATAAGACTTTTTACCTTACGTTTAATCATGTTTCTAAGCGGTTCGTAATTTAGATTTGTATCTTTACCACCAGCAATTAAAATCACATTTTCATCAAAGCAGTCTAAAGCTCTTAAAACAGCATGAACGTTTGTTGCTTTAGAATCGTTGAAAAATAAAACTCCACCGACTTTACGCACATATTCTAAACGATGTCGCAAACCATTAAAGTTCTCGATAACTCTTTGGACAGCGTCATGAGTCGCACCGTATTCACGGGCTAATAGTAATGCACCCATGAAATTTTCAATGGAATGTTTACCTTTCATTTTTATATTTTTAACATTAAATGTCTCAATATCTGGACCAGTTCGAACACGAATTTCATCACCGATATTTACAGCTCCACCGATATTCATAATTTGTGGCTCTAATGCAGCTTTACGTGAAAAGTAAAAAATCTTTCCGCGTTGAACTGAAGGGTCACGAGCTAATTCAACAACCGCATTATCATCTGCATTTAAAATCGAAGTTGTCGCTTGATTTGTATTTTTAAAAACTTTTCGTTTAGCATTGACGTATTCTTCCATAGATCTGTAGCGATCTAAATGGTTTTCCGCTAAATTACAAAATACGATATTTGCTGGATTAAAATTCGCACAGTGCTCAAGCATGAAACCAGAAACTTCAACAATAACTAATTTTGCTTTTTTTTCTTCAAGTAAATAATTAGTAATAGGATTTTCATTTGAACCGCCCACCCAAACTTCAACACCACTTTCTTTAAGCATTGATTCAGCAAGCTTAGCAATCGTTGTTTTTCCGTTCGTTCCTGTAACTGCTGCCATGGGTTCTTTGATAAACCCTGCAGAAAATTCAAATTCACCAGTGATTTTTACGCCTTGTTGTCTTGCATATTCAAAAATTTTCAAATGCGACGCTACACCCGGTGATAAAATAACTAAATCCTGCGATAGGAAAGTTTTCGGAGAATGTGAACCTAATTCAAATTTTATGTTCGTATAGCCTTCAAGCTGATCTAATTGTGTTGATAATTCTGGACGAGATTTATGATCTGTTACAGTTACTGCTGCTTCATATTTAGTTAAAAACTTAGCTAAAGAAACCCCTGTCTTTCCTAAACCTACTATTAATATTTTTTTATCTTTTAATTCGGAAAGCTCTGTCCACATAGTTATATCCTTTTTTATAAAATTAAATTAAAAATAAATTATCGAAGCTTCAAAGTCGCTAAGCTCAGTGCCGCTAACAAAATGGAAATTATCCAAAAACGAACTATAATTTTCGTTTCTGTTAAGCCATCTAATTCGTAATGGTGATGCAAAGGCGCCATTTTAAAAATACGTTTCCCCGTCAGTTTAAACGAAGCCACTTGTGTAATTACAGACAAAGCTTCAACAACAAATACTCCGCCCAAAACAATCATCAGTAATTCATTTTTTGTCAGAACAGCCATTGTACCTAAAAATCCACCTAAGCTAAGACTTCCCACATCACCCATAAAAACTTGCGCAGGATATGTGTTGAACCAAAGAAAACCTAACCCACCAGCAACCATAGCCGCTGTTAGCGGAGCCAATTCACCAGCTCCCGCAATATGTGGAATTTGTAAATAAGTAGCTATCGATGCATGACCTGCTACGTAAGCAAAAATAGCTAATGTTGTAGCCGATATAATCACGGGAACAATGGCTAAACCATCTAGACCATCAGTTAAATTCACAGCATTGGCTGTTCCAACAATAACCAGGGCAGCAGCCACTACGTAAAAATAACCTAAATCAATAAAAATATTTTTTACAAAAGGTAAATGCAAAACTGTGTTGAACTCAAAATAATAAATTAAAATAAAAATCACAAAACCAGAAATTAAAAATTCACCTGTTAAACGTAATTTACCTGAAAGACCTTTTGAGTTTTTCTTAGACACTTTTAAATAATCATCTATGTAACCTATTAATCCAAATGCCCATGTAATCACAATCGCAGCGACTACCAATGGATTAAAAATATCTATCCACATTACAAGTGGAATCAAAGTACTTAGTAAAATTAACCATCCGCCCATAGTTGGCGTGCCTGCTTTTTTCTGATGTGATTGTGGTCCATCATCTCGAATCGACTGACCAAAATGTTTTTGCTTTAACTGCTCGATAAAGTAAGGACCCCAAATCAAACAAAGAAAAAATCCAGTAAAAAAAGAAATAAATGTTCTAACTGTGATGTATCTAAAAACATTAAATGCAGAGAATTGATCGGCGAATGAATATAACCATTGATAAAGCATTTGGAAAAGTTAACACAAGTTTTTTTTTGATGCAAGGAAAAGTTGATAACTTATTGATAAAACTGAAGATTTTTGAATAATTTCAAAAACCACTTAAGTTGACGATCCATCAAATAATGTGTAACTCATACCCATGAAAAAAACTAAATCAGCGCGGTCAAATCAGGAACTTAAAAATTTTAAATTAGGTTCAAAGAGCACAAATTATCAAAATGACTACAGCCCGCAACTATTAGAGGCATTTGACAATAAAAACCCTTCTAAAACAGCTTGGACCACTTTCGTCTGCACTGAATTTACGTCGCTATGCCCAAAAACAAGCCAACCTGATTTCGCCAAAGTTTTTATCAATTACATTGCTGATGAAAAAATGGTCGAAAGCAAATCTCTTAAGCTTTATCTTTTCAGCTTCAGAAACCATGGGGATTTTCACGAAGATTGCATTCAAAAAATTTGTAATGATCTTACAACACTGATGAAACCAAAATTTATTGAAGTTATCGGTGAATTTACTCCACGCGGGGGCATCGCCATTTTTCCTTATGCTTCGGAAAGCAATAAAGACAAATATTTTGTCGAACTTAAAAAACAAAGACTTTTCAATTACAGCCCTGGCAAATACAGCTGTGATCTCTCTAAAGTTTATTAAAATATTCTAGAATTCCAGATTTAAAATACGAAAAATTTGGCTCCAAAACGCCAAAATTCCGAGTGTCGAATTTGCTATATCCTAATATACCATTTTATTCCTTCTTAATGGGGCTTCTTACTTGCAGATCTTAGAAATCTAAAGATTTCAATATGTTGCAAAAAATAAACTGATGTTAAACTAATTAGAGAAGGAGATTCCCATGTCTGAATATATACAATTGAACTACAAAAAAGGCGCTGGTCGTAGAATTGCTAAAATAATATCAGAAATACGAAAACAGCCATTATCTGACAAGCTTTTAAAGATTATCGATGAAATTAGCGAAGTTGAAAAGAAACGACTGAAGAAAGTCGCTAGACAGAATAATGTCGGAGTCTAAATGAAACTTTTGTGGGATTATGCCGAGATTGATAAATTACTAGAACAGCAATCGAATATAAAAAATGGAGTTGTAGTTGATACAAATGTACTTATTTCTTTAACATACGATTTTGATGATTTTTTTGAGGCTACAAATAATTTTTTCGAGGTATTAATAGAAAAACAAATCCCTTTATACTGCAACGTAAATGTTAAATATGAATTTTTAGAAATACAAAGAAGAATTATATTTACTGAAGCCCTATTAAGTTTCGAATCTGCAACAAAACTCGTTACATTACCAACCGAACTAGCAAAAAAGTTAGCCTCCATACGATCTAATCAACAAAGAAGAGAAAAGGACAACAGAAGCCCACTTCGTCTGAGCGATGCTGAAATAAAAAATTTTAAACAGTTGATGATCAAAGAAATTACAACTTCTGGAAATCTTTGGACTGAATTTTGCGCTGTGCTAGTCAGTAGAACCCTTTATGAAGTTTGGAATAGAGTTATTGAACAATTTGGATTTAATTTTTTAAGTTTACGGCATAATGATAAAAATAATTATATGTTAAATACACCAAGCTGGGACAAAGTCATAGACTTAATGAGCTTTGAAGGTTTATCGAGCTCAGATGCAATGATTTTAAATATGTATTATTCAACTAAATTTAGTGCCATCATTTCAAATGATTTTGATATAGGCCATTCGATATTAAGTAACAATGATTCTAGTAAGCTTTGTATTTTTGCTAGAAGTCTTGAATTAAATTAAAAATTAACTAAATAATGAGTAATGTTTAAAATAACTATTTTTCAATTATCACTATTTTTTATTTTACAGTCGTGCGTATATAACCAAAACTATAAAAACAGCGCAGTTGATGATTTAACAAGTCAGAACCCTGAATACGGTGACCAAATCAAAACTCATATTAAAGAATCACAAAAAAGCCAAAACTTCAGAAATAACTTTGATAATAAAAATAGTAGCTACAGTTATACAATCGAAGACAAACTGAGTTCATCAAACAGCATAGGATCGCTTAACTCTATTTTGCAAATTGGAGTCGAAAAAAACCGTTATATACATAAAATTAGAGCACAAATTTTTTGCTTAAGCACTGAAAATAATTTTTTGACTAAACCATTGAGTTTCAAATGGATTGATTGGAAAGTCCAAGGTCATAACCACTCAGGCGAAGCCACAACAGATCATGATGGTTTTTTAAATATTTCTATGACTAATGAGAAACAAAGTAAGTCATTTAAAAAAATGACTTTGAATTATGAAAATAAAGATTATGAACTCATATTAGATACATTAAAAAAAGAAATGATTCTAAAAGTAAACTGTAACTAATACCCGCTCGTCCAATCACGAGGGTCGCAAAGCTCAACGAAGCGTTCTGTTCTTGCCCCCCGTGAACCTTTTATGACGACAAAATCACCTGGCTTTAGACGATTAATAAAACTTTGACCCATAATTTCTGTTAAATCTGCTGCAACAACATAGTTTTGAAATCGACTGCTGATTAATCCTTTTTCAAAACTTTCATAGTCCTGACCGATAAAATACACATGATCAAAACCTGAAAGTGCCACTGATTTTCCTAATTCAAAATGCATTTCTTGGGCTTGTGAACCCAGTTCTTTCATTTGCCCGAAGACACCAATTTTTTTACCTGCGGTTTTAACTAAGGGAATATTTTCCAATAAAGCTTTCATGCTATCTGGGTTTGCGTTGTAGCCATCAAATAAAACCTGAACGCCGGTGTTGGTTTGAATAAATTGATTACGCCCCCACGTTGATTTACAAAGCGGAAGTGCTTTCCAGATTTTATGCACAGGCATACCCACTGCGTACGCCAAATTGGCTGCAGCCATGAGGTTCACTAAATTATGCTGACCAAAGATAGGAACTTCAGCAGAACCAGCGTGACTTCCAATTTGACCAGAAATTTTTAAACCTTTGGCGTCCACTTCATCAATTTTAAAATACACATCACAGTCTTTGTTTTTGCTTGAAAAACTAAGCATACGTGAAGCCGGATATTTTTTAGAAACCGGATACATCATATCAAATGTGAGATCTTGATCCTGATTGAACACGCGAATGCAATCCTCCCGGGAATCCATATAAATTTCGCTTTTTGCAGCGGCTATTTTTTGAATTGACCCGAAAAATTCAATATGTGCGTGTCCAACCATAGTGCAGACAACAACATCAGGATTTGCGATTTTAACCAGCTGTGAAATTTCACCGGCGTGATTCATGCCCATTTCTAGAATGGCAAATTCTGCATCCTGCGGAATTTGTAACAACGTCATAGGCACGCCCCAGTGATTATTAAAACTGCCTTTGTTGAAATGAGTTTTCTTATATTCATTTAAAATTTGAGCAGCGTATTCTTTAGTTGTCGTTTTTCCGTTTGATCCAGTGATACCAATTATTTTAGCCTTTAATGTTTGGCGATAAAAATGAGAAAAATCTTGTAAAGCTTTCAGTGTGTCATCAACTAATAAAATACTGACTTTATTTTTTAAGTTTTCAAATTTTGGATCTAATCTATGAACAACAAGCAATCCTGCACCCTGATTGACTGCTGTATCCAAAAAATCATGCGCATCAAAAAGATCACCTTTTAAAGCTATAAAAACTTTTTTAGTTAGATCAATTCGTGTATCTGTACCCATTTCAGAAAAATCAGTTTGAATTGTTGAAATGATCTTTCCGTTTGTCCATTTCGTGATTTGATCGATTGTCCATTTTGGATTTGTCATATTACTCCAAATATTTTTTAGCTATTTCATAATCGCTAAAATGATTTTTTCGATCACCAATAATTTGATAATCCTCATGTCCTTTACCTGCAATCAGAATAACATCGTCGCCATCGGCCATATGAATTGCTTTTTGAATGGCTTTTTCGCGGTCGATTTCGATTTCAAAATTTATAAAATCACTAGGCAAACCTTTTTTTATGTCATTGATAATCGATTGTGGGTCTTCTGTTCTTGGATTATCTGAAGTGATTATTGTAAAATCGCTGTATTTAGCTGCAATAGCTGCCATAAGCGGACGTTTCGTTTTGTCACGATCGCCACCACAACCAAAAACCGTGATGATTTTTGTTTTACTTTTTATTTTATTTTTTAGATCACTTTTAATTTTCTGAATTGAATTTAATGTGTTTTCTAAAGCATCAGGCGTATGAGCATAATCAATAAAAACAGTTTTAGTTGATGATGTTAAAACTTTCTGCAAGCGTCCTGGTACACCGTTAAAACTGGCTAAACTTTTTAAACCTTGATCTAGCGTAATACCACTCGTAAGCGCTGCTGCCAAAGCGGCAACAACATTATAAATCGTGTGAGTACCTGTTAAAGGCAATGTCACATCAACAGTTTCTAAGGGCGTTGTTAGCGTAAATTGAGTTTCTGAAAAGTTCATTTTATTAATTTTAAATTTAAAATCAGAATCCCTTTGACCATAAGTCCAACAAATAACTGGTTCCGCTATTCGTAGTTTTCGACCATAAGGATCGTCAATATTAACCACTGCAAATAACGGTCTTTTTAATGAAAACCACATCAGATCTGTAAATAATTTTTGTTTGGCTTTGAAGTAGTCATTCATTGTTTTGTGATAATCTAAATGATCGTGAGTCAGATTGGTAAAAATCACAGTATTAAAGTGAACACTGTCCACTCGTTTTTGATCCAAAGCATGCGAAGAAACTTCTAATGCAGCTGCAAAGGCCTGAGCTTTAACAAAATCATCAAGTCTGCTTTGTAATGTCACCGGATCAGGAGTTGTCATTTGCGAAGTCCAAGTTTTTTCACCTATGCGGTGATTGATGGTTCCCATAACCCCAGTTGAACGTTGGCACGATGCAAGAATGTGCTCTAACATATATGTAATTGAAGTTTTCCCATTCGTTCCGGTCACACCAAAGCAAAAAAGTTTTTGTGACGGATAATCAAAATATCTTGATGCCAATAAATCTAGCATATCTCTTGAGCTTTTGGACTCTATGACGATTCCAGAAAATGTTTCGGGAATATCTTTTGTGTCTTCAACGACAAGACAGATTGCCCCTTGTGAAATAGCCTGCATAATAAATTGATGCCCATCATTTTTCGATCCTCGAATCGCAACAAAAATGCTGTTAGAAATGACTTCACGTGTGTCAAAGAAAAGACCCGAGATCTCTAAATCAAAAAGACTTTGATCCTTCGGTCCTTGCACCATAGGGTTATTTTCTAATTCGATAAATGATAATAGCTGCTGTAACTTCACGAAGCTCAGTCTAGAATGTTTTTGTGTTGATATCAACCAACAGAGCGCTATGATTTAATTTTAAGGAAATAGAAACAGATTTATGAAAAGAATTGAATACTTTGACTACTCAATAAATAACAATAACCCGCAACAAAACTGGGTTATTTTATTTCATGGCTACGGGGCAGACGCCCATGATTTAGCTGGACTAAAAGATTTTATTCAAAACGCTAATCAAGTGAATCTTCGATTTCCTAACGGCGTTTTCGAAGTCCCTATTGGTCCAGGATGGACCGGCCGCGCTTGGTGGCCCCTGACAATGTCATCACTACCTGGTGACTGGAGTGATTACACCCCTGCTGAAATCAATCAACTTGTTCCTGCATTATTGAAAATGATTTCTGATTTAAATATCCCTTGGAAAAATATTATTCTGGGTGGATTTTCTCAAGGAGCTATGCTGGCCACCGAATTGTATTTACAAGCCCCTGAAACACCAGCTGGGCTAATCAGTTTATCAGGGTCTTTAATCAGACAAAGCATTTGGACTGAAAAATTAAAATCAAAAGCCAATGAAAAAATATTTTTAGCTCATGGCGAGCAAGATCAAGTTTTACCTGCTAGCGGCACACAAAAATTAATGAAATTGCTAAAAGAAAATAACGTCAATTGTGATTGGGTTAGTTTTCAAGGCGGTCACGAAATTCCGCCAAAAGTGCTTCAACGAATGAACTTGTACATTGCTGATCGTTTTGGAGAAAAGCAAATATGAGTATTGTTATCAAGACAACAAATTTAGGCCGCGAATATAAAACCTATCAAAAAAAAGAGGGCGTAGTTAATTCCATTAAAGGCTTTTGGAACAGAGAATATATTTCCAAGCAAGCCTTAAAAAATGTGAATTTAGAAATCGAAGCTGGTCAAATAGTCGGCCTTGTTGGAGCCAATGGAGCAGGGAAAACAACACTTTTAAAAATTTTATCAGGATTGATTTATCCTACCCATGGATCCGCAGAGGTTTTAGGTTATAATCCTTGGGAGCGAAACACAGACTTTTTAAAACAGATGAGTTTACTTTTAGGACAAAAAAATCAGCTATGGTGGGATATTTCTGCACGTGATAGCTATTCATTACTGACTAAAATTTATGATCTTGATGAAGTCAAAGCGAAGATCCGTGTTGATGAATTAGCTGATCGGATGAACTGTCGTCACGTTTTAGATACTCAATTACGACGACTTAGTCTTGGTGAGCGTATGAAAATGGAAATCATTGGATCGCTACTTCATTCTCCTAAAGTTTTATTTCTAGATGAGCCAACAATTGGTTTAGATATTGTTTCACAAGCAGCTATTAGATTATTTTTAGAGGAATATGTTGTTCAATATAAACCAGTGATCATCTTAACTTCACATTACATGGATGACATTGCCCAGTTGTCAGATCGTTTGTTACTGATTTCAAAAGGCGAACTGGTTTACGATGGCACTGTGGATTTATTTTCGAACACGACAGAAACTAGTAAGAAAATGATTTATCGTTACAAAAATGAAATAGAACAACGTGAAATTATTTTTCAAACTGCCGAGTTATCAGAAAAATTGAACGAAGTGGTTAAATTAGGTGAAGTTGTTGAGTTAAAAATTGAAGAGGTTGATTTTGAAGAAGTCATTCATCGCTTTTTGGCGAAGGAATCTCGCTTTTAGTAAGTTGGCGATAGTTTCTAATTTAGAATATCGCTTTAATTTTTTTATTGATGCATTTATGCAGCCTATAATTTCTGTTGGAATCGAAGTTCTGCTTTGGTTTGCTATTTTTAAAACAGCTAATACATTACAAATTGGTGGATTTACCCAAGAGTATTATTTGGCCTATAGCGTGTGGGCCCCGTTTTTAGGGCGTATTGCTGTCAGTTGGATGTATGAATCGATGATGGTTGAAGAAGTCGCCAGTGGTTCAATCAATGTGGTCTTAACAAGGCCTATTAGTTTTTATGAGTATTATTTATCACAAATGATGGGCTATAAGCTGATAACAACGGCGTTGTCTTTGTTGGTTCCCTTGATTGCAAGTTACTATTTTAAATTACCAGTCATTTTTGAACGTATTCCGCTAGCGCTGTTGCTGGTCATTTATTATTTATTTCTAGTGCACACACTCAGTTTTATCGTGGCCACATTTGCTTTTTTTCTGACTCGTATAAGGTCATTTACATTGGTTAAAAATTTAATCCTGTGGCTTTTAGCTGGTGAATTAATTCCGATTGATTTGATGCCGCCTTTTTTATCGAAAGTATTATTGTGGTTACCTTTTTCTGCCGGGGTTTACACGCCAGTTGCCTACATCACAGGTCGTGTTGATGCAGGGCTTATGTTACAAAGCTTTATATCAGTCACTATATCGCTTGTTGTTTTTTGTTTATTTAGCTACTGGTTTTGGAAAAAAGGTCTTCGCGAATACACAGGGACTGGGGCTTAAATGTTTCAACAACTTAAAAAACATCTTGGACTATATAAAGCTTTTTTTAAAGCCAGCCTTGTAGCTGATCTTGAATTTCGTCTTAATTTTGTATTATTAGTTTTTTCAGAATTTATTTGGTACAGCACTCAGTTTGTTTTGTATGAAGTGATTTACCTACACACAAGTCTCATTGGTGATTGGACGCTGTCACAAATGCGAGTATTCGTGTTTTTAGCTTTGTTTGTCGATTCAATTTATATGATTTTGTGGGATCCCAATTTTTCAAAATTTAATGACGAAGTCCGAAAAGGCAGCTTAGATTTGCTATTAACTAAACCGATCAATTCAATTTTTATGGTCAGTTCTCAAAAAGTTTCTGTGTCACATATCCCTTGTTTATTAATCACGGGCTTTGGATTAATTTGGGCCTTGATGCAAATTCCTGATTTTAACTGGCTGAGAACATTTTGGCTTCTACTACTTATTCCGTCGGGCTTAAGTGTTATTTTCGTGGGAAGGTTGGCTTTAAATTCGACGGCTATTATTTTTGCACGAGCTGATTTTTTACAATACGTTTGGTATTCACTATTTAGATTGGGTTTAAGGCCTGATGCGATTTACAGCGGTGTTTTACGTTATATATTAATATTTGTTATGCCGTTTGCGATGGTCGCATCGATCCCTACCCGCTTTTTACTAGAGCCTTTGAATTGGGGTTTTGTCGCTTGGGCTGTAATTATGCCAGTGCTATTGATCACTTTTATGAACTGGTATTGGAAGTTCTGTATGAAGTTTTATTCAAGCGCGAGTAGTTAATTCTGAATATAATAATCAATACTGACATCGACTCTGATTTTAATTTTTCCAGGGCTTAAATCAGTTCCAGAATTCACATCAGCTGATGCCATCATTGTTTTCATCATACCGCGACTGTTGCCAGCCATTTCTTGACCAGATGATTCAAAGTTCGAATGAACTTGTTGATGCGTAATCTGGTAAACGCCTTTAATTTTTACTTGTGCTGCTTTAGCTAATTCTTCAGCCCGCAATTTTGCCGATTTAACAGCGGCAGCCACTGTTTCATTTTCAGCTTGTCCTTTTTTATCTGAATCCCACTGGATACTTAAAATGCTTATTCCTGTTTTATCAGATTTTTCACTGCGGCTGATTTGATCTAAAAAAGATCCGGCTTGATCAATATTTTTAAAAACAATCATCATTGTTTGGTTAGCCGAATAACCTTGAATGCGGCTGACACCCGATTTTTGATCATAGGCATAATCGGGATTCACTTGAAAAGACATTGTCTGCATATCATCTTTTTTGATTTTAAATTTTTCGATTTGATCTTTTATGTTTTTTTGTGTTTTCGCTGCTAATTCTTGGGCGGCTTGTGCCGAGCTGGCTTTCGCCCAAGCTTGAATCTGTACATTCATGATATTTGGATCGATACTTTTTTCAGAAAAACTAGAAACTTTAATCAATGCTGGTTGTACTTGTGCAAAAGACAAAGTACTAAAAAAAACAACTGTGGCCATTAATAATATTTTCTTCATATTATTCCTTTAGAAATATTGTCATTGAACGATCTTCATTCAGCGCTTCACCAGCTGCTGGCCATGTTTGATCAACTTGACCTTTACCCATAAATTTAACTTTGATCTGTTGAGCAGATACTTTGTTTAACACTTCTCTGATAGTTAAAGAGTTTAAATCAGGTGCTGCTGTCATAAGTTGAATTTCTTTTTGCAGTTTTTTTAAAGTTATTTTTTCAATTTTTTGATCGGCTACTTGTACACCGGGCACTACTGAAACGTTTTTATCTGCTAAAACTTCTGGTGCAACCCCGTCACGACGAACAGCATATGAGGCTATGCTAGCAAAAACAGGTGCTGCAACTTGAGAACCGTAATAACCTTTTTTCGGATGATCTAAAGCGATATAAATCACATACTGTGGATCGTTTGCAGGTATGAATCCTGTGAAACTGGCAATGTAGCCGCCAGGAATATAACCGCGTCCATCAGTTTTTACTTTTTGAGCTGTTCCAGTTTTGCCACCTACAATATATCCTGGAACTCGCGCCGAAACGCCACTGCCTTTTCCTGATGTGACACCGGCTAGCATCATTCGCATTTGCTGAGCTGTATTTTCTGATAAAACACGACGAATAATTTCTGGTTCATGATTTTCAACTTCATCTGAATCTAAATCTTTGATCGATTCTACAATATAAGGCTTTATAAGAACTCCGCCATTAGCGATAGCCGCGTAAGCGTTGGCCATTTGTAATGGTGTTGCTGTCATTCCCTGACCAAAAGAAACATTCGCTAGTAAGTGATCTTTCCATGGAAGACCTAAAATAATTCCTTTGGCTTCACCGGGTAAATCGATTCCTGATTTTTGACCAAATCCAAATTTTAATAAACCTTCACGCAATTTTTGATCACCGATTTTTAAGGCAATTTTACTTGTCCCTATATTTGATGAATAAGCTAAAATTTCACTGACAGTAATTAGTCCTTGAGCATGCGATTGTTCCGCTTCACGAATAGTTCTTTTGCCAATTTTAAAACGTCCATTTTCACAAAATATTTTTGAATTGGGCTGATACAGCTTTTCTTCAAGCGACTGCGCTATAATTAGAGTTTTTAATGTACTGCCTGGTTCATAGGTATCTGTAACTGTGCGATTGCGTCTTTGATACTGGGACGCTTTCTGCGGAGAATTAAGGTCATAATGAGGTAAACTACTGACTGCGCGAATAGCTGATGTTTTTGCATCTAACACGATAGCGTAAGCTCCGTCAGCTTCATGTTTTTTCATCGCTTGCTGTAATTCTGTTTCAACAAAATATTGTAAGTCCGAATCAATAGTTAATTGAATTTCTTTTCCTTGCGGAATTTCTGTGAACAACATCCCATCTTGAATTAAAGGTCTGCCGCGTGCATCTTTTCTAAGGGCAATTTTTTTCTCTTCACCTTTTAGTAATTGGTCATACTGGAGTTCAATTCCTTCAAGACCTTGTCCTTCTTTGCCTGTAAAACCTAAAGTCGACGAGAGCAATTGATCGTTTGGATAAATTCGTTTCCATTCTTCAACAAAACCTAAACCACGAATTTTTGCAGCTTTAATTTTATCAACTTGCTCAACAGTGACTAAACGATCGATCCAAATAAATCGTTTACTACGATCTTTAATTTTTGAATATATATTTTGGTAAGATTGACCTAAAACTTTAGATAAAAACTGGGCACTCTTTTTTTTGTTTTCAATAATTTTAGGATCTGCATAGACAGAATAGGAAGGTGAAGACATCGCTAATTCTTTACCATGACGGTCAACGACGTTTCCCCGTCGGGCAGGTAAGGTGACCACAGTTTGAAACTGTTTTTCTTGAAGAGCATTTAATTTATCATGAGGGACGAATTGCAAATAAGCAGCTCGCAATATAAGTACGGTCCACAAACCGCAGAAAAATATAAATAACGTTATAATTTTAGATTTCATTCTGCCCCATTACTTAAATAACTTAATGATGTTATTGGGTTTAAATGAATGATCTGTGCTTGGGTAGCACGTTTCAGTGTTAGTTTTTGCTTAGCTATTGTTTCAACAAATTGTGGACGTGTTAATTGAGCCAATTGGATTTCTTTTTGCTTGCTCAATTCTTTTATTTTTTTATGTTCTCGGGTTGTTTTCAGAACTACATAGGACATACGTCTTTCTTCCATTTTTAAAAAGACAATTGAAAACAATGTTCCTACTAAAATAAACACACTTAAAAAAGGCTTAAGCTGTCTTAAATTTTTATCTGAGCTCATCCTGACCTCATCATTCGACGTAATGTAAATTTATCGGGCTTTTCTGCTGGTTTTCCTTTCTGGAAAACACGCAGTTTAGCACTTCTTGCTCTTGGATTTATTTTACACTCTTCTTCAGTGGGGACAATAACTTTTTTATGCACAGCAAAACCCAGGTCTGAGTTTTTAAAAATATTTTTCACGATACGATCTTCCAAAGAATGGAAAGTAATCACGCTAAAAATCCCACCCTCTTTTAGTTTTTCTATATAAAGCGGCAAAGCCTCCTCGACAACTTGCAATTCACGGTTCACAACTAGCCTTAAGGCCATGAAATATTGTGTGGCTGGATGAAAACCTTTTTTTCTCCAGCCATCAACTCTTTCAATAAGGCCTGACAACTGTGTTGTTTCATCAAAAGTTTTTATCTCGCGATCTTTGATGATGGCTTTGACAACATGATAGGGATTTTGAATTTCACCGTATTCTTTAAAAATCGACATTAGATCTTCTTCTGAATACGTATTTACGATTTCTGCAGCTGTTAAAGTTTGTTTTTGATTCATACGCATATCTAATGGCCCTAGTTTATTAAAACTAAAACCCCGTTCTGCAAGGTCTAGCTGAGGAGAACTGACCCCCAAATCACACAAAATTAAATCAAATTGAATATCTGTGTTTTGTATTTTCTGAATATAAGCTAAAAAATTTTCATGACTAATTTCAACTTCAGGAAAATTCTGATGACAATAATCAATAGCCTGTAAATCTTGATCAGTGGCGTATGCTTTTTTAAGCTTATATTTATTTTTTATTAATTGGTAATGCCCACCACGACCGAAAGTTAAATCCAAGTAAACGAGATCTTTTTTTTCTGTAAAATTATCAAATGAGCTAATAACTTCTTCAGCGAGCACTGGAATATGGTGATTCAAGGTCATCTCCGGTTTCTTAATGGTCTAAAAACTAGACTTTAGTATGAGTCTAGAATTCCATAAATTGTCGGTCAAGAAAGAATCCATTAAACTAAATCATGCTTGTTCGATGTCCAAAATGTAATTTTAGTCAGCCACAAGATCAATACTGCGCTCAGTGTGGCATTGATATGCTCTCGTTTAAGCCAGCACATTTGCCCGTTCATAAAAAATTACTTAAAAGTGGGCTTTTTCAATTTATGTTCGTTCTTGTCCTTGGAGCTTCAGTGGCCCACCTCGTTGTGAACACAAATCAACCACAGCAATGGGTGCAAAGAATAAATCGTTTTAAAACTCTAGCAGTACCAAACACCACACAAGTTCAAATGACAGAGACCACTAATCAAGCTAAAAAAATTGATGAACCTGTATCAATGCCGCCTGCGGAAGTTATTATTGAAGCTGCCAGCCAACAACAGGTCGATAGTTTTGCAACTGCAAGTTTAGAACGAAGCCAATCTTCTCCGTCATCAACAGTTTCTAAAACTCAAACTGTTGGAATAAAAGTTTTGATGATTGAAATAGATCGCGAATTTTTAAATAATTTATTTCTGTATGCACAAAATCAAAATTTTTTACTGGCTGATTCGGGTATTAAAGCCGCCAGCATTCCAGATCTGATGAAAAAAATAAATATTCCGTTTGTGACTTTGAAAAGCACAAACGACAAAGTTGAAATTGAACAAATTTTTTCACAATGGAGTGGCAACAATCGCTCGAGCGAACAGGATGCGGCCGGTTTGCAACTTGATGTAAAATCTCAGAAAAAAACTAAAGATTTATTGAGTGTTGATATTAAACTTTCTAGAAGTAGTTATCAATCACAGACCATACTTTTTGAGTTCAATTTTGAAGCCGTTAAAAACTCAACGTTATTAGTCAACGGACGCAATTTACTGAGTGAATTTGAATTTAAAAACCAGCTTCATAACGTTTCACCATTTAATATTTTTAAATCTGTTGATTTCAAAAATGAAAAAACTGAATTCGCGATTCTGATTGAAATTCACAGCCAGGACTAATCTAATAGAGTCCATCAAGATTGTAACAAATTTAAGCAGCTTTAATATGGGCGTTAGGGCTTTACTGGGGCAAAGAAAAAGGGCTTAATGAAGATAAGTTACAACAACGGAGATTCTATGAACCCAAAAAATTTGAATATCAAATCCTACATTTCTGAAGAGCAAATTCAGCAAAAAGTAAAGCAAATTGGCGAAGAATTAACAGCCAAGTTTAAAGGGCAAAAAGTTGTTGCGATTTGTGTTCTAAAAGGTTCATTTTTATTTTACTCAGACCTTATTCGTCAAATTAACACAGATATTACCTGTGAATTTTTCGGAGTTTCTAGTTATAACGGTGAAACATCTTCGTCTGGCGAAGTAAAAGTCACGCTCGACTTATCAACACCCATCGAAGGCCAACACGTGATTCTTGTTGAAGACATTGTCGACACAGGACTAACAATGAACTATTTAAAAAAATCAATTGAATCAAGAAAACCAGCTTCAGTAACGACTGTAACATTGCTAGAAAAACCTGAGGCCTTAAAAGTCCCTTGTAAATTAGATTATGTCGGTTTCAAAATCGCTAATGAATTTGTTGTTGGCTATGGTTTAGATTACCAAGGCTACTACAGAAATTTACCGTTTATCGCACAAGTTCAGAATTTTCAGTAAAGGTTCCACATGAAATACTTTGTTCTGTTTTTTTTATTTTGTAGCTTAGCTTTTTCTCAGCCGGATAGCTCTCAAGATCCAATTTCTGCTGATTCTCTTGAAGAAGATATCATCGGTTCTATTGCTCCCCCTACGCAAGAGCAAAAGAAATCTCTGAAAAGCCAGCTCAAGAAAAAACCGAAAAAAACAAAAGAAAAGCTTAAGAAGAAAACGCTTAAGAAGAACAAAAAAAAGAAGCATAAAAATAAATAATTTATTTTATAGGAGCCCTCCCCTCTATGAAACAATATCATGACTTACTAAAACATGTTTTGGATAATGGCTCAGTTAAATCTGATCGTACAGGCACAGGCACTGTCAGTGTGTTTGGCTATCAGTTACGCTTTGATTTGCAAAAAGGCTTTCCACTTTTAACAACAAAAAAACTTCATACGCGTTCTATATTTCACGAGCTGCTGTGGTTTTTAAAGGGTGAAACCAATATCAAATACCTTAAAGACAATAAAGTTTCTATTTGGGATGAATGGGCTGATGAAAACGGAAATTTAGGCCCAGTTTATGGTAAACAATGGCGATCATGGGAAGCTGCCGACGGAAAAACCATCGATCAGATCACCAACGTCATTAATGAAATAAAAAAGAATCCGGATTCACGTAGGCTTTTAGTGATAGCATTTAATCCTGCCGATATTGAAAAAATGGCCTTACCACCATGCCACGCTTTTTTTCAATTTTACGTCGCTAACGGAAAACTATCTTGCCAACTTTATCAACGTAGCGCAGATATTTTCCTTGGCGTCCCATTCAATATCGCAAGCTATGCTTTATTAGTCCACATGGTGGCCCAGGTTTGCGATTTGGAAGTCGGTGAATTTATACACACGTTGGGCGATGCACATATATATTCGAATCATTTTGAACAAGTTAAATTGCAGCTTTCGCGGGAATGTAAATCACTACCGCAATTAAAATTAAATCCAAATGTAAAAAATATCTTTGATTTTAAGTATGAAGATATTGAAATCCTTAATTATGACCCACACCCTGCTATCAAAGCTGAAGTAGCTGTTTAAGATGGGTTCCTAAGATGATTATTTCACAGATTGTTGCTATTGGCGCAAACTATGTGATTGGAAAAGATAATCAACTTCTGTGGCATTACCCTGAAGATCTGCAGTATTTTAAAAATCAAACTTTAAATAAAGTCATGATCATGGGCCGAAAAACTTTTGATTCTTTAGGTAAGCCACTACCCAAACGTCATCATATTGTGATTAGCCGTAAAGCCCCCCCTGTAGATTATGAAAATCATCCCCGCGTTCAATTTACGACAACGTTGGATCAAGCTTTAAAACTGGCTCATAAAGCTCACGCCGAGTTCAGTCCACAATCTGAAGATATTATGATTGTAGGAGGCGCTGAAATTTACAAATTAAGTCTAGATATCACAAACCGCATTTATCTAACACGCATCAATAAAAGCTTTGATGGCGATACTTATTATCCGCAATCATTTCATGAAAAATTTAAGCTGTTTTCCTCTGATAAAAGCGCCGTCCATCCTGAAATCACCTACGAAGTTTGGTCTAAAGCGTAAAACTTTTAGACATAAAAAAGAATATATAATTTTAAATTTTGAACCCAATTAAACCGATCTATACTGTATATATATTCATGTTTATAGGGGATCATTATGCAGAATAATAACGCAGAAATTTCGCAAAGGTATACAACCCAAGAACTTGCTCACATTGAAGTCTACGGTCAAACGGGTCGTATACTTTCTAAAATGGGCAACTTATCGCGTAGTGGTGCTCTGTTCGAAGTCATGAACGCCAACGGCAGCTTTAAAAAAGGTGATTTAGCCCGCGTTACTGTACGCCTTAAAAGTTTGAACAAAATTCACGTTGTAGACTGTGAAGTTGTTTGGTCAAAAGGCCCTAGTGTTGGAGTGCAGTTCCTCAATAAAGATGAACTTCAAGATAAGCTAGCCAACTACGTCCTTAATCGTTAATTCTTTTATGCTGCATTGCTTTTAATTTAACATCCTAAATCCTCATGCTACCGTAAGTTCAACAAGTTGGCTTTCGAGCCGACTTCTACGGAGGGGATTATGAAATTTACGTTGGTTTTTTTATTAGCTATTTTCGCGATCGTTGGGACTTCTTCAGTCCAAGTTCAATCTGAATCACAAAACTATTACTGGATGAAAATTGCTGCGAAAGATAAATTTCAGCGCTCAGTCATAGCTGACATGGGTGTCAATATTGAAATCGTGCAAGACGATTACGTCATTGCTTACGGAAACGATGCTGAACTTGCAAAAATTAAAAGCAAAGGCTGGCTTGTTGCTGCTTCTAATCTTCAAGAAGAAATGCAGTTTGCAGAAAAACTAGGTAAATTAGATTACCCATCTGCTGATTCTGCTTTTCATAATTATGTCGAACTAACAGATGCCATCACAAAATTAGCCAATGACAATCCAACATTTGTTAAAATGACTTCGATTGGTAAAACTCCTGAAAACCGCGACATCTGGGCTTTACGAATTACAACTGATCAAGCCCAGGCTGATCAAAAACCCGCTGTCATTTATATGGGTGGTCACCACGCTAGAGAACATCTCTCAGTAGAGATGCCAATCATGTTAGCGCAGTTTTTAGTTAAAGAATATAATGCGCAGAATCCCCGTATCGTGAAATTAATTAATTCACGAGATATCCATATCATCCCTGTCGTTAATCCAGATGGAATGGAGTACGACATCCAAGATGGTAAATACAAAATGTGGAGAAAAAATCGCGCGAAAAATAATGATGGAACTTATGGTGTTGATTTAAATCGTAATTATGGCTTTCAATGGGGAACTGGTGGATCTTCAAGTAGCCCTTCAAATGACACTTACAAAGGGACTCAGCCTTTTTCTGAGAAAGAAACTCAAGCGATTAAAAACTATATAGAGAGTCATAATAACATCACGATACTTTTATCAGTTCATAGTTATTCGAAATTGATTTTGTTTCCATGGGGTCACAAATATGCAGACATTGAAGTAGCTCGTGACAAAGATGTCCATGAAGTAATGGCTCAGAAAATGGCTGAATGGAATAAATATACTCCTCAGCAAAGTTCTGAACTTTACATCGCCAGTGGTGATACAACTGACTGGTCATACGGCGCTCACAAAATCATTTCATTTACTTTTGAACTTGATCCAGCAGGAAACGATTTTGGCGGCGGGGGATTTTACCCAGGTGCTTCGGTGATTCAACCTGTGTTTAATAAAAATATCGAACCATTTCTTTATTTATTAGATTTTGCAGACAACCCTTACCGTGTTCTTGGCGGTGTAGGAATTGGACCGATCAGCCCCAATCCTTAATAATATATCTTATAAAAGCTGCTGTATTTAAAAATTGGCCATTAACGATTCAACGAAGTTTTTGGCCGAATTAAAATAAAGACCAACTCCGAATAAAACCAATGAAGCTGCTACTTTCGAGAAAAATGGTACGTTATTACCCATGTAAGATTTTGTAAACATCAACCAAACTTTTTGATATAGTTTTTTTCTCTTTTTTTCTTCGTATGTTAACACATTGGGTGACTGAACAAGAAATATCAAAACCGATACAATAATTAAAATGTATTCTAACGGTAAAGCGATAAATATATATCCAATTAAAAACTGTAAATACTTAAAAAATCCCATCGGGTTCGTCACTACATTTTTAGTCTCTTGCCATAACAAATTAGAAGCGAGTTGCTTTTTAACGGTTTTTACTTTGTCTTGAGCTCCATGTGTTTGCAATTGCTTTAAGTAAAGTTTTTGCATTTTTTGAATCGCGATTTCATTGGTTACGTCGTAAATAGACCAATCAAAAAGTTGATCAAGTTGGGTTATACTCACAGAGTTAAGCTCAACCCCTTTGGTTAATGAAATACGTGCCAATTGTGACCCTAATCGTTGATTTAAAGCCAGATGACGACGGGACTCTAATTGAACTAAAAACTTGGCTGTTAAATCCATGGGATAACCAATTTCACTTAAAAAATATGTGACCCAAAATAAATCATGGTTATTTCGTTCTTTGAATGAGAGATAAAACAAGCTTGTTGATTGACTGACTAACAAGTCATGTAATTTGTCAAACTGATCGGATTGGATATTTAAATGTAACTGATTCGCTTTTTTGATGGCCTGACTGAGACTATAAAATTGATACTGAATTTGTTTTCTTTGCACAGGTTTGAATGACAGACTGTAATTTTTTTTAAGATTTCCAATATAACGAACAACAGACTGGGTTAGCGTATTAAAATCAAAATACTGAAGATTTTTTTCTGAAATATTTTGAAAGTTCACCATTTTTTCTTGTCTGAGTAAAAGATATTCAATATCTGATTGCGGTTTTTTTAAACCCTCAATGAAACTAAGATGTGATTTTTCAGCTTGTATTTGAAAGTAAGCTTCACCTTTTTGGATATCTTTATTCTGATTAACAGCAGCGTAGGCATTTGCAGAAATGCCTACATTCATCAATATAACTGTCAGAAAGTAAAACCCTAGTTTCTTGTAATTCATTGATTGATCCACCTATAGGTGTGTTTTACAACTTCTGGCCTGAAATTGAAATACATATTCAGTATTTAGCTTTTCCTCTATAGAAAACACAAAAAACGTGACAAAAAACGTCGTCGTTTAAAGCCTATACATTCGCATTGAAAGCTACTGGCTTACAGGCAGGAATGAATCGTGCTTTAAACTCTCGTATGAACGTATTAGCACGTATAAACTGTCAAATTATTATCCATGTAACTCTTTTACTGAGTGTCTTAATCTTTAACAGCGGTTTTAATACGAAATCGACTTCATTAGAAATATGTCTTCAAAATGAATCCCAAAGTTTTGATTATTGTATGAGTAAAGATAAGACGACACCTGATCTTAAATCATGCTATGAAAAAATTGATTCTTTGAAGTCATATTTATATAAAGAAAAATTAAAAGACTACTGTTTTTATAAAAAATCAGATTTTAAAAATGCAAGACAATGCTTGAGTAAAGCTAGATTGTTTTCTGCAGCTGAAAGCCATGATGCTGCTGTCTTTGATTGTTATATACAGTTTCAATGGGATATCTCTAAACAGCAATGTTTTCAGATTTCTAAACTGCTACGTCACCCTGATAAAAAACGGTACTTAGTTGCCCGCTGTAAAGACCTGTAAGATTTAATTTCTGGCGAAATCCAATGAATTACTTTTTATTTTTTCTGGTAAAACCAGTGGCAGGCCAGCTGGCAAAGATTTTTTATTCATAGCTTTAGTATAATAAATATGTGGATTATATTTTTTAAATTTTTTCGAATCATTTTGAAAATACTTAAGCACTTGTTTTTGAGTCATCTTTTTTGTTGTGATAGCACGGTTCATTTTTAAAGGTTCTAACTTAGTTAAGTTTTGTCCGAAAAAGCTTTGTGCTTCTTTTTCGACTTCCAAAACGGCCAAGAAACACGCATAAAAATTTTCAGAAGCAAAACCCCAACTTTTTGTGATCTCATCGGATTCAATGAGATCAGGAAGGTAAGCTGTGTTATTTTTTAACACCATTTTTTTAACACCATACAAACCGTGATTATACGCCGAAACCGCCAAAGGCCATTTTTTCAAACCAAGATAATTAGATTTTAAAATATCAGCTGCCATCACTGTTGCATAATAAGGATGATTTCTTTTATCATACAGATCTTGCATATAGCCTTTAGGTTTTGCTACAAAAGGCATAATTTGCCATAAGCCACTTGCGCCAACTTTTGATTGCGCATTCACATTAAAAGAACTTTCGACAAATACTAGTCGCGTTAATTCAATCGGCAGGTTTTTACTTTTAAAAACTTTTTCCATCATAGGCAAGTAACGACCGGAAACAGACAGAGCATTCTGCATTCTTTCTTTAAGACCCATTTGCAATCTGATTTGTTTAATATCCTTAATTTTCCATTTAAGTGCAATTTGTTCACGCTTATTATCAATGGCTTTTTTAATGACTAAATCTTTTTGTTTGAGCGTTAAAGACTTATTACTTTTAATTTTTTGTAGATTAATTGAACCCAAAATCACGTCAGGGTGATGCAGCAAATGAAACAAACCTTCATCCACCGAAACTTCCGCGTAAATTTGTTTCCAAAAATTAACTCGCTCGCGCATTTCTGTTGGGACTTTAAAAACTGAATTTTCGGGTAAAGTTGTGGACCATGTCTTCACTAAAGCATTTACAGAAAATGGGTAGAAAGAAAGTATTGAAACTAATACTATAAAAATCTTAATCATCCTTCTGATTGTAAGATATGTTCTATAATTTGATCAAAGCATTCACGCACTGTAGACTCTTCTTGTGGACCATTGTATAGAAAACTAAATATATAGACTTGGCCGTTCGAATGGCCCGCATAGCCTGCCAAAGCCACAACCCCATCCAGATAGCCTGTTTTTGCACGCACATAACCTTCCGCGACAGAACCCTTCATTCGCTTTTTTAAAGTACCGTCAATTCCCGAAATAGGTAGCGAATCTAAAACCACAGGAAAATATTTAAAATTATTTTTAAGAACACTTAATACTGCGTTCATAGCCTGAGCAGAAATTTTATTATCGCGCGAAAACCCTGATGGGTTTTTGATCATGAATTCTTCTTTTTTAAGACCGATATCTAACAAATCTTGGTTCAACGTCGAAATACCTTTTTTCAAAGTTGCGGGCTTTTCACCTTGATTGACAGAAATATTTTTTACCAACATTTCAGCGACAAAATTATTAGAAAATTTATTCATATCAGCTAAAATCGCTGATAAATTTTTACTTTCAAAAGTAGCTACTTTTTTTGCCGACTTAGATACACGACCAGCTTTGATTTCCCCGCGAACAGTTATTCCTCGTTGTTTTAAAAAAGCTTTTAAGTTTTCGCCAGACCAAAGATCTGGTGTTGATACATTTTTATAGTAGGCCTTTTCTGATTGGCCTTTAGTTACTTGTCCAGAAACTATTATTTTTCGTTTGGCTTGATTCACATCAATAACAAGATCTTTAGTTATTCGCCCAGTCTTAATTTGAGTTTTATTTTCTAACTGAAAATAACTATTTTCTGGATCTAGGACAACGAGGGCCTTATTCGCCCCAGTAGTTAAACCTGACACATAAATATTAATCGAATTCCAGTTAAAGCTCATCGCGCCTACAGGTGCATCGTATGACCGATCAACACGAACTGATTCTCGTGATTCATCATATCTGACTGTATCAAACAAGCTGTCATCAACAATAATATCACCGTTAATTGTGGAAATTTGCTGTCGTGCAAATTCATTCACTAGAAACCATAAATTTTCAGATACAAAACTAGGATCCCCACCGCCGACCAAATAAAGATTTTTTCCATCGTAAAAAAGTTCTGTTCTAAATTTATGGTCCTGTGGAAAATTTTTAAGCACTGAATAAGTCGTTAATAATTTTGTAATTGAGGCTGGAATAAACAATTGTTCGTTATTTAGTTTAAATAGGTCTTGCCCGTTAGCATTGATTTCTATTCCTAAATGAGCCGGATTCAATTTGTGTTTTTTTATAATGTCATCGATCTGTTTATCGCGCATGGCATAAACGACTAGACTTAAGTTTAATATCAAAAAAAATGTGAATATCTGTTTCATTTTGTAAAGTGTATCTGCAAAATATCAATATGAAAACTAAAGATTGGTTTGTTGTCCTGTTTATACTTGTTTTGACCATTGCTGTAGATCAAATTACTAAGTTTTACGCTTCAGACATGAAAGAAGTCTGGTTCGGACCAGTTCATTTTATTTTGATTCACAATGAAGGTGCCATGTTAGGTCTGTTTGCAAACCTACCCGCTTTTCTTAGAATTGTGACCATTTCTACAAGTGGCTTTTTTGTATTCAGTCTTTATGCCTTTCTTCAATACATTATTCCGATGAAACTTCTTCAGTTACGTATTGGTCTATCACTTTTAGTTGGTGGTATAATTGGTAATGTTATCGATCGCACTTATTTTGGTTATGTGATTGATTTTATTGGTTTTCAAATCGGAAATTTTCATTCCCCAATTTGGAATATAGCAGATATGATTCAGTGGGTTGGCTACATTACGATTGTTCACACTTTGATAAAAAATCATAGCAGAATTTGGCCCGATAGAAATTCTCGCAGTCAGTTTTGGGTTAATAAAAATTTTCAATTAAAATATGCTTTTATATTTATAGGATCAGGAGTTCTTATATCTTTAATTAGTCTTGTCTTCTCTTACACCTATTTTAAAATATCCATGACTGAATTAGGAGTCTATCAGACTCAATCTGGCGAAAAATACACGCAAGCTTTCCTGTATTCATATTTGATTTTAACACTGACTTTTTCAGTAGCCCTATTTATTTTTGCAAAATTTATATCACATCAAATTGCAGGACCAATTTATGCTTTTGAAAGATATTTTACACAAATACTTGATCAAAAAGAAATGGGCTATAATCATAAACAACTTAAACTACGAGCTGGTGACGATTTTAAGCATCTTGAAAAACTAGCTGATAAAATATTTTTAAAAATTCAAGCTGCCCATGAATTGGAAATTGAGTTAAAAAATAAAGCTCCTGATGACGATGCAGAAATTACTAAAGCCTAATTAAAAACTAATCTTACTTAAATAAAATCTTTTTCGTTGCTGATCAATATCACAAACTGCATTCACATAGTCACCATCAGGATTTCTGATTAGGCCTTTAGGTTTTATAGTCCTAAACTCCTTCTTACTTTGGCCGCCTTCATATTTAATTTGAAGTGGCTTACTTTCAGTGATTGATTGGACTATAGTTTTTATTTTTTCATCATCTGTATTTAAAACTCTATAATTATCCCACTTGATATCTTTGATTTGAATTTCTTGTAGTCTTTGAACTGTGACTTCAGGACTTAACTTATCAATACATTTCAAAAAAACTTGCAGACATGCATAGGCATCATCATAGGCCCTATGAGCATCACCACCAATAAGTTGTAGTTCTTTGACCAAAGTTTGTAGTTTATGATTTGTTGTATGCAGTAAAGATCTGGACAACAAACTAGTGCAAAAATGTTTATTCTTTGGAAAGTTTAAGCCGTTTTTTTCGATGGCAGGTGCCATGAATCCTAGGTCAAACGGTGCGTGGTGGGCTAAAAGGACACTGTCATTTACAAATTCACAAAAACCGAGAATCACTTCTTTCATCAGCGGAGCATTTGCGACCATATCATTAGTGATTCCATGAATTCTGGTATTTTCAGGTGTTAATAGCTCACTTGGCCTAACTAAAGTTTGAAAGCGATCAATAATCTGACCGTTATGCCACTTAACGGCCCCGATCTCGATCACTTCTGATTCCAAGGGATAAGCACCGCTTGTTTCCGTGTCGAAAGCCACAATTGGATATTCAAGACATGGTGTTGTTTCTGAAAAGACCATAGGCTCCTACTTAAGTATTAATCGGATGTCATTTCCGACCATATTAACCATAACTTAGTTATTGGGTCTAGCTTTGATTGATTATTTACATTTAAATTTTAACAATAAGATATGCGGATTTTTTTCCTTCTAACTATTTTATTTTGTTCACTGTCCTTATTTGCACAAGTCCCAGTGCCGCCTAAAAATGGCAAAGATGAAAAATCTGGGGCAACGCCAACTTATGCTATTTCTGGTAATGCCAAACTCATGACTAATTTTATCGAACGCGGTCTTTCAATGAGTGACAATGATGTGGCATTAAATGCTTTGTTTTTAGTTAATCTTGGATCGCAGTTTAAATTTGGCTTTTGGGGATCCAATGTTTCTGATTTGAATTCATCTGATGATAATTTATGGATTAAATACATTGCTGAAGTTTATATTGAGTTTCAACCCAGTTCTAAATTTCATTTTTACATTCACGATGAACATTTTTTCAAAGTTGATTTAAGAAATGGCCAAAGATTTGGTTTTGAAATTTCTTATCCAAGAATGAGTTTTCTTCTTGAACGACAAACTAATTTTGAGGGCACAGGCACAACGTCTCACTATTACCAATTTAAATATTTTCATCGCTTGACTGATAAATACGGTGGTATTGGTAGCTTCGGTTATACTCAACAGCGATCAGCGCAGTACAATGATTACTTTGATAGTGCAGCCACTGGATATTACAGGCCGTTTGAAAAAGGTCAAATTGAATTAGGCTTCACTTTACCAAGCAACACCGGACAATTTGGGTCAAGATCAAAGTTAAATTATTTTTTAGCTTTTGCTTTAGAGTATTAACATAAAATTAAATAAACTTGAGACAGAAGATTATTCTGTCTCACCGGGGAATGCTTCATTTTGAAGTTTATTGATTTCAACATCAACTGGATTTATAAAAGAATCTTTTTTATCATTTGAATTCACACTTTGTATATTACGATCAAAGTTAATTTCTGGCTGAGGTTTAGAACTTGAAAATAAAGCTTCTAATTTACGGCGTTTTTTACCAGCTTCAGGATTTTCTTTCTGAGTAATACTGATGCGGATAAAACCCATTAACTTTTCTGGATCGTAATCACCCGTCTTATTTTTAATATTAGTAGCACCTATGACTGCATTTGAATTACTATCGAACGACGCAGTGACTTTGTTTTGAATCAATGTCAGTCGTTCTTTAGCCACACGGTCAGCCGTTTTAACAGATTGATCAGCTACTAATTGAATAAATAAAGCTGATGTAATTTTAATTTCTGCATCTTTTAATCCAGCTGTAACACCTGTTAATTTATCTATCACGTCAACAAAACCAGCTTTCGGAACAGATAGGCCTCTTTCAAAAAGATATGTATCTGGAATATCAAATTCAAAACCATCTTGTGAAATCGTCACATTTTTAGCTATGTCGGTCATTTTATCAGCCATAAATGCGGCTACGACTTTTTCAGAACCCATATCTAAAACATTTGGTGATTTAGTCGCTGGTTCCATAAAACTTTGCATAGCCTTTAAGGGCTCGTTAATAAAATCGAGAAATAGTTTTTCTAAAGTCACTTCAGCACCGAAATTTTGGAAATTGTATTCAATCACTGATGGTGTAGAAAAATAATCTGAAACTGCTTTTTTTGTTTCTTCACTTTGTCCTAAAAGCCACATCACTAAGAAAAAAGCCATCATTGCTGTCATAAAATCCGCAAGTGCGACTTTCCATGAACCACCATGGTGACCGCCGCCCTGTACGATTATTTTTTTAATAACAATAGTTTGCTTTTTAGCCACTTGTTTCCCCTGATTTTTTTTCTAGGCCGCTGCTTTTTTAATATCTTTAGTTGCTTTATCTAATTCATCAAACGTCGGTCTTTCTTCTGGCATAATCGAACGACGAGCATACTCTACACAAACAAGTGGTGGCGATCCCCGTTGCAAAGCAACCACAGCTGCTTTAATACAATTTAAAAATCGACCTTCAGCTTCAATGTCACTTGCAATTTTAGTCGCTGTGGGTCCGATGAAACCGTAAGCCCCGAAAACCCCTAACATTGTACCGACTAGGGCACTAGCAACTAACTGACCGATTCTTTCATTACCTTCAGTTAAATGGGCCATCGTTTTAACAATACCTAATACGGCGGCAACGATCCCTAAACCTGGAAATCCATCAGCAGCCATTTGGACAGCATGCTGCGCTAAATGTTCTTCAGCATGAATCGCTTTTAAGTCGTTATCCATTAAGTCATCGATGTCGTATGGGGATAAGTCTGTTGATAAAATAATTTTCATCGTGTCACACAAAAAAGCTACAGCATGATGATTTTTCATAACAGATGGGTAAGCTTTAAAAATATCACTTTGATCAGGAGTCTCGATGTGTTTTTCAACACCTTGAGGTCCTTCTTTTCTAAAAACTTGAAACAGTTGAAACATCATTTGAAGCAAGTCTAAATAATCTTTTTTCTGTGGGCCTTTAGCTGTCATGGCTTTAAAGCTGAGCTTAAATCCAGCTTTAATAACTTTCATCGGGTTACCTATAATGTAAGCACCTAACGCAGCACCACCAATAATCATCATCTCAAGTGGCGCAGATTTAATAATGACGCCGAAACTTCCGCCAGCTAGTGCAAAACCACCAAACACCATTGCAAATACGACTAAAATACCAAAATATCCCATTGCGACCTCTTTAATAAATAAAGTTCTACAAATGATCTATCGGCTCAGCTTGATGCAAAGTTTATGCAGCAAGTAGCAATCTAGAAGAACGTCTAGTATTTGATGTTTTTAGTTTAGAAAAATGTTATTTTGAAATAATGAAACGCATTCTTTTACTATCAGTTATCTTTTTCTACTCGACTTTAATCTGGGCCGCTGACGAGGCAAAAAATAGTCCGACAGTTCTATTTAATATTTTGACTGATCCACTCCAGCTAGATGCCGGACAAATTAAATCAGTTCGCATCACTATCGAAATGCCCAAAGGTTTTCATGCCTATTCAGAACAATTCAAAATAATGTCACTCAACCCTGAATTCAATGCAGGACAAATTAAACTATCACCTGAAATCGAATTTTATGACAAGTACACACAAAAAACAAAAAAAGGACTTTTTGAAAAAGGAGAAATTGAAATTCAAATCGAAGCTCCTGAAAAATTATCAACTATGCCTCAAAAGATCAATTTTGATCTTCGTTATCAAATTTGCAGTGACCAAGTTTGCTATTTGCCTCAAATGAAAAATATTTCTTTAAATGTGAACTCAACCAGTCTGAATCCAGCAACTGACAGCGCAGATAATTTTTCATTTTTTTCTACAGGGTCTATTGAAAATCAATTATCTAAAAGTTTTCTACTGACTTATTTTCTGGTTTTTTTGGCCGGAATTTTAACTAGTTTTACTCCGTGTATCTTTCCGATGATTCCGATCACATTATCTATCCTGGGCCATGATGCTGAAACAAAAACTCGCACACAGAATGTTTTAAGATCAATCTTTTATGTTTTAGGTATAGCACTTACTTATGCAACGTTAGGTTCTATCGCAGCTCTGACAGGCGCTTTGTTCGGTAAAGCATTAGCTAACAAATATGTGATCAGTTCACTTGTTGTTCTATTTGTTTTGATGGCCTTCAGTATGTGGGGATTTTTTGAAATTCAAGTTCCTGCTTATATCCGTAATAAATTTGGCACTGGAAAAAGTCATGGTTATTTTGGTGCGCTAATCATGGGTTTAGTCGCAGGTATTGTGGCTAGTCCTTGTGTCGGCCCTGTGCTTGTCTCTATTTTAAGTTTTGTTTCATCTACACAAAGTGTATGGCTTGGTTTTACTTTGCTTTTTACTTTTGCGATTGGATTGGGGTTAATATTTATTGTGCTTGGTTTTTCAAGCCAGCTTATTAAAAAGCTTCCTAAATCAGGCCCATGGATGGATTTAGTTAAATTTTTATTAGGTCTACTCATGATCGGTGCCGCTTTTTATTATTTACAATTTGTCTTGGATTTTAAATACTGGGTGATTATTTTAGGGTTATCTTTAATGGCTATTTCTTTTTGGAAAGGGGCTTTTAATTTTAAAAAGCGACACCCATTAAAACAGAGTTTAGCCCTCGCGTTTTTTATATTTTCCACAACATTGGCTTTGTTGGCGGTTTTTAAAATTGATTACGTAAAACCTCTTTTCAATGAACCCATTGCCAATGAAAAACAAAATAACCTGACTCAATGGGTTCCTTATAGTGAAAAAATTTTACAACAGGCTCTTTCAGAAAATAAGCCAGTTTTGATCGATTTCTTTGCTGAATGGTGCGGGGCCTGCCACGAGCTTGAAGAAAAGACCTATACAGAGCCTGAATTCATAGAGCTTTCGAAGCAGTTTATGCTTGTTAAAGTTGATGCGACAGAGGACACCGACGAGGTTCAAAAGATATTAACCCAATATAACATCAAAGGCTTGCCAACCGTGGTATTTGTGAATAGAAAAGGGGCTATTCTTAATGATCTAACTTTCACGCAGTTTTTAGACTGGAACGAACTAAAACCTAAAGTTTTAGAAGCTTTAAAATAGCTGAAACTGCTAAGATAGAACAGATCAAAATACTGGAGCACTTATGATTCGTTTAAATAAACTACTTGCTGAACGTGGATTGGCATCACGACGTGGCGCTGATAAAATGATTGAAGAAGGCCTTGTTATGGTCAATGGCAAAAAAGTTTACGAACTTGGCATCAAAGTTGACCCAGCTAATGATCAAATCAAAGTCGACGGAAAACCACTACGATCTAAAAATCAAAATATTTATATCATGTTTCACAAACCAAAAAATGTAATCACATCGATGACTGATCCATTAGGTCGAATCACAGTTGCTGATTACATGAACGGTGTTCCAGGACGAGTTTTCCCAATCGGTCGTTTAGATTGGGACAGCGAAGGTCTATTGCTAATGACTAACGATGGGGATTTTGCCAACAAAGTGATGCATCCTAAAACTGAAGTGACTAAAACATATCATGTTAAGTTGAATGGCCAACCCCGCCCCGATCAAATCGATAAATTACTTAGAGGCGTTCCAATTCCAGGTGGCCGAGTTAAAGCCAAAAACGTAGAAAAAATTAAAGCCGTTAAAGAAAAAAATAAAAAAACTTCTGAAAAAAATGATTGGTACAAAATTGTTATTACAGAAGGAAAGAATCACCAAGTTCGAGAAATGTTCAAAAAAATCGGTTTTGATGTCCTCAAACTTCAACGCGTAGCCATTGGGAAACTTAAACTTGGAACATTAGATCGTGGTTCATTGGTTTATTTAAATGAAGCTGCTGTCGAACGTATTTTCATGGCTGACTTGCCAGAAAACACGAGTGGTAAGCAAATTAAAACCAGCATCAAAAAAAAACCAGCTACGATCGAAAAAAATCGTAAAGAATTCCAAAAAACACTCAGTAAGTTAAAATAATCTGATTTGTACGGGTATCATTTAGCTGTCATTATCTAGACTAACGGAGAGTCAATGTTTAGGGACCACTTCCCGATAAATAAGCTATGGATTATTTATTAAAACGCTTTTTTAAATACTTAGCCTTCACTTCGTCCTTATTTATATTAACAGCGCAAACTGTTCAGGCTGAAGACCTTATTGAAATTGTGGAAGCGAAACGCAACATCACTTTGTCAGATTCAGATCCTGTTTATAAAGATTATTATCTGAACAGTGGATTAAGTTCGGGTCTTAAAAAAAATCTTATTGTGAAAGTTAAACGACAAGTTTCAGTAAAAAATGATATGCAAAAACTGATTGGTCAGTTTCACACTGTAGTTGGTTTTTTGAAAATTATACATGTTGAAGGTTCAGTGGCTGTCGCCAGAGAAGTTCGTCTCGAATCACGTGAGAATGAACCCATGCTTGAACAAATCGGTATCATGGTCGGAGATCAAATTGACCTGACTGATAGCTCTATGGCAAAGTAAGCCCCTATGTCAGACCAATATTATCGTGTGCGTTTAAGCCATGTACCCCGCGTACATGAAGATCAACTTTCTGTTGTGGCCTTTGCCTGCGGAGCCTCTGGCTTGTCTGAAGCTTTAAGTTTTACTCAACCTGATTTAACGTACGATCCGTCATTGATTCCAAAAAAATTTCTAGATCTTGATGTTTTCTTTTTACAAAAACCTGAAAACAGTTTTTTTGATGAAATTAGAAAATTAAACCCGATGATACAAGCGGAACTGAACACAGAAGATGAGAAAGATTGGCTCGCTGAATGGAAAAAAGGATTTGTGCCTTTTAAATTGGTTGGCCCTGTTTGGGTTGTGCCATCGTGGTTAGAAAAACCTGAAGGCGTTGATAAACAAATTTTGATCGATCCAGGAATGGCTTTTGGCACAGGCACACATGCCACAACAAAAATGGCGTCTTATTTTATCCATAAATTATCCACTGAAAATCCAACGACAATTAAAAAATGGACTTTATTAGATGTGGGAACTGGAACTGCTATTTTAGCTGTGCTTGCTGAAATTTGCGGTTACGGGATGATCACTGGTATTGAAATTGATGCTGAAGCCCGTAGAAAAGCTCGTGAAAATTGTGAACTGAATAAAACAAATCAAGTGATGATTTTAGAACAACAGCTTGATGAAATTCGCGAACAATTTGATGTGGTGGTCGCAAATATTATTGACGGTGTACTCGTTAAAATAAAAAAAGACCTCATAAAATCTGTAAAAACAAATGGCTATCTTTTTTTAACCGGAATTCTTCAAGAGCGTGATAATTTATTTTTCGATCAATTTATTGAAAGCTCTCCTGAAATTAAAGTCATCAAACGCATTCAAAAAGATGAATGGGTTGGTTACTGGGTTCAAAAGATAATTTAAAATGAGAAGATACTGGATTGAAAAAAAATCTATCTATAACGACACTGTCATATTTAAAGACGACCTTTTTCATCATATCTTTGATGTGTGCAGACAAGAAATAGGTCACCATTTTGAAGTTATCACAGAAGATTCAAAAGCCTATTTAGTTGAAGTGACTGCTCTTCAAAAAAAAAGCGCTGAAGCCCAAATTATTGAAACTCGTGAAATTGAACCGTTAGAAAAACCCCACATCCATATTGCCCTATCAATCCCTAGATACCCTGTTATGGATTCAACATTAGAGCGCGCTGTTGAAATGGGTGTAACTTCAATTTTACCATTTGTTTCTAGTTATAGTTTTATCCGTAAAGAAAAAGAATTACCTGCTGGCAAAACAGAACGGTGGCAAAAAATTGTGATCTCAGCGACGCAACAATCTGGTCGTGGTGAACTCATGAAAGTTCATGATCTAACAAATTGGTCACAACTTTTTAAAATTATTAACCCCTCGCCGTCGACATGGTGTCTATTTGCTTATGAGGGAGTCAACGTGAGGCCCATTCAAGAAGAGGTCAAATCACTGCGTCAACAGTTTGCACTTAATCAAGCGTCAACAAACAGCACCCCAAACGATATCTGGCTTATTGTTGGATCTGAGGGCGGTTTTTCAACACAAGAGGCCGATGAAATGCAAAGCCTAGGCCTTCATCCAGTGACTCTAGGTCGTCAAATTTTACGCGTTGAAACGGCTTGCCTGACTTTAGTCTCCGTCCTAAAGTATGAGTTCGGGTTGATGAAATAGCCTGCGGAGGATTTAAATGTTCAATTCTACAAATGAGACCAGAGACGATAATAAAAATGACCCATTTGATGAGTTCGAATTTAAGCCTTTAACAGCTGGCTTGGGTTTTCATAAAAAAATAGCGACAGCGACAGTAACTAATACTCCAAATATTAATACAAATTTTAATACTTCAACCAGAACGACACCAACTATTCATCAGTCGTCAACGACTTCAACTCAATCATTTAATTTACAACCACCACTACCAAGAAACGAACAGTCAAGAAATGAACAAAATACGATTCGAAGACCTGCATTAAATGTCCCGATGATTGAAGATGATTCAATCACAAAAGCCCAATCAGCAGTGAATGAAATTTTAAAAACTTTAAACCAGAAAAAACAACAAGAAGATCTTTTAGCTAAAAATAAAAAAAGATTAACTTGGGTCAACACCAATCCATCATTAGCTGCAGGGTTTTTAGACATGTTACTGACATCAGCTTTGTTTTTAATAAGTATGATTGCTATGCTTGCGATTACAAAAATTGATCTCATTGCTAATATTAATCAGCCTGATTCACAGTTTATGATTTACTGGGCTACATTAAGCTTGTTTGCGACAATTCAATTTATTTACTTCATCACATGCCGTGCTTTTTTAGGTCACACACCCGGTGAGTGGGCTTTTGACCAGCGTTGTGGAAGCGAAATCCAACAAGCATCAAAAACTTATATTTTAAAAGTCACAGCACGAACTTTTTTGAATATTTGCACAGGTTTTATTTTAATGAGTTTTATATCCTTAGTGATTCGTAAAGACTTCTTAAAATATTTAACAGGTCTACAAATCCAAAAACAAAAATATGTCTAAAAAAGTTTTAAAGTTGAATGAAGCTGAACAAATCATTCAAAGCTATAAAAAAGAAAATAAGAAAATAGTTTTCACTAATGGTTGTTTTGATCTATTACACATTGGCCATGTTCGATACTTAGAACAGGCTAAATCGCGTGGCGATGTCTTGATTGTTGGTATTAACACAGATGCTTCAGTCCAAAAGCTTAAAGGCCCTACACGCCCTATTCAAAATGAAAACGATCGTGCAGAAATTTTAGCTTCTTTGAAAGCAGTTGATCATACAGTTTTATTTAATGAAGAAACACCCATTGAATTAATCAAGAAGATTAAACCTGATGTATTAGTTAAGGGTGGAGATTGGAAAATTCAGCAAATTGTGGGTTGGGATTTCGTTCAAAGCTACGGAGGTTTTGTGGAATCATTACAGTTTATAGAGGGCCGATCAACGACCCAAATTATTGAAAAATCAAAAAGCTAATGAATTAGGCTTAGTTAATAGCAGCAACATTTGCTGCATTATCATTAATTAAATTCTTAACAACTTCTAATGCTGATCTGATGTCGTTGTCTTGAGCTGCCTCTAATTGTTGATTCAATGTTGGCAATAGAACATTAAAGCTTTGTACCGACGTTAGATTAGCGCTGATATCACGTCTGTTACGACCATCAACATATTGGAAAGTTCCATTTTTAATCTCGTTAAAACCAATTTTAATCACTTCTACAGCTTTTAAAACAACAGACTTATTATTAGATTTTAAGATTTGTTGAAACAAACCAACTTGTGATGATTGATTATATGATATTAAGCTTTCTTGAATATACGTTTGATACTGAGTAGATACACCAGATTGATACTGCACTAATATAGTAAAGCTAGCTAAAGATGGTGTTAATCTTAAAGCATATAAACCTAATCCTACAAACTGTGAATCTGACGAATTTACTAGTTCTTCAGTTAATTGATAAAAGTCAGCTGAAGAAACTTCGTTTTTTCTTAAAGATTGAACTAAAGCAATAATAGATTCCTTAGTTTTAGCAGCTAAAACTTCAGCTCTGATTTGTTCATAAGTTTTCTTAACAACAATGTCTTCATCTTTTGTTTCATCTGTAGGGTTTTGTACTGTGTTATTCACTGGCGCTGAATTCGACGTATTCATTGGACGGTTTAAATCAGATTTATTTGAGATCTCGGAATCATTTGTAGGTCTAGTATTTATTTGAGCAATCGTAGCACGTGGCATAACCGGAGCTGTTTTAGCTGTTTGTTGTTTTTTCTGAGCCGTTGCTGAAGCTGATTTTGCAGTTTGAGTTGTTGCTGATACAGCTGTAGCACCAGAAACGCTAGTTGCTTTTGCTATAACGTCTTTATTTTTAAGACCTTCGTATTCACGATCAATTCCGCGACCACTTAAATCATAACTAGCAGCTGTTTCATCAACCGCTTTACCCATTTTATAATTGATCTGTGATACTTCGTTATTTTCAATTTTAATTGTCGGAGTAGACAAGCGACTCATAAAAACTGTAAAACCGATCAGGCAAATACCTAAGCCAGTTAACACTAATTTTTCGTTTCTTGATAAGTTAGTTTTCATAACAGATCTCCTTGATACCTAATTAGAGAGCAGCAATGAGACCAAGTTATTGTTTTTATGACGTTTGTAGCGCAACTGACCCTATCAACAAGAGACACTTTAATAAAAAGCCAATTTTTGCTAACACTTCTGTGTCGTGGGATAACAGGTGTCTCAAGATGAGACAGGTTTTATGAGATTCAATTAAGCAGCCTATTTCTTGATTGCAGGACAATACCCCACACGAGCACCCATTTTATCCGGGAAAGATCTGCAGGTTTCAGGGCGAATATCGTAAACTGTACATCCCCGTGTAATTGAATCTTGAAATATACAATCGCTGTTAGATTTTTGCTGTAGCATAAATAACTCAGTAGATTCGCGGTAGCTTTGTAAGAAGCCTTCTTTTTTCAGGCGCTTCACAGATTTTTTTAGTGAATGATCGACTTCGTCTTGGCTTAAAAGTTTTAATCGGATCAGGTCTGAAACTTTGACTTCAACAGGCATTGCGCAGCAATGGGCTTTACACTGAGTGCAGAAATCCTTTTCGTATTTTCGCCAGGTCGATGGGCGATCTTTATCAACAAAAGACATGACTAGCCATTTTTATCTTTAGAAGTGAAATCAAAACCTAAACGTTTTGTTTTTCCGTTTTCAGGATCATCTGCTATCGAGCTATGTTTAAGGCGAAATTTAATTTTTGAATTTTCTATGATCACCCGTGGATCTAGTGAATGACTATCTATCACTACCACATTACGTGTTGATTGTGCTGTAATTACTCGTGTATCCCAGATCGCTCGAAGGTAAATTATTAAACTTCCTAAAAGCTGTGCTAAAACTATACTTAAAAATAAAACCACTGTTAATGAAATAGCTGGCGCAACTTTGTCTACGCGTGATCTTTCATAAATTTCAAATTTATTCACTAGGCTTAGTTTTAAAGCTTCAACTTTGGCTAAAGCTGCTGAAATATCTTTGTAACGTGATACTTGTTGATCTGATCTTTTTTGTAATTCGTCATACATTTGCGCTGCTACAGGCATAGCTTTAGCTTCGTCAGCTACGCGGTCAATGGCCGTTTGAATTTGGCCTAACTTAGAACGAAGTAAATCGTTCTCTAATTTTAGTCCTTGGGCTTTGCCGCTGTTACCGTAAAGCTGACTTTCTTTTTTAACTGTCGAATTTCCAGTTAATGCTCGGACGATTTTATTATTTTCAGAAATCTTCATTAAAGTTTCATTTTTTCTGACCATCAGTTCAGAAAGATATTCACCCACTTTTTCACGGGAACTCAATGAGATTAAATTTTCTGGTTTTTCATTAAAAGTTTGCATTTTTTTATTCAACTCAAGAATTTCTGTATCAACTAATTTTTTTTCAGTTTGTAAGAAATCATTCATTTGTTGAATGTCTTTGGCTTCGATTTCTTTAAATGTTTCTAAAGCGACAGTCGCTGCAACATTTGAGATATAAAGTGCAAGTTCTTTTGACTCTGATTGGGCTTGCACATCAATTGAATAATCACTTTTAATTTTAAAAGATAACATGCCATCAATTTGCTTATAAATTTGGATTTGATCGTCTTCTGTCATTTTATTTAAAGACTTAATGCTTTCACCATTAATTTCGTTTTTCCAAATCTTTAATCCCTGCTTTTCAGCTAAGCTAATTTGCGAGTTATAGACCGCATCAAAAGTTTTATTAAAAATCTTTTCCAGAAAATCGATGGATTTAAAGTATTCAAGACTTTTTTGAACAGAGGAATTATTCTTTTTTGCTTCGTTGACTTGAGCACCAGAACCAAGAATGTTTTTTGTAAATGCCTGTAAATGGGAATTTTGCGCATCATTAATAATAATCGTAGTTTTAGAAACGAATGGATTTTTAATAGTGTAAATAACTAAACCGACACTTGTTATCATTAAGATCAAAACTAAATAGAGCGGCCAATTAATTAACATTAATGAAGTAATATCTTTTAAAGACATTTCTTGTGTTAATTCTTGTGACCTATTTTCAAATTCAATAGATTTCGAATCTTCGATGTTATTCATAGATTATCCCCATATGAATGAAGGTTTACACGAAATGATGATCTTTGAACACAGACTGATTTTTTAGAGACTAATCTATGTATTTAATACAAATGAAAGTGTCAAAAGTCTGTACAGTCGTAACAATAAAATCACTTATCACATGTGGTTCGCGCGCAGTAGATTATAAAAATCAATATAACTGATTTAAAACTAAATAAAAAAAATGAACTTACTTCTTATTTCAGCCCCTGATTAAGCCGATAGTCTAGGTAGAACTAAGGAGGACTTTAATGAGTTCATTATATGACGGCGCACTTTTGCACCAATTTCTATGTAACACACCAGAAGGTGCTTTAAGAAAAATGCTTATTGTCGACAAATTGACCGATGTACACTTTAATATGCTAATGAAGTTTGTTCGTGGCAGTTCAGAAGCTGATTTCTGTTTGCATTTCGATGCGGGCACATTTCCAAAGCTAAAATACAATGCCAGAGAAATTGTTTTAAAGGAAAAATTTTGGGAAATTTGCACACAGGTCTTAAATAAACATGGGCTACTCTCTCCTGCACCACCTCAAAAAGCTGCCGCATAGTTTTACTGTTCTTGTCCCATTTCAAAATTTTGCGCTTGAGCTTGAAAAAGAGCTCGAGCGTAAAAATATCAAGATTCTTATTAAGCATTCACACATAATAATTATATCTCACTGTACTGATAGCTTATTATGGGCTCAGGATGTGTGGATAAATTGCAAATATTGTCAGGGCTACGATAGTTCACTTATTGCTTTAAAAATGCAAGATCAACTAGGTTATTATTATTCGACTGAAAAAAATTTAATGGCGACAAAATTAATCCATAAGCTAAAACTGATTCCAGAAAAACGAATCAAATTTCCTGTTAAAAAAGATTTTTCTTACAAATTTTATATTTGGACTGCAATTGAAGATTTCATTATTTACAGTGCTGAACCAAAATCACGTTACCCGGCAGGGTGGCATGAATTTGATGAGGATAAAACTAACCCACCAAACCGGGCCTATTTAAAGCTATGGGAAGTTTTAGCAACTCAAAATTGCATTATTGATCCTGAAGCTAATGCGATAGAAATTGGCGCTAGCCCTGGTGGATGGAGTTGGGTATTAAGCCAGTATTTCAAAACTGTTTATACATTTGATAAAGCCGATCTGGATCCTAAAGTTCAAAAGATTCCGAATATTGTCCATTCCAAAGCTGATGCTTTCAAAATAAATCCAAAAAACTATGCTAATTGCAGCTGGTTCTTTTCAGATTTGATCTGTAGCCCCGAAAAAATGCTAGAAACTATTCAATTCTGGCTAGACCACAGCAAAATAAAAAATTTCATTTGTACTGTAAAGTTTAAAGGCCAAACAGATTACGAAGTCATTGATAAATTAAGAAAAATACCTGATTCTAAGCTTGTAAGGCTTTATCAAAATAAACATGAAATTACTTGGATAAAGCTAGATTAATAAAGTCAGGACAAAAAAAAGGATTTTTTTGAATATGTCGAATAACGTAGTCAATCCTAATACAGCTAACTTTTATACTCCAGTTAGTAACCTTGATTTTATAGAAATTTATCAACATATTAAAACTAATAAAATGGCTGTCGCTTATAAGATTTTCGATCAGCACTCTAAATCTATATTTTTACCCAATTCAGGCGAAAAAATTTGTATCGCGAAAACGCTCCCACACAAATACAACAAAGAAGAAATTATTTGTTGTTTCGATTACAACGGTGAAACCCATTTATTTAAGTCTTATGTCAGCAATGCGGATACAAATTACTTGGTTGATCGTCCATCAGAAATTTGCAAAATGCAAAGACGTGAAAACTTTAGGGTCAATGTTCCAACATCATTAAAACATACATTTAAAATTATTAGAGAAGCCAGTTTAAAATGTGAGTTGCGAGACATCAGCTTAGGTGGTTGTAAAATTTCTATAACAAATGCTTTTCCTCTTGAATTTAAAATAGGTGATAAACTGAGCTGCAGTGTGGGTCTTTTGGACGCTGAGCCACTCATGCTCAAAACAGAAATCGTGTTTGCAGAATTTATTCAAGAAACTAAAGCTCAAATTTATGGTCTTAAATTTACCGATCTTGATTCGGAAACGACATCAGCTTTACAAAATTCAATGGTACGCGTCGATCGTATAATTCGCGGAAAAAGCCTTGAATAGGCTAAATATCACAACTTTGAAAAAGCGGAATTTCCAACATTCGCCCTTTAAATCCAAACTGCTGTAATTTATCCTTAAAAATTTCTACTGAAATATTTTGGCTTAATGGTGAATAAAAATCATCATGATGATGAGGTATAACAACTTTTGGATTGATCAAAACAACTTGTTTGGCAACAAGTTGTTGAATTTGACTATGACCCTGTAGCGGTGCCAATAAATAATCTATTTGTAAATCTTTATAAATCAAAAGCTCTTCATGAGTACACCCTGCAGAACTAATAAATAAAACTTTTTTATTTTTAATTTCAAATAAATATGTTTGCACCAAGCCTTTTGGATAACCTAATCCAACTTTACATATATTTAGACAATCAGATACCTGACATCTTTTAAGCGTGCTGTATATTAAGGGCCAATCAAACGTTACATGAGAACTTTTAAAAGCACGCAATTTATATTTTTTAAAAAGTAATTCTTTATTTGTTGCATGAACTATTCTTGATGAAGCAACTCCGCGAAGTCTCAGCATATAACCAGTTAGCCCTGGAGCAAAAACTTGTGCTTCACTTGAATTCATAATTTGTGGCACATCAAAAGTATGATCAAAATGCCCATGCCCAATGAACAAAGCCTCTGTGTTGGCAAATGATTCAGCTGTAAAAGGAGATGGTTGGTTTTTACCACGGCTAATAAAAGGATCAAAAGCAATATCCCCGCTTGAGCTCTTTACAATAAATCCTGCAGTCCCTAACCATGTTAAATCCATGGATTTTACGCTAGCATGGGTGACTATTTATGACAAATGTTAAGCTTTTGAACATGTACACTGTTTTAGTTCATTTAGAACGTATTATACCGTGGTCAGTCTTTTGCAATCTAGATTAACAAACAAGGAGCTTTATATGAACTTTTTTGCAACAAGATCTCGCATAGCTGTTATCGCTGCCATGACCCTAATCTCTACAACAAGTTTTGCAGGCTTGCCAGAAGGCGCTTTTAAAGCCAGTAGCACACACATTTCTAATCCTGATATTATGTCATTTCTTATTAAAAAAGATCCTAATAGCCCAGATTACTACGCTGTTCTGGCTGAATACAAAGTCAGTCGATTAGCTAGTTTAGTTCAATCATCACGTATTACAAATTGGATTGACCGTCTTTATGCATACAAAATTAAACAGGTTTCTGATCTAAATTATGAATTACTTCCACTTGAAGTGACTGCAGCAGGTGAAATACAAGCAGATACGTCAGCTGTAGCATCAACTTTAACTTTAGCTAAAGATGGATCTATGAAAGGTGCAGTTATTTCAAGAGACCGCTCTGAAGTCAGTTCGTCGAATGAAATTATGCAATTTGATGGAACATCTTCTGGATCAACATGGGAAAATTTTATTCCATCTAAATATTTAGGAACAACACTTTCTAATGGTTTAGATTATTTTAATGATTTTACATATAATTTAGTGATTAACAGCGATATGACAGCTGAGTTTTACCAAGCTAGCATTAAAGGAGAATTTGAAATTCGTGAAAATATCCAAGGTTTGTTTTTCACAATGACACCAAAAAACAATAAAGTAAAAGGCCTAAGTAAAGTCGCGGGTCGAATCGCTTACTTCACAGATATCGTAAATCAAAAACCTAAGAAAACTAACGATGAAATTTTATTTATTAACCCAAAAAATGCACGTGATATTGGTTTTTACTACGAACGCGAACGTTGCACTGAAACTAAAGTAAAATGTCGCACGCCAAATGAAGTTCAAACAACAAAAAGCCCAATTACAGGACAGTAATTAATTTTAAAAAAGATTTCATAACTGAAATAAAAAAGGAGAGCTTTGCTCTCCTTTTTATTATTAATTTAATTAAAAACTATTCTTTCCAAGGCGCAAATGCTGAATCTAAGCCACTCATGTGCGGTTTAAGTTCCGGCATATGTCGACCAATAACTTGGGCTAATGTGCCTTCGCGGTCGATCCACTCAAGACCCGATTTTGTGTAATGATCAGCATTGTAGTAGTCCGTAAAATAAGGATCAGCCATCAAACGACGTGACGCCATTAAAATAAATATCTGAAACATTGTTTCACCAAAACCAAAGTTTTTAGGGCGAACTTCTTCTGCTAAAGTTCCGACTAATAAATCGATCATTTCAACGTTGTCATTACCATCCGCAGTGAAACCATAAACTTGTTCAAATTTTTTGATCACACCCTTCTGTCTTTCATCAAGTTCTTTACTTGGATGAAAGAAGTCACGGTATGTATTTATTGGTTTTAAACCAATTGCACGACGAAATTGATTGTAGCGTGGTGTTGCGCGTTCACGGTCACGAATAATATCAACCATACCAACATCCATAGAGCCATATCCTGGAATTTTTAAATCACGCATAAATTCAGGAAAATTATTCAGAACTAATTGACCTGGCATTTGTGTCCCGAAAGAATAAAATAAATCTTTCGTGTTGTAGTTTTCCATTATTGAATAAGACTTTTCATTTCTTGTTTCAATGAAAGGAACCTCTTCAACAATTGATTTGTTGGATTCATTTTTCAAAACTAATTTTTCCGGCAACAAAGAATGTAAACGGTAAACTGAAGTAAATTCTTCAGTAATACTGTAAGGAACTCCAAAATCATTTTTCTTATCACCAACGATTCCACCTAGTAAATATCCTGATTTAATAGCAGTAAAGAAATCTGTTTTAGCAGCTAATTTACTAACTAAAGGAATTTTTTGAAATGTTTTGGTGTGTGTGTTTGGGTTTAAAGCCCCATACCAATTTATCTTCATTCCCTTTTTTAAAGTTTCATTAGCTAAAATTGCCGGAGTCCACTCTACAGTATGAATTTTTGCTAGTATAGCCGAATTGATCAATCGCGCTGTTTGAAAAATTTCTTCATCAATTTGCTTTTTTGTCATTGGTACATTTTTGCCTTGGCCAGTCCAAGTCCACAAATCAGTTGCTGCATCATACTTCGCATATTTTTGAAACAACATGTCAGCAATAGCATTGTGTTCTCTAACGAACAAAGTGTGAAGCATGCTTAGACCGATCCACCAGTTATCTCTGAAACCAGTTTCTTCAAAACCTTGATTCTGTCTGTTATTTGCAGGATTTAGAGTTGAACTTTTTGGCAATAATTCTTTTCCATTAGCCATGACTGTTGTCATTCTGCCTTTTGAGTATTCTCTGAGCTCTGCTTGTTCTTTTTGACTACTTCCATAGATTTGTGAAGCGTCCCACCAATGGGTCACATCGTTTGAAGATACTTTACCATAAGTATTTTTGAAATTTTTAGTGCCTTCAGGAATTGTTTTCGTGCGATCAATAGTTTGCTGATTGCCTTTGCTATCAGCAACTAAATGCGGATTCGATACTTGATTAGGCCCGTGGGTTAACCAGTCATGATTCATAAACTGAATCCACACGGCTGCTAACATGTTCAAAAATGGAACAGGTTTAAATTCGTCACGCTGAAAGAAAACTTTTGAAACTGTAGCAGGGTTTGGCGTCATTAAATTTTGTGAAGCATTTTTATCAATAAATTCTGGGGCTACATTGCGACCAAAAGCAACTCCAGCTGCACCAACCATCGGATATTTAGGATCATAACAAGTCCCATCTGCAGAACGAAATTTTGTATTTATTTTAGAACAGTCTATTACTCTATAACCATCATAATTAATGTGTGGATCATGAAGATTGTTTTTTAAAAGACTTTTACGAATATCACTAAGAACTATGAGCCCACCAAGTTCAGTATTTTTATCAGACCATGTTGTCCAAGGCGTGTCTGCTAATTCGGAACTAGGAACTCTTTCAACGCCGTTACTTTTAGAATGAACTGCAGCAGTTGGCATTGAACCACATGAAGTGACTAATTGAACAATCGTGATTAAATAGACTAAATGTTGACGACGAATCATAGAAAACTCCTTCTTAATATGACATCCATAACTTTACAGGAAGTGATCTTACGTTTCAAATTTATGCTTGTTTACAACTAGACCAAAGTAACAATCCAGCTGTAGGTCTAGTGATTAAACAGCATCGACTGGAATTATACACATTATGATATAAAATAAATCCATGGTAAAACGTAAAACTTTTTATAAAATATCTTTAGGCTTTTTGACTTTATTAATTGGCAGTTATTTTTTCATGGACTTGCTGATCGAACCACCCGGTCTACGAGCTCCAGCTTCTTACCCGGAAAATTATGAATCATTTAATGCCTGTGAAAAACAAAATATTCTTTGGACTGAAATCAAAAAAAGTACATATTCAGTTCTACCTGAAATACGTGATTTTAGTTTACCACAACTAGTCGCCATGAGCCGTCAGCAGATATCCTTAAAAGGTTACTTCCAGTCTGATTTTGCTCCGGTGGGGTGGAAAAAATATATCCATGGCCGCGGCGCTGTAGCCAAAATCAAATTTGTGTCTTCACCAACTCTTTACACAGGGATTTTTGCAGGTGCAGATTGTGGGCTTATCCGTCTATCGATTACGTTTAAACCAACCAGTGAAAAAACAGATTTTTTAGGCTCTGTGAAAAAAGTATTCAGTGATAAAGCTGTTGCACCAGGATTAGCCTTAAAAATTCTAAGAGACAAAGTTAGCAGTGCTAATGTGTCTGCATTAGTTTCTATCGAAGGCCAAGACAAAGACTATAATATTTTTAGAAATCCGATGTCTAATATTGTACCCGAAGGATCAGGCGCTGGCGCCAAGATGGTTCAAAGAATATTTAAGAAAGTTTCAGCCTATCCTGAAGAGATCGTTTTAGAAGACTTTGCGCAAATAGATGTTCGAGGATTAAATGTTAATCAGCCTAAAAGTCCACGTCAGGTTTTTTTCATACCCAACGAAGGCCTAAATTTCTCATCAGAAGAGCATGATTTCCGTGAAGATCTTTTAAAAATACCTGCAGGTACTAAGTTGTATTCGGTTTACTTACTGTCTGCAGGCAGCAATAGCAAAGAATATGCAGGCGATATCGTAACCACATCTGAATTCGTTGCCTCTGAATTCGGGGATGATGGTTTGTTTTTTAAACATCAGTTTAGGAAATAGTCTTTATTTAAGAAGTTCTCTATATATCCAATAAGGCCCAATTAACAAATGATAAAAATTTGTTAAAAAAGCAGGTGATTTTTTTTCATATTTGTAGTGGCCAATAGCTTGAAAAATCCAACCAATGATAAAAATAACTGCGTGCGCAGCTGCCGATAAGTACAAAGAAGAAAAATATGTCCCTAACGAAATCGCACAAAAAGGGATTGCGTACTTCGGTAAATCTAACTTGATATAATAAATGCTGGTCAGCACCCAAAATAAAAAACCTAAGTTTAAAAAATCACCTGTGCCAATTTTCGAAAATAAACCAAATGTTCCAAAAACAATTAAAGGAATACCCAAATAATGAGTTATTTTATTTTTTTTATTCTGATGATAATCTGAATAACTATCGAAGTGTTGTTCAACTGTTTTCACTGTTGGCCTTTTTTGCTTTTATTTTCGTTAAACTGAGCTGTGTATTCTTTAAGATCAATGTTAAAGTCTTCACGCTTTTCTTTGATGTATTCATCAAAGTCTTTTCGCTTTTCTCGGTAATCAGATTCGAAGTTATCACGCTGAGTTTTAAGCTCTAGGAAAAAGTTTTTTCTTTTAGAATCAATTTCATTATAAAGTTCAGTTTTTCTTTCACGAGTTGTCTTCATATTTTTGATAGATTCACGTTCTTGATCTAATTCATCAGTAAAAGTTTTTTTACGTTGACCCTCAGCGGATGAATATTCTTCACGAATTTTATTCATATCAGTACTGAATTTTTCACGCTTACGATTGATCAGATCGTTATATTTACTTCGAATTTCAGAAGGTTCTTTTCTGAAACCTAACATCCATTCTGTATAAATTGCTTTCTCGTCATTTTTAAGTTGTTGCGACTGTGGTATATCTTTTCTTAATTTTTCAAACTGTGAACGGTCTTCGCTTAAACTGTATTTTTGTCGCACATTGGTCTCTGAAAGTTTTTGTTTCGCGTCAGCTTGCCCCATATTTTCAGCTTCTGCAGACCTTGTAAAAGTCTCACAAGATGAAAGCAACAATGCTAAAATTAAAATCATATTTTTTGGATGCATAAACACCTACCTATGTTTAGATTTTGCTTGTCGAATTTCCATATCGACATCTCTTTTTTTAATGCTCTCACGTTTATCGTGAATTTTTTTACCTTTGGCCAAACCGATTTCTAATTTAACGTAACCATTTTTAAAATAAATCTTCAGTGGCACACAGGTTAAACCTTTTTCCTTAATAGCCGTTAATATTTCAACAAGTTCTTTTTGATTCAATAACAACTTACGTAATCTTTCAGGAATATGATTATTATAACTGCTGGCTGTGTATTCAGAGATATGTGCATTTTGCAAATAGGCTTCATTATTTTTAAAAGCTATATAGGAATCTTTAAATTGGATATTTTTTTTACGTAATGATTTAACTTCACTGCCTGTTAGAACAAGACCTGCTTCATAAGTTTCACTAATGAAATAATTGAAACGGGCTTGTTTGTTTTCCTGAATAATTAAAATACTCATTGATCACTTTCTAAATAAAAATAAAGATTTTTAATCTGTATTGGTGATAATTCTTCAACCCTGACCTTGTCAGATAATTTATGAGTTACAACCCATTTAAGAAAAGATTCACTTTGGCTTGGTAACAAATTAGACTTTAAAATTCGTCGTCTTTGTTTAAAACAATTTTTAACAAAGGCTAAATATTTTTCTTTAAATTGGATATCAGATTTTTTTTGATGAAACTTTAGTACGCGGCTTGCTACTTTCGGTGCCGGTGAAAAATCCCGCGGTCCCGCATCACAGACTGTTTTAATTGTCCAAAATTCTTGAGCAATCACTGATAACATACCGTAGTCTTCAGTTTTAGGAAGTGCTCTTATTCGCTGTGCGACTTCTTTTTGAAACATGAGGATCATTGAACGACATTGTTGCTGATCAAGACTACGATCTATCACTATTGATGATGAAATTTGATAAGGTAAATTACTAACAAGAACATCGTAATTAATATTTCCCCATTCGATTTGCAAAGCATCACCTTCGATAACAGTCATATTCTGATTATTCCAATATTCAACCAGTGATTTATCAAGTTCGATCAATGTGTACTGCTTATATTGTTCTTTGAGCACATCAGTTAACGCCCCCAAACCAGGTCCTATTTCTAATAGTTGGGTTGGATTTTCTTCGGCTACTGCTTCAGTAATTTTATTTATAACACTGTCAGAAACTAAAAAATTTTGGCCTAATGATCTTTTTGTCCTATGGAAAAGTTCATTTTGTCGCTCTGTAAGTCTTTCTTTAGCTGATTTTAATGCTGTCATACTTGATCAACCAAATTAGTTTTAAAATCATGCTCGTACGATGATGACGACGGGCCTAAATCTAATTGGGCCTGTTCATTATTTAATATTTTTTTAATACCGACGTAGCCAATCATAGCTGCATTATCAGTACAGTAGCGAATTGGTGGTATAATCACTGAAATACCTTCAGATCTTAAATGCTCTGCTAGTTCGCGTAAACGTGAATTAGCACTGACGCCTCCTGTGATGACAAGCTGTTTAGTTTTATAAATTTTCAGAGCTAACCTAGCTTTATGGATTAAAACATCAACAATAGCTTCTTGAAAAGAGGCACAAAGATCATTTTTATTTTTTTCAATTTCTTCAGGTGGCATTTGCGATAGTAATCTATGAGCTGATGATTTTAACCCACTGAAGCTCATCATCAAATTTTTTTCGCTAATTAAGCTTCGTGGAAAATCATAGGCTGATTTATTTCCATTTTTTGCTAAACGATCAACTTGAATTCCGCCTGGATAACCTAAACCCACCATTTTAGCAAATTTATCAAAAGCTTCACCAGCTGCATCGTCTTTGGTGGTTCCGACGATAGTGTATTTTCCAAATTCTTCAACCCAATACAAACTGGTGTGTCCGCCACTCACAGCCAAAGCTATATAAGGATAATTAAAGTTTTCGCTAGGCTGATAGTCTGCATCTTTTAAAAAGGGCGCTAGTAAATGACCTTCTAAATGGTTAACGCCGACAAAAGGTTTTTTATAAGCTTGGGCTAATGCTTTTACGGTCATTAAGCCTACAATCAGTGATCCGATTAGACCTGGTCTATTTGTGACAGAAAATCCATCCAGATCCGTGATTTTTAAATTGGCTTTTTTAAGTGTTTCTTCAATTAACGGTAAAATGGCAACAGAATGATTACGACTCGCAATTTCAGGGACTACGCCACCATAGGGGGCATGTTCTAAATCCTGACTGGCCGATGACTGTGCTAAAACAAAGCCATCCTTTTGCACGATGGCAACGGACGTATCGTCGCAACTAGTTTCGACCGAAAGGATTTTTTTTAGCAATAGGTCTTCCCAACTTATAATTTTTTAGAAACTTTTTGTTTTGCTTTTTTACCGTATGTTGATCCACCGTAAAGAGAAGCCACTTCTTCATAAAATGAATACGCTTCATCTTTCATACCCATGGCTTCAAAGCACGCTCCAATTTTATATTTAGCTTCAGGAACGTTTTTATTTTTTGGATTAGCGCTTACAAATTTTTCATATTCAAGAATAGCTTTTTTATAGTCTTTGTTAGCATATAGTTCTTGAGCTTCGTCAAATCCAGTTTTTTTTGTAGGTGGTGTTTGTGCTGCAACTGCTTTTTCAGTTTTCGTTGGAACGACAACTCTTGAATCTGATGGTTTTAATGCGGCTTCATTTTCTAATTTTTGGATTTGTGTTTCCATTTTAACCAAAGAATCTTGCAGCAGCTGTATTTTTTCTGCATCACCTGAGTTATTTTTAGCCAGCTGCACATCACTGAGCTGTTTTTCAAGAGCTTCCAATCGACCATTCAGTTGACGAATCAACTCATCACGTTCGTCAATTTTTGTTTCTGGTTCATTGGGCAACTGATTCTCAGCTTGTTTTTGAGTGTATACTTGAGATTGATACTGAGATCCTAATTCGCTTCTGGTTTTCAAACAGCCTGTTAGATTTGAAAATAAAAATATCGCTAAAATGACTTTGATCATAGTACATCTCCATTTTTTTGTCGAATCAAGCGTGCAGAGTTTTCTGCTTTTTCGGCCGAGATCCGCGCATTTTCGAACAACTGTCGGGCCTGTTCGTATTCCCGCTCAGAATAAAGTATTTTAGCACGCCGATAGCTTTCTTCAGCCTGATGCCAGAACCCCGGTGAATATCTGGCCGCTTGCACGGCTTTTGCCGCATCGATGGCTATTTTAGCTAGGACATATTCAGACTTAGGCTGTGGCGTGGTGACACAACCACAGAGCAAAAAGCTGAATAGACAAAAGCTGATTAAAACAAATTTCATCGTCTACTGAATAGGAACAAAATTAGCACGTCGGTTACGTGACATCGCTTCTTCTGTATCTGCATCAACTAAAGGTTTTTCTTTCCCAAAGCTAACAGTTGCTAACCGTGCAGAAGGAACACCTGCTGACGTCAACATTTGTTTAACAGCGTTTGCGCGTCTTTCACCTAAAGCTAAATTATATTCGCTTGATCCACGTTGATCGCAGTGACCTTCGATTGTTAGCTTTGCATTCGTATTTTTTTTCATCCATGCAGCATTGGCTGCAATTTTATCTTTTTCTGTAGCTGCTAGATTTGCGCTGTCATATTCGAAGAACACACTTGATAAACCTTCTACACTGCCAGAATCACTGCCTGTTGCACCCATGTTTAATGGCGAACCGTCCAATTTTTCAGAACTTCCGCTGACGTTTGATTCATTTTTAATGACTGAATCATCAGTGCCCTTTTTTCTAAAAAGTGAGCAGCTTGAAACTAAAGTTAAAATTAAAACCATTTTTAAAATATTTTTTAGATTGTTTGCCTGTTTATTTTTCATGTGTTTCTCCTCGTTGTTAGTCATTCTTATAACAACACTAATTTAGACCATTGTAAAACCTTGTCAAACTCCGATTGGGGATGAACAATTAAACATGCTTAAAAATCTTATTCTTATGTGTGTTTTTCTGACAGTCATTTTATTTGCTAACCTTCATTCAGCCCTTGCGCAAAGAATCGGTGCACCTCATGAAAGCTGGCAAACTTTAGAAACACCTCATTTTTCAATTTTTTATTCTGCTGAGCATCAAGACTTAGGTCTGTATTACGCTGCAATTGCTGAAAACTCATACGCAACACTAGCGACAGTATTCACAGATCGTCCTTCTGACAAAATTGTCGTCATCATTAACGATTCAACAGACGTATCTAACGGTTTCGCCACGATGATCCCATATGCTCATATTATGGTTTACCCCGTCCAAATCGGTAAAAGTGAAACCCTATCGGAAGCCGGCGAATGGGCCCATGAATTGTTTATCCACGAATTAACCCACATTTTTCAGATGTATCCCGCCAACAGTTTTTATAAATTTTTGAAACCTATTTTTGGAAATATCGTAGCACCAAATATGCTAATGCCTTCTTGGTGGAAAGAGGGCATGGCTGTTGAAATTGAAACTCATTTTTCACATCAAGGTCGAAATAGATCCTACTACCAAGATGCGACTTTAAGAGCACTTGTTTTAGATAAAAAACTATTTCGTTATTCACTGGCCGAAATTAATGAAGCTTTGCCGACTTGGCCTTACGGCGGAAGACCCTATTTATTTGGATCTATTTTAATGGGACACATAGCCGCGACTAAAAATATTGATGTCTTTAATGATCTGACAGTTCGCCAATCAGAAAAAGCACCCTATGCTATAGAAGATGCCCATCTACAAGCCTTTGGGACTAGATATGAACAAAATTATTTAAGCACCCTGCAAAATTATGAAAATATAGCGCAAGAACAAATCACCAAAATTCAGACCACTTCAGCAACACAAATCGCATTGATTGATCCAAAATTAGCTTCAAGCGAAAACCCACGCTGGAGTAGTTTACAAAATATCTTAGGTCTTATTTCATTTGATAAATCAGGTCGAAAACTTAATTTTTATAAAAAAAATGAATCACTCATATGGGAAAAAGTTAAATTCCCGAAACAGCCTTCTGGTGAAGTCTCTAGTTTTGAATTTCATCCGACAGAAAATAAAATTTTATATGCTAAAGTTAAACAAATTAATTTAAGAGAAAATTTTTCTGATCTTTATTTTTATGATTTTAAAACTGAAAAAAATGACCAGCTGACCTTTGGAGCCAGAGCCCGGGCACCTATTTTTGGCTTAAATTCAAATCATATTTTTTACATTTCGACTTTTTCAGGGAAAACACAAGTTAATCGCTTAGAAACAGATACGAAAAATATCACTCGATTGCTAGAAACACCTTTTAACCAGCGTGTTGTCGAAATTCAAAATTATTCTGCAGATGAATTGTTAGTGGTGATCAAAACCGAAAAAGGTGAATCGCAAGTTTTTTCATTTTCAATCGACAAACGAAGTTTAATTCCTTTCAAAATGGCTTATCAAAATATTGAAAATATTAAAAATATTAATCAGACTTTTTATTTTACGGCGACAGATAACGGTGTAAATAATATTTACCAAATGCGTAACAATAAAGTGACCGCAATCACAAATTTTGAAACAGGCGGTTATGATTTTGATATTACTCCTGTATCAAATACAGCCTATGCCGCAGTCATGACATCAAATGGTGTACAGGTTCATGAATTTCAAACCACTGATCTTAAACAATTGCCTCTCATTAAAAATCCGATTCGCGATCGCTACAAAGATATCAAATACGATCGTCCTGAAGATTTTTCTTGTCAAAATATTTGCGAAACTGACGATGCCTCTGTTCTAAAATATATTTATCCACAATATTTTATTCCATTTATCTCTACATCAAGCCGTGATCAAAATCTGTATTTTCAAATCATTACATCAGGCCAAGATCCCTTAATGAAACATCGTTATGATCTCAGTTTAGACTATGACACTGCCATTAAAAAAATGGGTTATAACTTAAACTATTTAAACTCGACACAAAGCTGGCCAATCAATATGACATCAGCTAAAACGTTTAAACTTTTTGGGCAAAGTCAGCTGATCTATGAAAATGATCAACACAGCTTAGGCTTTATTCCTGACACTGTTTCGCTAAGTCCAAATTTAATTTTAAATGTAGGGCTACTTTATTCATCACTTAAAGATACTGTTCTAAAAACTGAACACTCTGGCCTGTACGCGCAGATGCTGTATTCATCTTTTGAAAAAAATATTTTGCAAATTTACCCAATGTCAGGTTTTTCTTTTTTTGTACGACATGAATCGAATAAGGCGAGCAATAAGAACATCTCTTCCTTGTTTAGTGATTATGAACAAACTTTGGGTTCATTAAATTATTATTTTTCTAAATGGTTACCTGAAGACCATTCCATCGTAAATAAAATAAATTTTATACATACCTATCAAAAAGTTTCCAATCGTTACGGTGCCAGCAATGCCGCATTTAGCAGTTCTAGCGATACTTATGTCCCAGAATTTACTTTGCGCGGTTATGCTCAAGGGCAATTTTTTGGAACACGTATGGTGACTTTAAACACTGAATATCGCTTTCCCATTGAAACTTTGAATAAAGGATCTGGAACCGATCCTTATTTTTTGAAACGTCTTAACGGTGCAGTGATATTTGATGCTTTAACTCATCGTGGTTTATCTATCGATAAAAATTCAAATGTTGTTAGCCACGATATGAGTGAAGTTTTCTCAACAGCTGGTTTAGAAGTTCGACTTGAAACGTCGATTGGTTATTTCTTACCAGTGAATTTTATCGTGGGAGGCTATTACCCATTTGCTGATCGCTATGCTGATTCCTCGCCCCAAATCGCCCTGAGCCTACAAATCGGTGGCCTTTAATTTGACTTTAAAGCTAATTTTGGCGGTTATTAGCCTTTATTAACCACCATTAACCATTGACAAGACACACCGTGTCCTAGAAAACTAGAGATGGAGTGTGAACTATGGAAACAAATAAAGTCAATCCAACATGGGTCCGAGAACTTGTTTCAGCTGATGAGCAACTAGAAAAATCGGTCATGATCGACATGAACCTAGGTTTAGATACTCAAAGAATCTTAGTGAATGAGTCGATTCAATTTTTATTACAACTTAAAACTGATTTTGCCGAAGCTTGCGCCCAGTTTAACGAATTAAAGCCTTCAGTTTTAGGTCGTATTAAAATTTATGGTATCGCAAAAACACATGCTGATTTCATGTTGTTTCGTAACGGTTACAAAATGATTTTCTCGATTAAATCGGCAGGCGTTATCAGTATTCGTTTTCATTACGTTGGTAATATGTCGATCCCACAGCCTCAAGCTAAAGAGCAAGTGACTATTGTGATGGATGAAGAATTAATTGAATCAAAATGGGGCGCATTTGAAGAAGTTCTTTGGTCATACAAAGGTCAAAGTTTTCAACCTCAGTTTTTAGTTCGTCATTACTTAACATTATTTATTAAAGACAGCGCTCGCTAATATCTAGCGAGCTTCTTATTCTTCTATCTCTTAATCTTTTTTAAGATTAGTTACTTGCACAGTTATAATTCAAATTAATTTGATAACCCACAGGGACTGCAGGATTGAAGACCAGAGAATTATTCTGTATTGATGTGCTGACATTAGTTAACGATGGAACAAATGTCACATTTACTGCTCCTACAGGGCTACATTCTAATGGAATCGATGACAATGAGCTGACGATTCGGTCTTTAAAGTAATTTAAATTTTGTGAATAATCATTTTCACAAATACTTGAAGAAAAGCCATTCGTTAATTGTGATAACTCGTGGTACTTATAACCGTACTGACTTTTGGCTCCTCCGGCATCTTGTTGTGCCAGACAAGTTGTATCACCTGGTCTGACGATAATTGAATTTACAGATAAACGCTTATCCATTCCAAATTTTTGCTTCACTTTATTCACGTAATTTTGTGGCATGTCTTCAGCTTCGAGTGGGAATAATTCATAACCATAATGCACTCGTGTTGCATCTCCTCCAACTGATCTCTCATCTTCATCGGAAATAATAATCACAGCCAAAGAAGCATCGTCTCTATAACATTGATTTGATGCTGCATATTCTGCATGCCAAAATGCTGCTTTTATTCCCCGTTCATCATCTGAATCTGCCCAACCAGCGCCAATCGCTTCAATAGTACTTGTAAAGATACTATACGGATCAGTAGCACCTGCATTTAATATCCAACGTGGTGATCCTAGATAGTTCACCCAATTCCTTGAAGCTCCCCAGTAGAAAGCTGTCCCTATTTTTTGTGCTCTCGTAACTGTCGCACACATTTTCCAATCGATTTGCGAACTTGATAAGCCTGTTACAAAACCCTGCAGTTTTTGAGCTAATTTGCGATTGTCTGGTAACATTGAATTCGAATCATCAATGACTAACAATATATCGACTTTGTTATCTGTAGCTTGAACTGTTTTTGTGAAGCTAACCGCACGTAAGTCATTAATGACATTTGCGACAGTCACTTGCAATGGTGTCGGGATCACATACGAATTGAAACCATTTTGACTGGCTGTTAAATAAATTGAATAGGTTCCTAATCCAGCCGCAATAAAATTAGGTGTTGAACTTGCCCCTGATAAACCAGCGATTGTCACAGGCATATCATTTTTATAAATAGTCCATGTGTATTGGACATTAGCAGGATTACAATTTGCTGAAAGTGTTGTTTGTGGAGATTGTGCATTTATAGTTATAGCTAAAGAGTCCGTATTTAGTCGCGGAGAACACTGAATCGTTGTCGCGTTGTTGTTTGAACCTTGAACAGTGATTGTTAAAGGTTGAGCCGAACTAAAAGTTGTAAAATTATTTTTTGTTGCTGTTAAGTAAACTAAATAGGTGCCATCACCTTGTTGAAGAAATGTTGGATTTGATTGTGCTCCAGTTAATGATGTTAAGCTGATAAGTTGACCATTTTTATAAACAGTCCATTCATAGACGACATCTGCAGGATCACAATTTGCAGATATCAAAGGATGCGCTGAAGTTGATGTTAAATTTAAACTTGTTAACGATCCATTGATTCGAGGATTACAAGAAATAACATTATCCGATTGATTAACTGAATTCACAATGACTGTCAGCGGAGATGAAGACTCCCAATGAGCTGAACCTGTTAGTGTCGCGTAAAGAGAGATTTGATATGTTCCAACACCAAAGCTTTTTATATCAGGCATTGACTGTTCGCCAACCAGACCTGGTAAATTCATCGATAAACCGTTTTTAGTCACTGACCAAATGTAGCCTTCTGCCTGCGGTGAACAGTTTGCTTTAACTGTTGGATTGTTATCATTGGCTTCAATATTAACACTCGTGAAAGTTGAATTTAGTTTTGGATCACAGTTTAAATTATTTGTAACTGATGGACCTGGAACAATCAATTCTAGAGGAGTATCTTGTATAAAAGGTAGCTTGTTCCCTGAAGGGTCTGTTGCAACCAGTGTCACATAATAAACACCTTCTCCTAATGTTCTGATATCAACTTGCGTTGGATTCTGTCCCGTTAAAGATGGAATCGATGAATTCACAGCTGTGCCATTGGCACGAACAACTGTCCATTCATAATTCAAAGGGCTTGTATCACAATTTGAAAAAATATTGGGACCTGTGTTCACTTGTGAATATGTAAACGATTGTGTTCCGCTATCATATTGTGGATCACAGGCCACTGTGTTTGTAACGCCACCGATGTTTACACCGGGATTTACTTTTAGAGTATTAGATCTTGTGAATCTAACCGGTGCGCATGAAGATAGAATAACCAAAGTGAGGCTTAATAGCATAACCAGAATTTTCATATATGTTCCCCTACTTTCAATATCTTAATGGATTTTTTTTAAATAAGTAATACGCCTTTAGTCTTGAACTTGAAGCTATCTATTGTGACAGCTGCATTACAGTCATAAAATAAAAAGAGGCACTATCTTCGTGAGATAGATCTTTGGAGGCCCCTTTGAATATTTGGTTAATTCTTATAACGTCGTTAAATATTTTACTTCTAGCTGGGTTAGTTCTTAGCTTGTTTTTAAAAATCAAAGAAAAGCAAGAAGACCAACGGATCACGAAGGGCTTACAGCTGCTTCAAAACAAGTTATCAATTCTTGAAGACCTCTCTGACAAAACAGATGAACAAGTCCGAAAATTAATTCATCTTCTAGACCAAAAAGCTCAAGAAGTCAGGCAGACTTTGAATAATGCTGATCAAAAAATTCACCAACTGGATACAGCTCAAACAATGATGACGACGCAGCCCCAGCTCGCAACAACTCAGTACACAGATAAAACAAGTTTGTATGTCCAAGCTGCTAAATTGGCTAATCAAGGCTTCAATGCAGACCAAATCGCTCAACAAGTCGACCTTAGTCCTGCAGAGCTAAACATGATTATCAAAGTTAATCGTGACCAGCTTCAGTTTGCTGCTAACAAATTGCCACAATGGCTTGATAAACAAATTGAAAACAAAAGTTTAACTGAAGATGATGATATCAACCAATTTGCCCAGGCTATCACGTCACAAAATAATCTAAGTCAAAAAATTGCTCATACAGCTTTTGATACTTTATCGCAAGACCTGTCAGCTCATCAAAGCTTAACAGAAGATTTCAAAAAAACTGTTCAACAGATGCCTCAGACGTTTACTGAAGCTAAAAATCAATCTTTTATGAAAGATGGCAAGTTGATAAAACCGTTTGAGTTTAAAAAGATCACTTCATTGAAGTGATAAAACTTTGAAGACGATCAATAGCTTCTACAAATCTTTTTGAATCAATCGCAAAGCTTAATCTTAAATACCCAGGGGCACCAAATTCTTCACCTGGCACAGTGGCTACATAATAGTCTTCTAAATAAATTTGACCAAATTTTTGTGATGTATCAACAACTGTGTCTTTATATTTTTTACCCAAAGCTTTTTCTATATTAATCCATAAATAAAAAGCGCCGTCAGGTTTAAAGATTTTAAATTGTTTAATTTTAGAAAGCGTTTCTACAGCTACGACTAATCGTTGCTTAAGTAAAACATTTGTTTTTTCAATGTCAGGTTCTGAATGTAATAAAGCTTGTTCAGCTGCAGCTTGTGCAATTGATGATGGCGCACCCGTAGCTTGTGAAGCATAGTCTGATATCGCTTTGATAATTTGACTAGGTCCCATAGCCCAACCGATCCTCCAGCCTGTCATTGCATAGGCTTTAGAGCCTCCATTAATCACAACCGTTCTGGCTTTTAATTCTGGAGCTACATCTAACAGATGCGGGGCCACAGCTGACCCGTCCAGCATCAATCGATTGTACATATCATCAGATATGATCATGACATGAGGATTCTTAATCAGCACTTGAGCCAAAGCTTTTAATTCTGATTTTGTATAGGCAAAGCCAGTTGGATTCGACGGTGAACAAAATAAAAATATTTTTGTTTTTGGATTAATGGCTTTTTCAAGTTGTTCAGCACTGATTTTAAAATTTTCTTTTTCGCCACAGGTTACAATATGAGGAATTGCCCCAGCTAGTTCAGCCATAGCTGGATAGCTGACCCAATATGGAGAATGAATAATGACTTCATGGCCAGGATCGCAAAGAACTTGCAACGCTGCAAAAATTGCGAACTTTGCGCCACCAGTGACTGTGACTTCATTTGCTGGATTATAATCAAAGCCCAAATCAGCTTTCGTTCTTAGTGCTATAGCTTTTCGAAGTTCGATCGTGCCAGAGGCTGCGGTGTATTTTGTAAAACCTGTTTTAATTGCCATAATACCCGCTTCAGCAGCTACGGGATACGTTGGCCAGTCGGGTTCACCCACTGTCAGGGAAATCACATCGTGGCCTTTAGCTTGTAATTCTTTAGCTTTAGCAACTAATGCTAAAGTTGGCGAAGATTTTAAAGTGAGGGCTTTTTGTGACAACATATTTCATCCTGTTTTTAGGTTTTATTTTTTGATTTTGTTTCACTTAATTTTTTGACCAAATGATCAATGACTCGATCGGGAACCAAACCTGTTAATCGGCCGCCGTTAGCAGCGACTTCCTTTACACCACGTGATGAAATAAAATAAAATTCAGGTCTAGAAAAAATCATAAATGTTTCAATTTCAGGAGCTAATGTTTTATTCATACTGGCTAAAGTGCCTTCGTACTCAAAATCTGCAACGGCTCGCAGTCCTCGAACAATAACCTGTGCGTTTTTTGTCGTCATGTAATCCACAGTCAATCCTTGGAACGCATCGACTTCAATGTTTGGAAAATTTTTAAATTCATCTTTTAGAAACTGTATTCGTTCTTCGACATTAAATAAATATTTTTTATCAGATGACTGGGAAACTAAAATGATTACATGATCAAAAATTTTAGCGATGCGCTGAATGATGTCAACGTGCCCAACAGTGATTGGATCAAAGCTTCCAGGGTAAACGGCTATTTTAGTCATACCTCATCTTGCGATGATTTTTTAAATAAAGAAAGACTTTTGTCTCCGTAATCTTGTTTGTCATAACAAGTCAAAACACCGTACTGCATTTCTATTTTTTCTTGCTTAACTGCTTCGATGGCAATCAAAGTCTCTGCATGAAATAATGATTGGAGTGAAAGCTCTAACATAACTCGATCTGCTAGTTTTTCAGTGAATGGCGGATCAATAAGGATAAGATCAAAGGGCTGATTTGGTACTGACTTTATGAAAGTAAAAACATCTTTAGTAATGATCGTATATTCTTTCGGAGAAATTTTTAAGGCTTGAATATTATCTTTAATAATTTGCACTGACTTAATATTTTTTTCTACGAATGTCACATGTTTTGCCCCGCGAGAAAGGGCCTCTAAACCCAGGTTCCCTGTTCCAGCGAACAGATCTAAAACGCGGGCCTCATCAATATGACCCATCCACTTGTTAAATAAAGTTTCTTTAACACGATCCATTGTGGGCCTAATGTGATCTGCTTTGAATGAAACTAAATGCCGACCTTTATATTTTCCTGATATGATTCTCATAAATTTGAATGATCTCGCTGGTTAGTTTAAATATTTCTTCAAAAGGCTTTTTGATATAAGCTATCACTTGTGGGTACTTCTCTGTTTGAAATTGACCTTGCTGCTGACCTGAGAAAGCAGAAATGATCACAACAGGAATTTTTGTATTCATTTCATCTAAAACATCAAACCCATTTTTTTCGGGCATCAATAGATCAAGAATCAATAAATCAATTTTTTCACTTTTTAAAGTTTCTAGGGCTTTGACACCGTTTTCAGCTTCAAAAACAACATATGGCATTGATTTAAAGGCCCTTGCTAAAGATCTACGGATAAGATCTTCATCGTCACATATTAATATGTTCATATATTAAACCTCAAAATAAATCGGGTTCCCTGCTTGAATTGATCATCATAAATTAACTGTGCGCCCATTCGTAAAGCCAATTGCTGCGAAATATACAAGCCTAAACCAGTACCTACCCCAACATCTTTAGTTGTCGTAAAGGGCTGAAATAAATTAGCTTTAATCACATCGGGTAAACCCGGGCCATTGTCCTCAATAATCAAATCATAAAAGGCACCATGGGAATGATCATATATTTTAATAAAGCTTTTTTCAGGTAAAGCCTGACACGCATTTTTTATTAAATTAAATAAAATTTGTTGTACATAGTTTGATGAGCATTTAATCGATACAGGTTTTATATCAGAATAAATATGATGTGACCGAGTTATCGCTTTGAGTAGCGGCAGCGTTTTTTTAAGGATTTCGTCCACAAAAACTATTTCGTCGATTTGTTTAGCTTCGCCACTAAAATCAAGCAAATCGGATATGATACCTTGGCAGCGACCTGTCGCTTTTAAGACTTCATTTAAATCCATCTTAACACTATGTTGAGTGCTATCTAAAGAAATTAAAAATTCACTAGCTAATTTTAATCCAGTCAGTGGATTATTCAGCTCATGGGCTAAATGATTAGCCAACTGACCGATGACGTTCATTTTTTCATTTTGAATTACTTTAGATTTTAATTCGTCTATTTCAGTTTGATTCGAATAAAATAAAATTGAATATTCTTTATCAATCATAAATCGTGTCGTTGTGACTTTGTATTTTTTTTGATTAATATAAACAAAACTATCTAAATTTATATTTTTGCTATGGACTAAAAAATGATTCGATGATTCATCGTCTAGATTAGATATAAATAAATTGAATTCTTTATCAACAACAATAACTGGATCTCTGTGGGCTTGAACTATTTTGTTCCATTTGTTTAAAAAATATTTGGACTGCGTTTGTAGAATATGTCTTTGAACTGCTAGCCCAATTAAACTGAGTCGATCCGTAAAATAACTATTAAGTTCTGATTCATTCAGCACAGAATGTGTTTCTAAAAAAACTGACTGAGTGATTCGCTCATTCTGTAATGACCAAGTTTTCAATAATCCAACAGGTCTTTGTAATAAATTAGCAAAAAATCCCTGCGCAGAAGTCATCATCTGGTCACTGATATGGTCAACATTTTTGATATTTAGACTGTATCCGTTGAATGTTATAATGGCGTAATCTTTTGATTTTAACTGGATCACGTAGATCAACGTCTGAAAAGAGCCCATTTTTTTTAAATCTGTCCAAATCAGTCGACAAAATATTTCTAAGAAATCAGGCTTTTCATATTCAGAGTTTAAAAAATCTAAGAAATAAAGTAGTTTTTTCTCTCGGTTCTTTTTTGTGTTTTCATCATCAACAAAAATTTGAATCGCATCAGATTTTTCAGAAGATTCGCCTTGCAGAAAATGGTTTAGTCTTTCTAGATGATTTCTTTTTTTAAAAAAATCTTCTTTGACTTGATTTAAACTTAGCTGTTGCTTTAAAGCTGTTGAAATTTGATCAACTGTCGCTTTCAGCAAAGAAATATCATTTTGCACAATGATCTGATAAAAGTTATAAAGCTTAAGATCTGTCAACTGAACCGAGGGAACCGCAGCAGAAAAAAGAATATTCACATTTGATTTAATATCATGACTTGATTCATAAAAATCGATATCACCAATTTTTATGTCGTAGTCATTGTAAATATTCTTATGGGTGTCATTTTTATGACAGAATAAATCGAAATTATTTTCTACGGGTTTAAGTATGAGGTATGTTTTTTCATCACATATAACTTTCACCCAATTAGGCTATACCATTTGTGCTGTTTTGCCAAAATAATAACTTAATTTATTCATTTCTGCTTGCGCATGTTGTGTTCGACCGTTTTTAATTAATAACTTTGCATGACATTCAGAGATATCTTCATCGAAATTATACTCTTGCAGATAAAAATTAATTTTTTCTAAAGATGTCTCAACATCTGACGGTGTTTCCGACCAAGTCGCTAAGTACTTAATTGCAGTCGAATTCTTAGCATTTATATCCAAAGCTTTTTGAAGATTGGCTTTCGCTAAATCCAAATCTCCCATTTGTTGATGGCATAAGGCTAAAGCTACCCATGCTTTATCAAAGTTTGAATACTGATTAATAATGTTTCTTAATTGCTCAAGTGCCGTATCGTATTGGCCTCTTGATATATCCACTATTGAACTGCAGTACTGTGTTTCAGCATCGCTATAATTAACACCTTTTAATTTCTGACAGACTTCATTTAAACCTTCAAAATCATTTTCTAAAGCATAAATATTCAATAAACCATGCTGTAATTGAATATACTGACTTTGCGGAAGTTCCCGAGATTCCAAGTCTAAAAGCAAATCAAGAGCTTGGTTTCTTTCGCCTAAGCTAATCAGCGCGTTGATGTACTTTAATTGGTCATGAATATGACGGCTTTTCACTGAAATTGTTTTAAGTGTCTTGAGCCATGCCGTCTGATCGTTCAGCTTAAACTGTACTTCAGATAGTAAACTCAAAAAAATAAGATCATTTGAAAATTCGTTTGAAATAGAAATAAGTTTTAAAAATGATTTTTTAAATTGTTTCTGTTTAAAAAAACGATACGCATCCTGAAAAACTAGATTTTTAGCCAGCATCCTGCCCCCATTAAATAAACAACACATTCTATGTTGTTGTTTATTTAGATTTGCAAGCGAGGTGCCAACCGAAACCCTGTCTATAAGGGCTTTTTAGGCAAAAGTCTTCTCTGACTGTCGAATTATTATGACTCTTCAGTCAGAGATTTGACTTAAATTACAAAAGACTAGGCAACATTTGTTTTGTAGCCATGCATTGCTTTTTTAGCTAACCGAACATCCTGAAGTTCTCTAATAATTTTAGATTTTGCTTCATCAATGAGCGATAGCACTTGCATGTCTTGATCAATGATCTTTTCAACAAACATCTCTTTGACTCGCATGCATTCATTAAATGCAGCTTTGTCAGTTTCCGTAAACACACCGCTAATCTCTTTATGTAAAGTATGAGCACGGTTAACTTCAGAATCTAAGTGTTTGAGAATTTTTAAAATGTCTTCTCTTTGATTATAAAACTTTTCAATTTTATCAAAGTGGCCATTTTCTAATTCAGCAATTTGTATTTCATTTAATGTGTAAAATTTTTCCAAAAAATGAGTTTTTTCTGTTAAAAGTTGTACTAAGCGAATCATGCGGTGCCCCCTTTTGGTTCCGTTTCTTTTTTGTATTTATCTACTGCCACTTTCCAGCCCTCATATAGGTTTTCAATCACTTTTAAAGCATTTTTCATCGCGTCGGTATCCCCGGATATATTTGCTTTTGTGTATTGCTCCAATACATAGGTGTAAAGCTGATCTAATTGCTTAGCAATTTCACCCCCAACTTTGTGGTCCAGCGAAACTTGCAATTCCATGATGATGTCATAAGCTCTCATTAAATTTTGCCCTCGTTCAGCGACTTTCTTTTGTTCCGCTGCCTGTAAAGCTAATTTAGTGAACTTGATTGCTCCTTCATACAACATCAACAAGATTTGCTCTCTTGAAGCACTCAATATCGATGTTTCTTTATACTTTTGATATGGATTTGCCATAATTAACTACCTCCTCCACCAATTGCTCCTCCTTGTGTTTTTATTTTTGACACTGCTTCCTCCATTTTAGCGAATTGCCGACGTAACATTTCTTCTCTTTTTTCTAAATTCTTTTCTTTTCTTTCAATTTTTTGATCTATATTTGAAACTTGTCGCTGTAAATTATTTTTACGATTACCTACAACACCTGCTTGCGGATCTGTGATTTCACGAATTTTAGTTCGCATGTTAGTTACAAACCCTGTATCGACTAAATTACCACGCATAAATTCAACAACATCTTTAGGATTTTGTGCGATGGCTTTTTTAAATTTTTCAGGATTAAAATTAAGTGTACCTGTCCGGTTAAATTCAACACCCAGTTCTAGAATTCGTTCAAAAGAGCTATTTGTATTTTGAACATTTTGAATAATTCCACGTAAGCGTGATTCAGTCATTCGCAACATACTGTCGCCACCTAAGGGGCCTAATCTTGGATTACCTGTTTTATCATTGGTTAATTTATTCTGAGTTTGAATAAAACCTAATGCAGCATTATAAGAGTCTACGAAAGATTTCATCTTTTCACCGATAGCCTCATAGTTTTCACTGACTGATAATTTAATCGGAGTACCGTCACGGGCTTGTTTTAAATCTAAAGTTACACCAGGAATGAGATCATTAACCTTGTTGTCTGACGTTTCAAATTCGTGCCCATTTAATTTAAATTTGGCATTTAGTGCAGGTAATCGATTATCTAAACTGAAGTCCGTATCACCGTCGATCAGATAAACAGTGGGGAATTGAACCTCATTATCATCACCCGTTTTTGAACCGGTGATTTGAAGTTTAAAACTTTCATCTTTATCTTTTCTATCGTTGATAATAGTGGCTTTAACCCCAACATCTGATTGGTTAATCAAAGACACAATGCCTTCTAAAGTTGAATTTTCTTTATCGATATAAATTTCTTGTTCACCCTCTGGCGTATCAAAACGAATGTATCCAACACCTAAAGATGTTGTATCTCTATCAGGTACACCGGAAGAAACGATGGCGGGCTTTGTAGCTAATTGTTGAACCTCAAGGGTCCAATCACCAGCTTCTGCTATTGAGGGATCTACTTCACCGTCAACAATGTCAGGAAAACCTGAACTGAATTTCATATCACTGAAGCCTCTAGCGCTGATAATTGTACCTAAGTTTTTAAGAACATCATTTATTTTAGTTTCGAATTCTGAAACAAGTTTGACTTTGTCTTCAATTTTAGCTTTGCTTTCTTGCATAGTTTTCACGGGCATGCGCTCAGCTTCGATCACTTGATCGACTAAGTTCGGTGGTAATCCGCTTGCAAGTCCGCCTATGCGAATGGCCATTGTTTTCCTCCATGAAATACAATAACTAACCTTTACAGTATGGCAGATTTTTTTTAATTTCTGTGAGTCAATTGATTGTCTATAGACTTACTGCGAGTAGGTAAAAAATGCCCCGACTTTATCAAGACAAATGTCTTTATTTTAACCCACACCGTGGGTCAAAATATCTGTATTTGACCCACGGTGTGGGTTTTTTATTGCATTTCGATAATGATTGGTCTAGACTAGAATAATGAAAAACATATCACGCTCATTAGAAACAAACCTAAAAGACCATATTTTAAAGAAGCATAAAAGTCTTTTGTTGTTGGGTCCAAGGCAAACTGGTAAAAGTTTTTTACTCAAAACTCTTAATCCAAAAATAACCGTTAATTTAGCCAAAGAATCTGATTTTCAAGATCACTTAAAGGATCCTTCGTTGATTGAAAAAATGGTCAATACGCTGCTAAAAATGAATGGCGGAGTCGTTTTTGTTGATGAAATTCAAAGAATTCCTGAAATGATGAATACAGTTCAATCTATAGTTGATGACCATAAAAATATTATTTTTCTACTTTCTGGATCATCCCCTCGTAAACTTAAAAAGAAAGAAATTAATCTTCTTCCAGGAAGAATTTTTTCTCATTACTTATTTCCTCTCACTTATTGGGAACTAAATTCTGACTTTAATATTCAAAAATGTTTGTCAAAAGGCTCACTCCCTGAAATTTATTTAGAATCTTATGGCGCAGAACTATTGAATGAATATATTAATAGCTATCTACGTGAAGAAATCATGTCTGAGGCTTTAGTTAGAAATGTAGCAAGCTTTAGTCGATTTATTGATTTAGCGGCAGCCAGTAGTTGGCAAGAGATTAACTATTCAAACTTATCTTCTGATTCTGAAATACCTAAAGAAACCATTCGCAGATACATGGAAATATTATCTGAAACTTTACTGATACACAGAATACCAGGGTTTACTCAAATTCAATCTAAAAGAAAAGCTGTTCAGAAAGAGAAATTTATATTTTTTGATATTGGCGTACGAAATGGAATATTGGGTATACAAAACAATAAATCAACACCAGATCAGCTGGGCCATCTTTTTGAACAGTGGCTTGTCTTACAAATTATTGCGTTTAATTCGTATAACAATAAAAAATGGGATTTATACTATTATCGTGATGATAAAAAAACAGAAGTCGATTTAATCATCGAAACACCCAAAAAAATAATTGCGCTTGAATTTAAATGGTCTGAAAAATACAATAGCAAATGGAAAGAGTCTCTTGAAACATTCTCTGAACAGCAATTTAAAAAGCCTGTTGAGCTTGTAATACTGTACAGAGGCCAAAGAAAACTAAAAGATAGATTAGTGAATATCATTCCTTTTGATCAATTTTTAAATGAACTGGAGTAATGTTCTATGAAAAACTCACAACCATTTACTACACTCGGTGACTACTTAAAAGAAAAACGTGAAAAGTGCAGTCTTACTCAAAGTGATGTCGCAAAAATTTGTCAATGCAAAGCCCAATTTGTGTCTAATTGGGAACGGGGTCTGTGCTCTCCGCCATGGCCCATTCTTAAAAAATTAATTAAGGTTTATGAATTACCACAAAAACAGCTTTTTTTATTGCTTGTGAAAGAACATGAAAAGCTGATTAAAACTGAGTTGGGGATTAGTAAGAGTTAGGTCTGGTTTATAGTTTACAGTAAACTATAAACCATCAATTATTGGACTTGCAATCGTCTAATAATCGTCTAATAATCGTCTAATGTATAAGTACTTAATAACCCCCCGATTGCTTAAGATCATTAAAGAAATTCATGCCTCAGCGATACGACTAAAAGCCAACAGGCCAAATCAAGTTGTCCTTTTATACCTCGAAACTGAAGCGCTTAGCCTATCTAGCTATTCCTCAACCAGCATAGAAGGAAACCCCTTACCTTTGACTGAAGTTCGTAAAATCTTAAAAACACGCCCTAGCGAAATACGAAACACTGAACGTGAAATTCTACAGTATAATGATATTCTAATACAGCTTAACAAAGCAGTATTAGAAGAAGCTTTTGAACTGACAGAAAAAGCTATTGTCCAAACACACAAAACTTTAATGAAAGACCTGTTACCAAAAGTTAAACTAGGAAATTTTCGCAAAGAAGCTGTTGTTGTTAATGATCCAAAAACTAGAAAAGCTATTTTTTACCCACCTGACTATGCAGATGTAAAAAAACATATGTCAGATTTACTTCATTTTATAAAAGCTGAAAAAAACAATCTTGATCCACTTATTTTAGCAGGACTATTTCATAAACAATTTGTTCTTATTCATCCTTTCATTGATGGCAATGGCCGTCTAGTTAGATTGCTTACAAAAACCTTATTAGCTGAATTTGGTTTAAATATTTTTACTTTGTTTTCATTTGAATCTTACTACAATAAAAATATAACGACGTATTTTAAAAAAGTTGGTGAACAAGGCGATTACTACGATATCATCAAAAAAGTAGACTTTACAGAATGGTTAGAATATTTTTGCGAAGGTGTTCTGGATGAATTATTACGTGTTGAAAAAATCTTACAGCAGAAAAAAATATCAACACCGTCCGATACGTTAAGTTCTGAACAAAACAAGATATTAATTTATCTATCAGATCATGAATTTATACGCGACGTAGATTATGCTAAGTTAACTTCCAGAGCTAAAGCTACGCGTGCCTTAGATTTTAAAAAATTGACTCAATTAAACTATATTGAAAAAAAAGGTAAAGGGCCTGCTACTTACTATAGATTAAAGAAATAAAAACTGTTTACCTAAAATACCCAGTTATACTAAACCATGAAGCTCCAGTGAATGTATGCGTACCTGGAGATGCCATAATCGCTCCGCAAGAAGCTTGGTTGAATCCACTATAGTAAGCAACTTGAATACCATCCATTCTTGAATTTGGCCCACAGGAAGTAATAAATGCAGCTTTGTAACCAGCAGGCAGATATGCATCTAAATTAATAGTTCCGAAAGGGATACCAATATTCACATTATAAAATTGCATGCCACCACCACTTCCCATACAACCAGTTATTTTTGTATTTCCAGGAATTGAACTATCAACATTTAATATAGTGCTAACAGTAATGGGCTTGTGTGGCCTGACTGATTTTGTTTCATCAAAATCAATAATCCAATTTCCGGTGTATGTCGATCCAGAACCACTCGTGATATTTAGCCGAACAGACTTTACCACCATCGATGTTGAATACACTGATGCTGGTTGACCCACTTGCGCTACGACTGCGCTTGGAACACCCGAAACGACACTTGCATAAATTGGCAACGATGGAGTCAATACTCTTGGAAGATTATTTGAATTAAAAGTTAACTGTGTTGGATTATTCAGAATATGATTACAAACAGATCCATCTGCCAAAGCACTAATAAGATTTTTTTGTAAATCAAGACCTGCTAAAACTTCAGAAACTGCTTTTGTTTCTTTCTGCTGATTTAAAATCATCGATGAAAAACCAACCATCACAATGGCCATAATACCGATAGCGACTAACGTTTCTATTATTGTTACACCTTTTTTATTGCTAATCATTTTGAGCCCTTTTGAAAATTGAACTACGCCACTCGCTTCAAAAGATTACCTTTGTGTGGATCAGATGAAACTTGATCGAAGACTTCCCATAGACCAGATTCAGAAATACGACGAATCAATTCACCAGCAGAATTTTTAACTTCAGCAAAAAAATAACTATTTTCTTCAACTAATGTGGCCACCCAAGACATGTCATTCATGAAAGGTTTTTCATTTAATAGTTGAACGGCCTTTTCAGCCTGCTCACGATTCATTTTTTCTTTTTTATTTTGACGTTGAAATAAGGCCTGCCCGTTGGCATCACGGTCGTGTGATTCATCAGCTTTAATTGATTTTTCCACAGGCTTAGAAGAGTCCTTTGAATTGACCCCGCTTAAAATTTGACTTGTCCCTGTAAGATTTTTTATATTCATACCTATTTCTTTTCGGATGAATTTTTGTTTACTTAAATTTTTTGGATCAATTAGAGACAAAACAAAAAAACCAGCATGACGTTGGTCGTGCTGGGTAGAGTAAATATTTATTTAAATTGTTTGAGCAGGGCGGAGGTCAAGCACACCCCGCCCAAAAATTTAAACAATTTAATTAACCGATTAATTTTAAAGCCATTTGTGGCAATTGATTAGCTTGTGCAAGTACAGAAGTTGTTCCGTTTAATAGAACACTGTTACGAGCTAATTCTGAAGATGAAGTTGCAATATCTGTATCACGGATACGTGAGTTTGCTGCGCTCATACTTTCAGACATTGTACCGATCACATCAACTGCTGATGTTAATCTGTTTTGCATAGCTCCTAAGTTTGCACGAGAACCATTTACTGATAACTGTGCTGCATCAAGAGAATTTAAACCAGCTCTTGCGCCTTCTTTTGTATTGAAATCAAGATCGTCGATTCCCAAAGCATCTTTTGTAATATTTGTTTCTGCTGCATTATAAGAAATCCAGTCAGTGCCTTCGTTTGCAGAAGTACCAACGTGAATGTCGTAGACTCCACCAGTACCATCTAATAATTTTTTAGAACCGAAAGTTGTTGATTCAGCAACACGTTGAATCTCAGATTTTAAAGCATCAACTTCTTTTTGGATAAATCCACGCTCTTGATCACCCACTGTATCAGAAGAAGCTTGGATACCTAATTCACGGACACGTGTTAAAATGTTAGAAACTTCACCCATACTTTGTTCAGCTGTCTGAATCATTGATATACCGTCATTCGCATTTCGTGAAGCTTGTGCAAATGATCTAATTGTTGATTTTAAATTTTCACTGATTGCTAAACCTGCAGCATCATCACCTGCTTTAGTGATTCTTGAACCAGTTGATAATTGCGCCATTGATTTTTGCATTTCACGAGTATTTGTATTCATAACTCTTTGTGCATTAATAGCTGCTACGTTTGTTGTAATTCTTAATCCCATGTTCGACCTCTTCTTTTATATGTAGGAATCTTCATTCCTGTTTGTACGTTTGGTGACCTGCACTCTGCTATCTGGACCTTCATCAAAATTCTGCGACAGTCACATCATCAGAATTTCTCAGTCTATCTAGTCGAGTCTGAGTCGTTTTGTTGATATACCTTTCGGCGAGTCTGTATTGAGCTTTAGTCGCGTCCTGCATTTCTGGACCAACGACTAGCCGAAACTAGACTAAGGTTTTGAAAAATAGACCTTTAACAAGCGGTTTTCCAAACCAAAGTCTAGGTCTTATGTTGGTCTTATCTAGTCCTGCACAGACCAACAACGATTAGACTTCAGTCTCTACAGACTAAAGAGTCATCTAGTCTTGAAATAAAAAAAGGCCACACATCTGTGCAGCCTTTAACTCAACAAAATTTGTTGATAAAAAATTATGTAGCTAATTATATGTCTAAACGAATTACTTTTTCTTTAAAATAAATGGTGTTGGTTCTGTGCCAAAAGCATCGATTACAACCGGAACAACAACACCTTGTTCAGATCGAACTGATTCCGGGTTGACTTCAGTGATATCGATTTCAACACGAACATTTGGTAAGAACGATAAAGGACATGCTAATTCAGCTGTTAATTTGTTTTCAACAATTGTGTATGTACCTTCGCAGCCTGGCTCAGGCATTGAAAAATCTGGAGTCGCTACTGTGTAGTTGACTGTTTTGTCTGCGCGTAAAAGAATAGTCGAAACAACCGTGCCTGTTTCTACATCTACAGCTGTGTAGCTGCCTAATTCGATATCTTTAGCTAAACCGAATTGTGAGATAAATAATACAGATAAAAAAATCTTTTTCATAGGCACCTCTTTGGGGTAGTCATACCAAATCCAAAGGCATTGCCAAACAAAAAAGCGCTATTAACGAGATCTTAAAATAACTACACGAAAAATGGCCCTAGCGAACAACCGCTAGGGCCTGGGTTTAAGAAGCCATCTATAGGGAGACAACCTCATAAATCTTTTAAATCATTAAGAATTATCCAAGCAATTTCATTGCTGAATAAGGCTGTTGGTTCGCCTGAGTCAACACAGAGATTGCTGCATTTTGCAGCATACTTGATGACGCAAGCTCTGCCGATTCTTTAGCAATATCTGCATCCATTAATCTGGATTTCGCAGACTGTAAGTTTTCATACTTAACGTCAAGCACGCTAACTGTTGAATCTAATCGCGATTGAACTGCTCCAAAACCAGATCGCATACGTGATACTTTTTCTAAGGCACCACTCACATTACCCAGTAGTTCACGGGCGCCATCTTTTGAACTGATATCCACACCTGATAACTCTAGTCCATCAAGAGTGGCATCGGCGTTGGAATTAAATGTAATAATATTTTCTTTCGTGTTTTCTGATCCCACGTGGAAATCGAACACGGGGTTCGATCCATCTAATAATAGACGATCACCAAATTTAGTTGTTTTAGAAATACGATCAATCTCTGCAGATATACTTGCAGCCTCTTGTTGCAAGTACACACGTTCGTTATCACCAATCGTGTCAGAAGCTGATTGCACACCTAACTCACGTAAGCGTGTAATTAAGTTAGCTTGCTCTGATAAACCGCCTTCTGCGACCTGAATAGTCGATACGGCATTGAAGGCATTAGATCTTGCCTGTGC
>JAYTPA010000007.1:0-14479 GCA_043747495.1 Bdellovibrio sp.
TCGAGTGCTAAGTCAACATGTGCTTAGTCCAAACAAACCTATAATTTAAATCACTTCTATGGCCAATTTTTCCACTTAAGTTCATTTATTATCGGCAAATACCAAAACCGGACGGCGATCTCAATTATAATAGCCAATGGCTGTGGCAAGGTTTTTGTTAATTAAGTTTTAAGTATTCGATTTTTCTAAATTAACACGTTCAAAGGAACCCCATGAAAAAACTAAAAATGCCATTTTTTCTATCTTTAAGTTTAATAATGCTACAAATCCCTTTACTGGCCTCAGAACCAGGTTTTTTAACTACAGAAGCTGTAATACATATAAACGAAGTCTACGTTCCTAATGATCTGAGTTCTGAAATGGAGTCTTATGTGATGATTGCTGGCGCATACCCTAACGGATGTTACCGCTGGAAAGGTTCAGAAATGATGAGCCGGGATTTATATACACATAGTATTAAGCCCATAGCATATGTGACACAGTCTTATTGTATTATGGTCATAATTCCTTTTGTGCAACGAATTCATCTTGGAAAGTTGGTGCCAGGTTCACACACTTTGCTATTCTTAAATGCAGACGGTCGATATATCGTGAGAACTTTAGAAATCAAATAGAATCGTTAAATTTATTTGCACATTCATCTTTAGTATTAGAAATTAATAAGTGAATGAGCCGAATTTATAAATCACTTATCCTGAGAGAATTGACAGTTAACGACGAGAAAGCTTTTTTGACTGGTTTAGAAGACTGGAAAAATGAAGAACTCAGTTGGTACACTTTTTCTTGGAAGCCCGGCATGTCTCATGCCGAGCATCTGGCTGATCTTGAAAGATTCAAAGATAAATCAAAAGTTCCCCAAAATTTTGTGCCAGCAACAACGCTATACGCATTTGTCGATGGTCATATTGTCGGGCGCTTGAATATTCGCTATGAATTGAATGAAAATTTATTACATCGCGGTGGAAATATTGGCTACGCAGTGAGCCCGCTTCATCGCAACAAGGGCTACGCCACAGAAATTTTAAAACAAGGTTTAGAAGTTTGCCGCAAGTTAGGACTTAAAAAACTTTTAGTGACTTGTGCCGATCAAAACATTCACTCATGGAAAGTGATTGAAAAATTTGATGCAGTTTTAGAAAATAAAATTTTTGATGAAGAAGAAGATGAATACGTGCGACGTTATTGGATTGATTTGCCAATTAAGGAATAGTCTAGATTGAAATGCTCAAGGATATAGGCTAATTGTAAAAAAAAGGATTTTTATGATCGTTTCAAAATTTGGTGGCACTTCCATGGGAGACGCAGTTTGTATGCTGCGTTCTGCGGAATTATCAATTAAGCAAAATTCGTATTTAGTGTGTGTGTCGGCAACATCAGGGACAACTAATCAGCTGATTGAACTTGCTCAGCTTGCAGAAACGAGCCAATGGGAAAACTGCACAGTTAAAATTAAACAACTACAAGAACGTCATGAATCAATCGCTAAAGAGCTGGGTTTTTCAGTTACAGACACGGAATTTGTAAAATTATTTGATGAATTAAATTCGATTCTTCGAGGAATGTTTTTACTGAAAGAGTGTTCTTTAAAAGCCCATGATTTATTATTAAGTCTTGGAGAAAGATTATCATCTTTATTATTTGTTCAGGCCATGAAAAAAGTTTCATCCTCTAAAAATATTATTTTACTTGATGCTAGAACTGTCATTGCGACTAATGATCAATTTGGCAAAGCCAGGCCCAATATTTCTGAAATTGAAACAAAATGTACGGATTTGATTTTAAAAAAATACCCAATAGATAAGAACATCATTGTGACCCAAGGCTTTATTGGCGCGACAGCATCAGGGCACACCACAACGTTAGGTCGTGGTGGTAGCGATTATTCAGCGGCACTATTCGCTGAAGGATTAAATGCGACAGCTTTAGAAATTTGGACAGATGTTCCAGGGATTGCTACAACAGATCCCCGAATCACAGCTAAGGCTCAGTCAATTAAAGAAATTTCTTTCACTGAGGCTTCGGAGATGGCTATTTTTGGAGCCAAGGTTTTACATCCGGCCACTGTAGAGCCTGCCATGAGAAAAAATATTCCTGTATTTGTAGGATCAAGTTTTAATTCACATACAACAGGTACTTGGGTGAAAAAAGATGTTGAATCAAAACCTTTAATTAGGGCTTTAGCTTTGCGTAAAAACCAAACGCTAATTACGTTATCAACGCCAGAGATGCTACAAACCCATGGCTTTTTATATAAAATATTTAAAGTTTTTAATGAACACGAAATTTCAATTGATGCGATCACCACATCTGAAATCTGTGTGTCTGTTACGATTGATGGGCCTATCAAAGCACATGCACTTTTAGTGTCTGATTTAGAAAATTTTGCCGACGTAAAAATTGAAGAAGGTCTTAGTTTGGTGTCGTTGATTGGAAACAATATTAATCACACACCAGGTCTAGCTAAAAAAATATTTTCCGCTATCGAAGATATTAATGTGCGCATGATTTGCTTAGGTGCCAGCAAACATAACTTCTGTTTTTTGGTTGAGCAGTCGCTAGGTGAGCAAGCTATCGACAAATTACATACTGAGTTCATTAAGTAGTTTCAAACAATCGACCTTGTTTTAATAACTTAGGTTAATCGCGGCCTGTTAAACCATAACGCGCCAAGTCTTGATAAAAGCTTAACAATTAACCTGATCATAAGTTTTTCTTATACAAAAAAGTACATGGTTTAATGATTGGTGCTCTTTTGCCTATATTTTCGATTTAGTGCCACTTTGGAACTCGCATGAATTTCAGATAATTTAAGATTTTACCTCAAATCAAATAATTTCGTTTATAGCTTATATTTTTTTTGCATCTGGTTCCAAACTGGGTTGATATCTTTTTACAGACCAACATCCAGTACGTTAACTCAAGGGAAGAGGATTATTTATGAAAACAAACTACAGCAAGTTTTTAATCAGCTTAGTGGCAGTCATCGCAGTATCTCAGGTTGCTTTCGCAAAAGGCCGTTACATAGTAGTCTACAAAAGCCAACAGGGTTTAAAAGCGATGAATAGTTTCATGCAGCTTGAAAACAATTCTGGTGTTGAATACGAAAAATCATTATCAAATATTAATTCAATGGTTATTAAAGCTGATCAAGCTGATGCAGCTATGGCTTTGATGAATCACCCTGAAGTGGCTAGCGTTGAACAAGAAGTTTTCAGACCACTTCCAAAACCAATGAGTGGTTTTAAATTATTTGTTAACGATCTTGAAAAAAAGAAACACAAAAACAAACAAAAAAATGATCCATCGATTGGTGATAATATTCCTTCATTCGTTGAAGGTTCAGCAACACCTTGGGGAATCACAGCTGTTAAAGCACCTCAAGCATGGGTTGTTGCTAAAGCGGGAGCACAAGCGCGTGTTCTGATCTTAGATACAGGTATTGATCCAAATCATCCAGCTCTTGTAAAAAACTTTGAAAAAGGTCGTAACTTTTTTGAAAGTGATACAGGTTTAAATCCTGAAGACTACATCGATAAAGAAGGTCATGGAACACACGTTGCTGGCACAGTGGCTGCTTCATATAACGAAACAACAGGTTTCACAGGTGTTGCACCATTAGCTAAAATTTCTATGGGCCGTGTTTGTGGTGACTTAGGATGTAGTAATATCGCAGTTGCTGAAGGTATTAGCTGGGGCATTGATTCAAAAGTTGATGTGATCACAATGTCTTTAGGTGGACCTTTTTCAACATCTGCAGAAAAAAATGCAATCGCTAACGCTGAAAAAGCAGGTGTTTCAGTCATCGCAGCTTCTGGTAATGACGGCACAGCTAAAGTGAGTTTCCCTGCAGCATACGCAACTGTCATTGCAGTTGGAGCAGTTGATTACTCAATCAAAAAAACAGCGTTTTCTCAATGGGGTCCACAGTTAGATATCGTGGCTCCGGGTGCTGCAGTTATTTCATCTGTACCACAAGGTTCAGGTCGTGAATCTATTGTTGAAATCGTAATCAACGGTAATAAAACAAGTGTTAAATCAGCCGCTTTTTCTGGAACAAGTTTATTCACAACAGTACAAGTTGGGGAATTAGTTCCTGCTGGTTTAGGTAAGCCTGAAGATTTTGAAGGTTTAAACTTACAAGGTAAATTTGCTTTGATCAGTCGTGGTGAAATCGCGTTTGTTGAAAAAGTTAAAAATGCTATGAAAGCTAAAGCAACAGGTGTTGTGATCTATAACAACACAGCTGGTCTTATGCAGGGTGTGGCAACTGATGGTGAAGAAGTTCGTCTACCAGTGGTTATGATTGAACAAACAGTTGGTAAAGATTTATTAGAGCAAATTTCTAAAGGTGCAAAAGTGGCTGCTGAAGTTTTAACGACATCTTCTGATTATGCATCTTTTGATGGAACATCAATGGCAACTCCACATGTTGCTGGTGTTGTGGCATTAATGAAATCAGCTAATAAAAAACTAACTCCTGAACAAGTCAGAATGATTTTAGCTAAAACCGCAATTCCAGTATTACCAAATGATCAAAATCAAACGGGTGCTGGTATGATTCAAGCTGATAAAGCTGTTGAAATGGCTGTATCTGCAATCCAAGAATAATTTTAAAGACTAACAAATCATTTAAAAACAAAAGAAGCCAAGTTTATCACTTGGCTTCTTTTGTTTTTAAATGAAGTGGGTATTTAAAATTGCTAGATTTCGATAGCTAAAAGGAAGCTTAAATCTTGAGAATCTATTTTATCAAAGTAGTTTTTTACATCAGGTCCTAGTGTGTATTGGCTACCTGTGATTTCTTTGTACTGATGAATATTGTATTGGGCACCAAGGCCTAAAAATTTAAACGGGTAGAACATAAGACCTGCTTGGTAGGTATTTCCTTTAAGTTTAAACCCTTGATAAGTTCCTGAATCTTTAAGTTCAAGTTGGTTATGTGGGGCGTAGCCAAGATAAATTTTCATGGCTCCCATAGCTTGTACACCGACCTGAAAACCGGCGATCAAATGATTGAATTCAGGTTTTTCAGTAATATTAGGTTCGAATTCGGCGTTTCCTTTTGAGTACTCTCCGGCCAAAACAAGACTTACGCCAGACGGGCTTCTAATTCCGATTTTAAGTGTTGTCACAAGCGCTTTTAATTTTAGTTCATTTTCTACGGATGCTAAAGTCGTGAGTTTTACATTTTCTTGTTTTTGCCCTATACCGGGTTCAAATATAAAAAAATCGGCCTGTGCAGCAAAGCCAGATGTGCTAATTAACAAAACCAAAAGGTTTCTTAAATGCTTATTAAGGACGTTTTTAAGCATGATTATATTCTCCATTTTGCTAGATAACTGTATACCTATTAGAATAAATCTGTCTGACGTTAAGGTTGAGTTTTTTATATACAGCAAGGCTTAAGTTAGACCAAAGTCTTTGCACAGGGACATAAATATGAGTTATGAAATTGAAAAAATTGATTATAAAAATAAAGAAATATTCTATAAAAAATTACTTGAAGAGTTTAAAAACTACACAGGAAATTACTGGTTTACAAATTTATCTCAATGCGCTGCTTTAATTTATGACCAGCTGCCAAAGGTTAATTGGGTCGGTTTTTATCTAACAGTAGATCAGACCTTAGTGCTGGGGCCTTTTATGGGAAAGCCTGCGTGCATGCTGATCCATTTCGGGCGTGGTGTTTGCGGGACTTCGGCAGTAGAAAAAAAATCGATATTAGTTCATAACGTGGATGATTTTGCGGGACACATTGCTTGTGATTCAGCTTCGAGGTCAGAAGTGGTTATTCCGTTGATTTACAATGGGCAAGTGGTCGGAGTTTTAGATGTGGATTCACCAGAGTTATCACGCTTTGATGAAACTGATCAGCAGGGCTTAAGTCAGATCATTGATTATTTAATGAGTCAGACTGAATTTCCGATAAGTCATCCATATGTCGACAGAGAAAACCAAGCCTGATAACACAGCTGAAATAAGATCACAAATACGTTCAAAGTATCACTCATTAAAAAAAGACGAACGCAATAAAGCCATCGAACAATTGGCTTTATTTAAAAATACAGATTCAATGCGTGAATTGATTCATATTTTTAATGAATGTGGTTGGAGAGAAACCCAGTTTCAAGTTCTTAAGGTTTTACCTTACTACGTTGATCAGCGGGGTTTAGAGTTTTTGTATCAAATAGCGCTTCAAGATAAAGACTATCCCATGGCTGAAGCTGCTATATATTCTTTAAGCGAAACAAAGAATACTTGGGCTGCAAAGTTTCTGGCTGAAATGTACATCAACTGCAAAGAAAATTTAAAACCTGCGTGCGCTTTAGCTTTAGGTCAAATTTCACATCGATCTTTGTTAAAAGAATTAGTCAATGATTTGGAATTAGCACTCAAAAGCCAATCCACATTATTGGCCAAAAATATTATTTTAACATTGGGTGAACTTAAAGCTCATCAATCGGTTCAAATTCTCATGCAAGTCGCGCAGAACAAAATGCATCGTGATTTAGCGCTGAGCGCAGTTGTCAGTTTAGGTAAAATTACCCGAGATCAAAAAATATTTGAACAATTAGAAATTTACTTTAATAAGGATTCATTTGAATACCAAGTCTATCAATCCGCAAAAAATCAATGCCAATTTAGAGCACAATGGAAGTTAGAAGATTACTTAAACAAAATGATAGAAGCTAAAACCTTTCATCCTGCATTAATGTATGAACTCAATGCATTTCAAGCTGATGACGTCAAAGAAAGTATCCACTTAGTTTTTGACAGCTTAGATAGTCATAAAAAAATACAACTTTATTTGGCTTTGGATTTTAAAGACAAAGAAAAATGGTTCCCTGATGTATTTATTAAAGAAAGCATTCAAACAGAAAAAAATTATTTAGCTGAAAAGGAATTTGAAAATCTAAATAATTTAGAAAAAATGAACAGTATTAATCTTTTCTGTCAAAATGCGATGATATTGCTAGCTCATAAAAAAAAGTTTGATAACCAAGTTCAGATTTTGGAAAAATTCTTTATTGAAAATTTTATTGAAGCGAATAAGCATGCAAGCGAAGTCCAATCTAGAATGATTAGGGCTATGGGGCAGTTAAAAGTTAATTCTAAAAAAATAAATCAATATTTTTCATCAGCACCTGAAGAATTTAAAAAAGACATTTTGATTTATATTCAATCTTACAAATCATCTGAGCATTTAAAATATTTATTAGCTTTAACAGAAAAAGACATTGCTTTGCATAATCAAGGCTATTTGAAAGCTTTGTTATCACAAGATACACAGCCTGAAGCAGCCAAAAAAGCAGAAGAAGCGATTGAAATTTTAAAATCGATTCAAGATGCTGAAGTCCAAATTTTAATATTGAAAGTCATTTCTTATTTTAATTTGCAAAAATATAAAGCCTTTACTTTGAATCAGCTTTTACAAAGCAAAAACCAAGTCGTTCAACTGAATGCTTTATTTGCTGTTAAAAAATTTAATGACGAAACAATTACTGATCAAATTAGTCCATTTTTAAAATCTGATTCAGAATCCTTAGCTGGACGTTGTTTAGATGTGCTGTTATCTATGAGTGGTCTTCGTGCTAAAAGAAAAGCCATCGATTTTTATGTTGAACAGTCATTCAATGAAGACATCGTTGATAAAGTGATAAGGACATTTATTCCGCCTGACAATGATTCTGATTATTTTTATTTACAAGCTGAAAAGGCTTTAGAGCTTGTAAGTCGACAAAATATTTACAGTGAACAAATTGATATTATGCAAAATTTTTCTGATAAATTAAAATCACATTCTCAAAGTTTTTTAAAAACACAAACTTTTCCCAACGATGCTGATTTGATAGCTATAGATCAAGATTTTGAAAAATTGATCCCTGCCTATAAAAACTATGATGAAGCTTCAAAATCCGCGTTAAGATCGGCCGAAGTCCCATTAAGGCATCCAGATCTTTTTGATCGTTTTGTCGATAAATCCAGTATCATTCTGGGTTACACAAAGGCGATTGATCTTATTTTAGAGAAGCAGTTAGGTCGAAAAATATTATTTCCCAGAATTGAAAGTAAAATGAATGAATTTCAAAATCTGATCCACAGCTTTGGCCTTCATGAGGACTACCCACAGTTTGATAAAGTGATGCAGATGACTCAGCTGCAGAAGCATTTTAACCAACAAAGTTTACCTCTTCATAAAATGGGTTTAGTCTGCAAGGGTTTTATGAACGGTAAAATAGTGAACGAACACTTTAAAATTTTAGATGGCTTAAGGGCTTGGGCTGTAGTGCTCCTATTGTTTGGTTTGAAGAACAAGTTGGCGAATAAATCGCTGATTTTATCAGAGGCCACAGAATCGGATGTGATTGAATTAGCTAAAAAATTAATTTGGCTGCAAGACATCAGAAATCCGATAGCTCACAGACAAACGTTGGTTGATTTTAAATCGATTGAACAAGTTAAAGCTGAAACGATTAAGACTTTACTATTAATGAGTAAAGTCTTAATGACTTAGCTGTTTGAATGATTTAACTGTTAGATAGCTAAGTTATTTAACAATATAGGGTTGTAATGTTTTCCCATTGCCATCGTAGGCCACAGATGTTTTCAGGCCTAAAACATTTAAAATAAAAGGGTACACATCAATATTTTGAAACTCAGGAATAGTTTTATTTTTTGCGATTTGCGGGCCTTCAGCCAAAAATAAAGCTTTCATTTCGGCATGACTTGAAGCCCATCCATGAGTAGCGGCATTAAGACTAGGCTTATCAGTAAATGAACGATCAATAATATAATAACCTAAATTAGCTATCACAACAATGTCGCCGACACGGTCAGGGTGGATAAGTTTAATGTTTTTAGGAAGATCTGATTTCAAGTAGACTTTATAATTAACTTCATTTTTCTTTAAATCTAAGTAGGCTTTTCGTGTTTTCAAAGTATCGTTTGAATAAAGCATGACGACGGCACCACGATCACCGATTGTGAACTCATCAGTGTTTGTGTACTGACTTAAGTAAATTACATTGCTAGGATTAAGATCTTTCATGCCATGATCAGAAACGATAACAAAATTAATTTTGTTATTCTTTTTTGCACGTGCATGCATCCAGAGACGTTCAATCTGCTGATCTATTTCTAACAGCGAAGCTTTAACTTCCGGCGATTGAGTTCCATATTTGTGCCCTGCCGAATCCACGTTTGAAAAATATAAAGTTATGAAGTGAGGTATTTTTTCATGTGGCAATTTAAGCCAGTCAATAACTTGAGTCACTTTTTGAGCTGGTGTAATGTTTCCATCAAAATGAGCATAACACGTCGGAGTCATATTATTAATTTTAGCTTCTGAACCAACCCAGTGAAATGAATGGGCAATCATGCCATTTCGTTCAGCGACGTTCCACAAGGGATCACCTAAATACCACGTGCCATCGTTTGAACTTTGAGTTTCCATAAAATTATAAAATTCATTTCTTTTTTTATCAAAAAACTTATTACTGACTATTCCATGGGTACCTGGAACGCGACCTGTAACAATAGTATAGTGATTGGGGAAAGTGTGAGTCGGAAAGCTTGGTCGCATTGTTGGAGTGTAAACACCTTGACGTCTTAGTTTATTTAAAAAAGGTGGTTTTATTTTCTCCATATAGTCAGCTCTAAAGCCATCAATAGAAATCAGAACAACAATAGGTTTATTAAAATTTTCAGGCTTATTTTTTGAATCTTTACAAACAATAGTTTCAGAAGCTGTCTGTGAGTTAATAACGCCATCGTTTGTATAAATAACTGAAGCTGAAGCAGAACTTACATAAGTCCAACTGGATAAAAATAAAATCAAAAGAATCACAAACCGCTTCATCAATGCCTACTTAAATTAAAAACTATTTTGCTGACTTAAGTCCATTGTGAAAATCAATGCAATTTTTGAAAACAGCAAAGCATGGTCAAAGCTCATGATAAAAGAAACAACATCTTTATCAGTGTGTATTTGTTTAAATACAGATTTAAATGTGGCTTCAGTTGGAAATAAAGTGGGATAACCTTGACGGTGCCAAGAAGCGTGATCACTGCATCCGTAACCGCATTTATCTTCCAATATATTTGCGTTGATATATGTTTTATTAATTTGATTCATATAATCACGTAGCCAAGGTGCTGTGTAATCAGACATGCTAGCTATAGTGTTTGCGCCATTGCCTGGATACAAAGTCATATCGAGCTGTAGGACAGCTTTTATATTTTTATTGTTCTTTTTTGCAGCCTCTGCAATTTCAGCTGATCCTAACAAGCCTGATTCTTCCCCTGCGTACCAGTAAAATTCAACAGTGCGTTCGGGTTGTACGTTTTGTGATAAAAACACACGTAACGCTTCAAGTAATGAAGCTGAACCTGATGCATTATCGTCAGCGCCAGGGGCAAGGCCTGAGCCAAAAAAGCCATTGATTGAATCTAGATGTCCACCTAGAACAATAAATTCATTGGGCAAAGATTTTCCAGTTATAGAAAATTTAACAGATTTTTGCTTCGTCGATGTATGAGTAATTTGTGAAATTTCAAAAGGGTAAGAATAATTTTGCGCTAAAGCTTTAAGACGATCAATGAAAGGTTGAATATGATCGTTCGGAGATTGGCCTTTGTTGTACCTGGTTGGATAGCTCGACAACCAAAGAACCGTATCTTTAATGTTATTGGATTGTAATTCGTTAATTGCTTGCTGAATACGTTCCGATTTAACGACACTTAAAGGTCTGTATAACGACACTTGTTGGGCTTGAGCAAGATTGACTAAGTTGAGTTCTTGAAAAACCTTTTCCTGAGGAAGTTCATAATTCGCTAAAAATTCATAATTGCCGCAACGTCCGAATTGATGAGCAATTTTTGATATTTTAAATTCTTCTATGTTGTTGACTACGGCATATCCAACTTGTCTTGCGATATCTGTTTTTAAAACAGGAATCTGGGCTTTATTAAGAATTTGCACATCGGCCAGAATTGATTTTTTACCTGCAGTTAAAAATGGTAAATAACCATTTGAATTTGCAAATGTAACCGTCGAAATAAATAAAGACATTGTAAGAGTGAAGAGCTGAAGTGATATCATTATGTCATCCTTTGACTGATGTTTAAAACACGTTGCGAACCTTAATCATAGGTGATGCGTGGAATCTGTAAATAAAATAAATTAATTTTTCTTAATAGACATCGTGCGTATACGGGAATTAGTCGACAGAAGCGTTCTCGGGTTGTCATCTTCATCATAGATTTCGCCTACAACTTCTTCAAAAATATCCTCAAGCGTCACAATGCCTAAAATTTTATCTACTGTTTTCTCGCCGTAAGTGATAATGGCCAAATGGGATTTGTTAAGTTGCAGCTTTTTTAGGGCATTTAAAATGGGCTCATGTGGACTAAACACAAGAACATTACGAATCAGCGTCGTCCAATCAAGTTTCACAACTTCAGATTCAGAGACGAATTCCTTAGCGTGTAATAATCCGATGACCAAATCATCTTGTATTACCGGCATACGAGTATAACGGGACTCTTTAATTTCAGATAAAATCTTTGTGTAATGATCAGTGAATTTAACTTTTGTAACGCTAGGCCAATCAACCATCACATCTTTCACAGTTCGCTTATCAACGCTGATGAGATTAAAAACATACTGTTTGTGCGCTTCCGTCAGATTATCCAAATTAAGGTCATGACCTGCTTCGGAAAACGATTCTGTTTTAAGCCGTTTAAATAAAATTTTTGCAATAACTCGAGTTGAGATTTCAAGTAGCCACACTGCCGGCGCAAAAAGACGATCTAAAAATATAAGAAGAACGCCGCCTGCCATTGAAAAACGCAATGGATATCTGAGGGCTATGGATTTCGGAACAAGTTCGCCAATGACAACGCTGAAATAAGTTAATGGTAAAACCACTGTAGCAATTGCAAAAGCTTCTGAAACTTCTTCAGAAACAGAAAATAAATTCATATAAAAAGGGCTTAAGTATTCTTCGGCTCCGGCACCGCTCACAGCAGCAGAAACAGCACCAACAAGTGTGATTCCGATTTGCAAAACGGAAAGAACCCGCTCAGGATTTGACTTAAGAGCTAAAACTCTTTGTGCAGGTTTGTGACCTTTTTCTGCAAGTTGTTTTAATTGAGGTCTGGAAACAGTAACAAAAGCCATTTCAATGCACGATAGGATCGCATTGATAAACAAACAGATTAAAATAACAACTATTTCCATAGTCACTTAGACTACGATTGGATTTCGTAACTGAGCAACTAATTAAACTTAATGCACCTCAGAAAGGCTTTCATTTTTGTTAATCAGTCATGTAGCCTTAAGAAGTGCTAAATAAAATATCTTTTCTTTTAATCATAATTTGTTTTCAAACTGCACTATCATCGGACTGCGTAGATTTGTATCAGTCAAAAAGAAATATTCAAGTTCAGCAAATAAAATCAGTCGATGAAATTTGCTTTTTGTCAGTCATTCCTAAGAATGCTTACATTGACTTGGTTTATCGAAGTTATGTTTTCTCAAATCGGGGATCGCTGTTGGTTTTTAATTCATTCGGTGACGGGGATAGTGCCGGCGACAACGAAGATGAATTAACAGGGGCTAAAGAATTTTATTTTTTTCCTCGTCTGCAAAAGCCGCAGATCTTTTCTTGGGAATCAGATATGACACCAAATAAAGATTATTTAAAAATTGAATCGAATCATTATTTCACACTAAAAATAGATGCTGAAACAGGGCTTATCGTTTCAGTCGATCAAGCCAATATTAAAATAGACCCTGAAGTGCGACCTGACAATCAGGGCGGGGTAAGAATCAGCCCTAAATCAGGATTAATCTATGAACTTCCGTTTACAAAAGGTGTGGCCCCTTCAAGTCAACCGAACATTCGCGGCGTATTTCTTGATTCTAGCGGTTCCAAATGTGAAATCAAAGCAGGAGATTTGTTTAGCAAAGATTCAAATGGAGAAATTTATTTTAAAATGAGTGATTACGCACTTAAACAGTTTTTAAAAATTAAATGTCCAAAATTAAATGTGGAGTACATGTGATGATTAAATTATTTTTTCTGATCTCGGTTTTAGTTTTCAGCCTGGCTGTGCACAGCAAAAGTACAGGTCAATTTATCGGACAACAGTTTATGATCAACATAGTTAGTCAGTCTTTTGATGGGTCAACTGATGAAGGCCCAAAGCTGCTTTTTGAAAAAATGAATGTGCCGCCACAAAGTGGCATTGCTGGTGTTGGCAAAGTTTTAGAAACTAGGCCCAAAGAATTAAGTTTTATTTGCAGCGAAAAGCAACCAGGAAACTTTCAGTGTTCAATAATGATTTTCTTTTCAAAATATTCTGAATTGAATTTAAAAGGGGCGAAAATTAAGTATACTGGTGAAGAAGCCTCAGATTTATATTATCAATTTAACCATGAAAATCAAAAAGGTGGTTTTGAATTTAATGATCAGGACGGTTTATTTAAACTGATCGTTAAAGAAGATCTTTTTGAAATTCAGTTTAGAAAATAGTTCGATTAAGTTAATTTTTTAAGAAATCTTTTTTAAGGGCTTTAACTTTGTCATCTGCAGGTTCACCGAACCAAACAGCATAGATTTGACTTAAAAACTCTAAATCGCCTTCGATTGTCTTGATGGCTTTATCTGGTCGTTGCAAAATTAATATAGTTTTGTCTTTCTTCCAAAGACCAATCAAAGAAAAGACATCGTTTTTATTAAGCTGCTTGATATTTTTAAGCTCTTCAAAAAACAACTTCATAGCGGGGGAATAGTTGGGCTCTAAAATTGAGTTTGCTTTGAAAGCTTCTGTAAAATAATTGATGATCTGATCGTTCGGTACGTCACGAAACAATGTCAGTTTCATTTCCACAGGCCCAGCTGTTTTTAGTGAATTTAAAATATCAGCTTCAGTTTTAATGATTTTTTGCGGATGAGCTGCTAATAATTCAGCAAAATAAAATTTAATGTTCACTAAAGCAAAAAATTTCTTTTTTCGAAGCGCCGAAGCGACTGGTTGCAAAGAAAATTCTTCTGATTCAAAAAACAAGTTAGTTGCTTTTGTTAAAGTGATGTCGTGAATGTTTTTTTCATCAGTTACCACAGTATTGATCGTTGTTCCTTGAGCATAAGTTAATGGGGTAATGACTAATTGTGATAGAAAAAAACTAGCTAGCGAACAGGTCAAAAAATAAAAAAAATTCTTCATTAAAATATGCTGACAAGCCATTAGGCTAGTGTCAATCTAGTAATGTTTTTAATTTAAGGAGATTTTAATGATTCAAAATATTGCTAAAGTGATTATGACAATGTGTGTTTCATTGTTCGTTCATGCAGCATTTTCTAAAGAAATGCCGCAAAGATTGGGTGTTGGTATCAAAGATAACACATCTAAAAGTTTGCCATCACTAGCCCTGGTTTATCACATGAACAGTGTATCAGCTATGACTGCGGGT
>JAYTPA010000008.1:0-1208 GCA_043747495.1 Bdellovibrio sp.
CAGCATTGATTGAGCTTTTGAATATTTTTAAAAAGTCATACGATGCCAGTTCAAGACCTATCACTGAGCCTGCCATTGTTTTTTCATCAACACCTTGAAAATAAACCGATACGTTTTTTAGCTTAAGATTTTTAATTTGACTAATGAGCCCGCCAAATTGGTCACGTGCGTAGGCATAGCCGGTGTCGTTAATGGTTTCAAAAATAATCCAAACAGCTCCGTTTTTGCCGATAAAATGAATTGTGTTTTTATCTGAATTTTTAATTTCGTTTTCTTGAAAATCCAGGGCATGAGCTTCAACAATGACTTCAAGATTTTTCTTTTTGTTTTTTTGCTGGCTAAAACCGAAGTAATAAACTACGCCATCACACTGAGATAACTTATCAAAACGTGTTACTGTCTGGTAATTGATGAAAGGCGTTAGGACCAAATCTAAACCTTGAGACATGTTTGATTTCGGGTTTATTTTTACAGCTGCTTTAACAGTACTCTTTTTCGTCGTTTTTTTCATAAATCCTCACAATATTCGTCCACTTTGCACCAGGGCTCTGATAAAATCAAATACTGATGAATCAAACACTTAGCCCGTCTCTTAATTTAAAGTTCTGCTTATTGAATGTAGAGAATCTATTTTTGATGTTTGATCATCCTATTCCTAAAGACTACCAAAAATTAGAAGAACCCCAATGGCAAAAGCTATCGAATTCTGTTTACGACAATAAGCCTTTATTTAAGGCGCAACATTTAGCTAGAACATTACTAGATATCAACGCAGACATTATTATGCTTTGCGAAGTGGGCGGCCACGAATCGATTCATAATTTCAATACACTCTTTCTGAACAGTCAGTATTCACCGATTCTGATTGAAGGCAATTCAGACAGACACATTGACGTGGGCTTTTTAGTCAAAAAAAATCAATCCTTCTATTTTGATCTTTTGACACATAAAAATCGTGATCTTAATTTTTTATACCCCCACGAAAAACAGCTTTTGCAGAATAATTATCCGCTTAAGATCACCAGTCACAAATTTTCTAGGGACTGTGCTGAGCTTCGATTGTTCACTAAAGATGTGAATAAACCATTTTTAATTGTACTTTTAACCCACTTAAAATCACCACTAGACCCAGAACGTATTGATCCTAGTGGCACTGAACGGCGGGCCGCTGAACTTAGAAATTGTGTTGAAATTTATTTAGAACTTCA
>JAYTPA010000009.1:0-2355 GCA_043747495.1 Bdellovibrio sp.
GGAGGCTATTCAGCGGGTTATTATTCTTACAAGTGGGCAGAAGTTTTAGATGCTGATGCTTTTGAATACTTTAAAGAAAAAGGCTTATTTAATAAAGACATCGGTAAAAAATTTAAAGACTCTATTTTAAGTCGTGGTGGCACAGCCCATCCGATGGATTTATTTAAAGAATTTCGCGGACGAGAACCGGATACTACATCATTACTAAAACGCGATGGCCTGATCTAAAGTTTTGCTTAAGGAAATTTAAATGAAAGAAAAAGTTCTTAAATTGAAAGATCATAAAAAAATAGCTCTGGTGTACCGTATACATTCACCAGAAGCTGTTCGTATGGCTAAAAAAGTTGTGGCAAAATTAAAAAGCCGAAAGATTCAGGTCTTTACTGCGCCTGAACAAAAACAACTTGATGGTACAAAATTATTGATCAGTTCAAATGAACTTAAAGACATGAGCTTACTGATTGTTTTAGGCGGCGATGGGACTTACTTACGCGCTGTTAGACTTCTTAAAGGCAACCCTGTTCCTATTTTAGGTTTTAATATGGGGTTTCTGGGTTTTTTAACAGCCCATTCTGCTGATAACGTCATGGAACTGATTGACGATAGTTTAAAAAATAAAATGGTCATGCAATCCCGTGCACGTATTCACGCCACTGTTAAATTAAAATCAGGTAAACGAATCGCTTTTGATGCTTTGAATGATATTGTTATTGAACGTGGTTCATTTTCACAACTGATTAGCACGGCGATTTATTTTGATGATTCGCTAGTGAATCAGATCAAAGCCGATGGATTGATTATATCAACACCAACGGGCTCAACTGCCTACAACCTAGCTGCTGGCGGCCCAGTGCTTCACCCAGATGTTAGAGGTCTTGTGTTAACAGCTGTGGCCCCACATTCATTAACCAGTCGTCCGTTAATTTTTCCTGATGATCGCAAATTAATCTTAAAGTTAGATAAAACAACCAGCACAGCGCACTTAATCGTTGATGGTCAAAAAGTTTTAGATTTGTCATCAGATGACGAAGTCACTATTAGCCGCTGCGAAACAGATCATGTTATGATTCGCCAACCAGGCCATAATTTTTTCAATTTATTAAAAGAAAAACTAAAATTTGGAGATCGCTATGCTTCAAGAACTTAAAGTCTCACAATTCGCAATCATAGATTCATTACATATCGAATTTCAAAACGGATTAAATATTTTATCTGGCGAAACAGGATCAGGAAAATCTGTTTTATTAAAAAGTTTAGGCCTTTTAATGGGCGAAAAAGCATCTGCGGACACAATCCGAACAGGCTGTACACAGGCCACCGTAGAGGGTTCTTTTTCAATTAAAAACCGACCTGATTTAAAAAAACATTTAGAATCTTTAGGTATCGAAGTCGACGATCACCAATTGATCGTTCGCCGAATTATTTCAGCAGGTGATAAATCCAAAGTTTATTTAAACGGAACACTCTCCCCGTTATCATTATTACGAGACACTGTTGCGCCACTCATCGAAGTCACAGGGCCTAATACGCCTTTAATTGAAATGACTGGCCAGCATGAAAATAGAAATTTATTATCAAAAACTTATCATCTTGAATTATTAGACCAGTACGCAAATCACAGCGATAAGCGTCTTAACTATGAAAATAAATACACAACTTGGGTTGAACTAAAAAAAGAAATCACTGATTTTGAAAAAAAATCTCAAGATGCCGTTCAACGTTTAGATTTCTTAAAATTTCAGTTTCAAGAATTTGAAAAATTAGATCTTAATTTAGAAACAGATCTTGAATTAGAAACTGAAATCAAAAAATTAAAGAACTCTTCAAGATTGATTCAATTTGCTGATTTCTGTGATGATATGGTTTATCAAGACGACGGATCTATATCTGGAAGATTAAAGGCTTTAACTAAAAAAGCCCATGAAATGGCTGCCATTGACCCTGCACTGGCTGACATGCTGAATGCAATTCCTCAAGCGCAAACACTCATTGATGATGCTTTGTTCGCGATTAGAAGCTATGTGAATAAAATCGATGCTGATCCTGAACTTCTAGATCAGAAAGAATCCCGCCTAAGTCAAATTCGCAAATTACAGAAAAAACACGGCGATGATTTAAATCAACTTTTTAATGTGTTCACAACAATGGCCGATGAAATTAAAGCCTTAGAAAACAGCGACCAACATCTAGAACAACTTAAGAAACAAGCTTCGTTATTAGAACTGGAACTTAAAAAGCTAGCTGAAGATCTACATAAAACACGGGCTACAATTTCAAAAAAATTAACTGAAAAAGTAAATCACGAATTATTAGATTTAAATATGAAAGGTGTTACTTTTGATATTCAAGTTGATA
>JAYTPA010000010.1:0-2024 GCA_043747495.1 Bdellovibrio sp.
TTGGTAACAGCAACATTGTTTTGATCAACAACACGAATGCTCGGTTGAGCGCTTGGATTGACAAGTGCAAACCATGACGTTGTTTTAACTTCAGGAGAATAAGTTGAAGCGGGTTTTGAGCATCCTGAAAAAGAAATAGTAAATAAGGTTGGGAGTAATAATATCTTTAAAGTTTTCGATAGATTATGCATTTGACCTCCATGATCATGAGGCTATTGCATCCAATACGCGGGGCCGGGTCACGGCCTTATGCAGCTTGTTAGGAAGAATTATTTTTAAGAGTAGAAATCGGTTAATTTAAGCGGTTAATTATCGAGTTATTTTCTTTGTATAATCAAATTAGAGCTCTGAATACACATTAAGATGTCTAGAACTTCTTGAATTCAGTAATGTGTTAACTTTAATTTCATTCATTCTTGGTTCATAGGCGCCAAGACTGGCTTGAAAAATAAAAAGCCTATCACCGATACGTTCTAAAATAGCCACGTGTCCGTGTCTTCCAGTGGGACGCGTCCATTGTAAAATAAATGGAGTTCGTTCAGGATAAGACCAAATATGCTGTTTTAGCCTAGCTAATTCCGAACCTAAATTTGTCTCACCTTTAAATAAAATATCTCTGGCCTGTTTTAAATTTTTCTTTGCATAAATATCAAAATCATTCGCTAAAAAACCATCGCGACTATAGCCAGATCTGGCTAAAACTAAAGATAAATATCTGTTGCAAGCTGTCTTCACCCAAGCAACATCTTTTTTACTATTCATAACAAGATAAGCGTTTTGAATAATTTTTGACATGCTCGCTGATGACTTTGGAAACGGAATTCGCGGATTTAACCTTGGTGTAACCACGGGTATTATTTTTGGCTGAGGAGGCCTAACCTGCGCAGATCCAGAAGCAACAGGATTAATTCGTACTGTTCCAGAAACGCTTGGTTTAGGACGCTGAGGTGTCACAGGTTTTGGGGATTCTTGTTTGATCGTTGGCGGTGCTGATGTAATTGGCGTAGCCGAAACTGACGACTCAGGATCGGTTGATTCGGCAACTGGATTATCACTGATATCATCACCTGGAATAGTCGTGATTTCTTCAGGCATGTACGCGGGCTCATGAATAGAGGAAGTTAAACCTGAATTGTTACAACTGACTAAAAACAGAACTAAAATAAGTGATGCAATTTTGTGAACCATGGGCCCAATTTAGCATTGGTTTACAGAACCCGTGAGACCTTTTTCGCCCGTGGTAAAACCTACTGAAGTGTAACGATTTTTGACACTTCAGATCTGATATAAGGGGTTATATCATTATCCCAGCGTAATTCTCTGGGCGTGGCTGTATCGTTTACTATAAGGGAATATTGTTTAAGTTCGTTACTATTAAGCTGTTGGTAATCATCACAGATGCGTCCTGTAACGTCTTTAACCTCACCAGCAGTCCAATCACTATAGCCGCAATAGTTGATATAATTCAGCGATTCTGCGACTTCTTCACTGATAGCGGTATAGGTCAAGACAGTCGTTTTTACCTTTACCGATTGTGATGAAAGGGCTACGACATCAAATTGACGACTGATTTTCAGATACGAAATTTGACATTTTTCATCTTCAAAAGCTTGAATTTCCCAAGTCAGATTCGTCTGTAATTTTTGATTTGTTTCGGCTTTACTGAATACCAAACTTTGTTGAATCGTGTCTGTATCGAAAGTTTGGCAAGGTTGTGTGAATGTGCCTTGAATATCGTTTGCCAATAAAGACTGAGTTAGAAAATAACGAAACCAATAAAAGCGGTGTGAATTACTTTTTTCATTGATTTAACCCTTCATTTTTTGTTCTAAAATTTGCCAGCGTTCATACATCTTGCTAATTTCAGTTTCTAAAGTAGAGGCCTCAGTTGTCAACAGCGTTAGCTGGTTGTACTGCGTTTGCAACACGGGGTCAGCTAATTGTGATTGTAAAGCTTCTAGTTTTTTTTCTTTGATTTGAATTTCAGCTTCTATTTTTTCAAATTCTAAAGTTTCTTTGTATGA
>JAYTPA010000011.1:0-3675 GCA_043747495.1 Bdellovibrio sp.
TTCGTAAGCAATCACAATTCTTTTTGATTTATCAATATCTGAAATCACTTCAGTTAACTGTTTTTCACACACTGTTTGTGTTTGATTAGCTTCACGTTCAGCTAGTGTTTCACCAATGCAATAAACAGGTATTAAACCTAATTCTTGAACCAATTTAATTTTTTTATTTAAAGCCACTGAATTTTCATTAAAATACTGACGGCGTTCGCTGTGGCCTAATAATACCGCTTTAGCACCGATGCTTTTAGCGATTTCCGCAGAATTTTCCCCAGTGAAAGCGCCAGATTTCTCAGTGTGCACATGCTGTGGACCCACAACAACTTTTGTTGATTTAAGTTGGTCAACAACAGCGGCTAGTGAAAAATTTTGCGGAAAAATGAAAACTTCATGCTGATCTAGAAACCCATGAGCTATTTGTTTTTTGAATTGATCACAAAATGCAATGGCATCTGTTGGTGTTTTTTGAAGTTTCCAATTCGCTGCGAATATCACGATTCAACGTCCTTTTCTGATTGTTTGCGAGCTCTTAGAACTTCTAAGCCTGGTAATTTTTCGCCTTGTAAGTATTCTAAACTTGCGCCACCACCAGTTGATATATGACTCATTTGCGATGCAAAACCTGAGGCCTCTGCTGCTGCTGCTGAATCGCCACCACCAACAATTTTTAAACCAGGATTTTTTGATAAAGCTTCTGCTACGGCAAAAGTTCCTTTTGAAAATTCTTTAGTTTCAAAAACTCCCATAGGACCGTTCCAGAAAATAGTCTGAGCAGTTGCTAAATAAGTTGTGAAATTTTGAATTGTTTTAGGACCAATATCTAAAGCCATACGATTTTCATCAATTGATGAACTGGTTGTCGTTTGTAAACTAGCCACATCACCGAAAGATAAACTAGTCACATGATCCACTGGTAATAATAAAGTTTTACCACGAGCTTCGATACGGCTAATCATTTCTTTAGCGTATTTTAGTTTTTCAGTTTCAACTAATGATTTACCCACTGGGATATTTTGGGCTTTTAAAAATGTGTAGGCCATAGCCCCACCGATAACAAATCCGTCAACAATATCCATTAATTTTTCAATCACCGGGATTTTATCAGAAATTTTTGCTCCACCTAAAATGGCCACATATGGTTTTTTAGGATGATCAAAAAGACCATCTAGCATCTTGATTTCTTTTTCGATTAGAAATCCAATACCTCTTTTACCTGGCATTATTTCAGGAAAAGCATGAATACTGGCATGAGCCCGGTGCGAAGCCCCAAAAGCATCGTTTATATAGATATCTGTATACGATGACCACTGCACTGCAAGTTCATTATTGTTTTCAGTTTCAGCTTCATCAAAGCGTAAATTTTCTAAACAAATAATTTGGTTTTTCATCGGACCATAAAGAATATGTTTTACCCCTTCAGAACTAGGCTCTTCCATTAACACAACTTCAACATTTAAAAGTTCACTGAGTCTTTTTGCCACAGGCTCCATTGAATATTTTTTATCATCTGCTGATTTAGGACGACCTAAGTGCGAAGCAATGACAAGTTTAGCCCCTTTTTCCAAGCAATACTTAATTGTTGGAAGACTTGCCGTGATTCGTGTTTCGTCTGTGATTCTTCCGTTATCAAGCGGCACATTAAGATCAAGGCGTAAAAAAACAGTTTTACCTGTAATTTCAAAATCTTTGATTGTTTTAATGCCTTTTAATCCTTGCGACATGTTATTGACCCATCATGTGTAATGCCATATCAACCATACGGTTTGAAAAGCCAGTTTCATTATCATACCAAGATAAAACCTTACCCATTCGTTGGCCTACAACCATTGTGGTTTGAGCATCAACGATTGATGAGTATTTATTTCCGTTGAAATCAACACTGACAAGTTCTTTTTCTTCAACATTCAATACGCCAGCTAATTCGTTTTTCGCAGCATTTCTTAGCGCCTCGTTAATGTTATTCGCAGTGATATCTTTTTCAGTGTTAAATGTAAAATCGACTAAGCTGACATTTGGTGTTGGCACACGCACTGATAAACCATCAATTTTACCTTTAAGCGCAGGTAAAACTAAACCCACAGCTTTTGCAGCACCTGTTGTTGTCGGGATCATTGATACGGCTGCTGATCTAGCTCTGCGTAAATCTTTATGAGCTGAATCTAATATACGTTGATCATTTGTGTAAGAATGGATTGTCATCATTGTGCCGCTTGTGATTCCAAAAGTTTCGTGAATCACTTTAGCTAGTGGTGCTAAACAATTTGTTGTGCAAGATGCATTTGAAATCACAGTGTGTTTAGCTGCATCGTATTCTTTGTGATTGATACCGTAAACAACTGTTAAATCAACACCATCAGCCGGTGCCGAGATCATGATTTTTTTAGCACCCGCAGTAATATGTTTTTGGTAATCTTCTTTGCCTTTAAGTGCACCAGTGCATTCCATAACAAATTCAACACCCCATTGTTTCCACGGGATTTGTGCTGGATCTTTTTGCTTGCTAACAGGAATTTTTTTGCCATTTACGATTAAATTTTCGCCGTCGTGTGAAACGTCGCCATCAAAAATACCATGGGCTGAATCATATTTTAATAAATGAACCATACCTTCTAAATCATCTAATGAATTAATTCCGACGATATCTAATTTCTGCTGAGCCGCTCTGAAAAAAACACGACCGATACGTCCAAAACCGTTAATTCCCACTTTCATTTTTGCCATTCGATATCTCCTTAGTTGATTTTTATTTATTCATTAATTTATTATTTTTTTAAACATTTTTCGTGCGTTGGCATTTGTAGCATCTGCCAGTTCTTCAATCGATACACTTTTTAATTTCGCAACGACTTCAGCTGTGTGCACAACATAAGCTGAGGTGTTTGATTTTCCGCGCATTGGAACCGGCGCTAAAAACGGCGCATCGGTTTCAACATGCAATCGATCAAGCGGTACAATATTTTGAACTGTGTCGCGCAAACTGTCTGCATTTTTAAAAGTCACCACACCTGATATTGAAATATTAAATCCAAGCTTTAAAGCTTCTTCCGCCAACCAACCTGTACCCGTAAAGCAGTGAATAAGACCTTTTGCTTTACCTTCATACTGTTTTAAAATATTGATCGTGTCTTGTTCAGCATCACGTGTGTGAATTTCAACAGGCAAATCTAAATCAATCGATAATTGCAACTGGTCGTGAAAAGCGTGAATCTGTTCAGCTTTAGGTGACTGATTATAGTAATAATCTAAACCAATTTCACCAACTGCGACAACTTCAGGTCTATGTGCATTTTCTAAAATATATTTTCTGACTTCGTCTGAATATTTAACACCTTCGTGGGGATGAACCCCTAAAGTGCAATACACAGACGGATAATATTTTTGGGCAAGACTTAAAACAATGGGTAAATCTTCAGGCTCAGTACCGATTGTGATAATTTTTTTCACATTCTGACCTAACGCCTTTTGTAATGCAAAATCCGAACCACCTTCAAGACGATCTAGATGGCAGTGAATATCAATCCATTCACATTGAGGAAATAACGGACTGTTAAGTTCTTGCATGATTCACCCATAGATTTTCTAAAACAAGAATACTATCAGAATTGTGTTGAATATCTTTTTCGGCTTGTACGATGGCCTCAGAAAAAAATGATAACTTTTCAATTGATATAAACATCA
>JAYTPA010000012.1:0-14419 GCA_043747495.1 Bdellovibrio sp.
TGACAAAAAATAACGTGTTATTACAAGCTGCAACTACGGTTCTCAGCCAAGCTAACACGAATACTCAGCTAGCGCTTAAGTTGTTAGGTTAATCCCCTAACAACCCAAAGCAAGACATTTTATCCTTTCCACAAATCCTTGGGATGAGTGAGCCTTTATGATGAAGGCTCACATCATCAAATTGTGATGATGTGATTAGGCATAAAAAATTATTCAAGATGCTCTAAGATAGTTGTTCATAAAAACATAAAATAAATTTATTCACATAGATGTGAGCTGGTTTTATTTTTTGAAAGTCTTAAAATATAAAAATTGATTCTTCTTCAAGACTCAAAAAAGAAAAAGCCTAGGTGTCACCTAAGCCTTTTGTCGTTTGTGCGATTCGCACTTAATCTTGCTACTAAAAAAATTCGTATTATGGTGTAACAGTAATATCAAAATAACTTGGTTGAAGTGGAACGATTGGGTTAACAGTACCACTTACAGTTGCATTTGCAGTCACACGAATAGTACTACTAACGGATACATTCGATTTTATTGTAAAATCACGAGAATACTGCCCTTTAGTGAAACTAGTAATTGGGCTGATGGTACTTGCGCTAGGACAGTTCGAAGAATCCGTGTGATTAGCGCGTATAAAAACGCTTCCGCCACCGTTAACAAACGAAGCAGTCAAAGTTATTGTCGCACTAGCAGGAACAGCAGCCCCCAACGTATTGGCAATTTGTACTTGGTAATGATTTGTACAATCACCACTTTTTATTTGATTTGGTCCGTTTAAGAATAGACGTGCAGGAACCGCAGTCCCTGTAACAACTTCGACTGGATGAACACCACGAACTAAAGTAGCGCTGACTGAACCAGAAACTAAAGGCGTTAACCCTAATGATGTTTGTCTGTAAGATGAACTAGTGCTGTATTTTACAAAAAAGTAAGGTCTGTTAATAGCAGAATCGGAAATTAAGGCTGTAGATGAAGCGCCGTGATTAATTCGGTTTGATTCGTTACAAATATAATTTGCTTCATTATTGTCACCCGTATAAAAACTAGCGCCGATATCCTCCGCATCATTAGCTAATAAATGTTCAACCTTGTAACGATATGATGTCCCTGAAGACCCGACAGTACCGGATGTACTAACAATTCGAGCTGACATTTTATAACAAGTGTCTGCTAAAACTCTGCGAGGTCCAAAAAAATCAAAACTTGTGATTGGAATGTTACTTGGATAATTCGGGAAAATTCTTTCAATACCTGGTAAAATAATTGTTGCTGAAACATCCGGTTGAAATTTATGACTAGTGACTGTTCCCGAAGCTGTTGAGTTTTGTGTTCTAAGCCAAATTTGCTTGAATCTGTCTTTTGCGTTAATTGAAATAAAATCTGTTTGGCCACCTGGACTGCTAGTATTACAATCTGAAAAATTATTATAGAGAGTGTATCTATTGTCGCCACCAATTGGAGTGCCGCTTACATTATAACTTGTGTTAGAAACTGAAACTACGCCTGAAACAGGTATTTCACCACTACGGCCTAGATTATCGACAAATTCTACATCTAACGCATTACATTCTCCTGCAACAAGCGCATCTCTTGGAAAAGTATTTTTAGTTAGCTTTGCACGCGTTGGAATTATTTTTGATGACCCTGGATTATCAGGTCCATAACATTCACCGATTTGTTTGTTGCTAGCAATACTACCACTGACAGACTGCATTTGAATATTGACCGTGTTGACAGCTCCGCCCCCTGTTAAGTTGACGCCGTAAGTGGTTCCTAAAAGAATTGGATTAGAAGTTAAATCTAAATTGATATTTGGATCTGTAAAATTTAAACAACTTGTAATTGGCGAAGCTTTAAAGCCAACAAGTGTAAATACGCGATCATTCCCTGCAGGCACTTCGATGCTAATTGTTCCGTTACTTGGTACCAACCCACGTATCATGCCGACTTGACGGTTACTAACAAACGTTTTGGTTTCAATAGTTTCTGATCCAGATACCGTAGTTGTTACCGATACAATTTCACAACGTGTTCTGTTTAATTCGGGTTCACCAGCTGGCCCCCCCACCATCACTGCGTAGCAGTTGATGTCGCTTAATTGGGTAGGCGTAGAAACAGAGGAATTCATTTGAGCACTGACTAATTCAGAAACACCGTTTGATAAGTCAGGCATTTTAATTGTCACTTTTGAATTCAACTGATCATCAACTTTTCCACACGATGAAAGTGCAGTAAGGATAAATAGACTAATGATGACGTGAACAAATTCAAATTTATTTAGTTTTTTCATATACATTATTATTACCTAAGTTGGTGAAAATTCAAAATTCAGTATTTAAGTGAAACCGAATCACGACCAAAGTATTATTATGAGACAACCTTAACCGATTTTTAACAAAAATTCAGATCAAGCTTACTTCGAATAGCTTAATGTAATTTTATTCCATTCGAATCAACAATTGGATACCATTGAAGAAGTACGTTGAAGGAAAGTGATTGAAAAAAATAGTTTTATTTTTATCTTTATTTATTAATATAACTTCATCTGCCAGCGTATTTCATAAATATTGGATGGCTCCATGTCCTGTAGGCACGAAAGTTATTTATAGCTATACAGGAACAGATGTTAATTTCATTGTTCCTCCACTTTGCAAACAAATCAGATTTAAATTATGGGCTGGTGGCGGTGGCGGCGGTGGCGGCGGCTCAACAAATGCTACACAAGTAGGGGCCGCTGGTGGAGGTGGTGGTTACGCAACAGTAGATATGTCTGTCAATGGTAATAATTCTTACAGATTTCGTGTGGGTCAAGGTGGACGTCGCGGAATTTATGCGACAGGTGCTAACAATGTTGGCTCTGGTGGTGGTGGCGGAGGTTATACTTCTGTTGAAGATATCAGTGCAGGCGGTGTTGTTATTATTGTTGCTGGTGCAGGCGCTGGTGGTGGAGGTGGTGATAATGCCAATAATACTCCAATTGGTACTGGTGGACCAGGTGGTGGCGCTACTGGAACAGATGGTGGAAATAGTAGTGGAGCGAACACCCGTGGCACTGGTGGTACACAAGTCGCTGCAGGAACTGGGGGGACGCAAGCTCAAGTTGCCCCTAGTCAGCAAAACCCAGGATCTGGCATCGGAATGCTTGGTGGAGTTGGTGGACGTGACGGGGGTACAACTTTTGGTGCTGGTGGCATCGGTGGAAACTCTGGAGCTGTCGTTGGTGGCGGGGCTGGCGGCGATGCAAGTACTAGTGCTGGTCGACCTGGTGGTGGAGCTGGTGGCGGCGGATATTTTGGTGGTGGTGGCGGCAATGGATCATACCTTGGTACAATTGCAAGTGCCGGCGGTGGTGGTGGATCAAGTTATAATTTGTCAGTTAGTGGAACAACGACAGCGGCATCTGGAACTGTACCAGGCAACAGTGCTGACGCCGATCGTGGCGGTGGTGGAGCAGGTACAGTTGGTTATGGCGGAGCTCAAGTCGCACAAACTACAAACGGAAATAATGGCGGTGATGGCCGCATCGTGATTGAATATCTGCAATAAAAATTATTCTGTGAATAATTTAAAACATAAAAATAAAATCATCGAATTTAAAAACTGGTTCTGATTTGGAACTGTCAAATTTTTTTACACTCTCACAAGTAAACTCTTCATAGCGAAAAACATAATCTAGACATTCAACTTCTTGAGAGTATAAATGGGGCAAATCTTAAGGAGATCAATATGAAAAAAGCTTTACTTTTAGCTGCTACATTAGTTTTAACTTCGACAACTGTTTTCGCAATGGGCGCACACAATGACAAAGACAACTGTGTTATTACTTACGGTAAAGGTGAGATGACTACACCTAATTTAACAATCGCGTGCGACGGTGAAGCTTTACTTCATGTTAACGTAGCTCCGTTTAAAAAAGGTGTTGAAAACGATTTGTATTTAACTTTCCAAAATATGGTTAATTCTGATGGCGCAAAAAAATGTACTCAATACGACCAAGCAACTGTTTGGTGGGCGTCTTGTTTACGATAGTCTAATTTTTTCGATTAATTTTTCGAATAATAAAAAAAAGCCATGTGAACAACATGGCTTTTTTTATTAAAGTATTTAAATATTTGTTTGGTTTTTTTTATCAGTAATTATCGAAATTAGAATTGAAGAACCGATCAATGTTCCGATTATTATAAGCGACCAGTGGATAGGAAATTTTCCTCCGAATAGTGAGTTAAGCCACACCATTTTAAGCCCAACAAAAACTAACACAGACGCTAAGCCATATTTTATAAATGCAAATTTATCCATTACGCCGGCCAACATGAAGTACATCGATCGCAGCCCAAGAATAGCAAAAATATTGGATGTAAATACAATTAAAGGTTCTTTTGTTAAAGCAAAAATTGCAGGTACAGAATCAACTGCAAAAATAATGTCACTGAGTTCTAAAAATATCAAAGCCAAAAAAAGCGGTGTAACGAATGTTAAGCCGTCTTTCTTAATAAAAAAGTTTTGCCCTTCGATATTTGGGTGAACTCTGAAAACCTTCTTCAGTTGTTTGACGATGAAGTTGTTTTCTAAATTTTGTGGCTTTGTGCCAGCAAAAAACATTTTAAGACCAGTTAAAATTAACAGAACCCCGAAGAAAATAACAACCCAGTGATACTGCATGAGCACCGAGCCCATTGCGATAAAAATGGCTCTGAAAACAAGAGCTCCTAAAATTCCCCAAAAAAGAACACGGTGCTGATAAATTTTTGGTATTCCAAAATAGGCAAAAACCACAGCAAAAATAAAAATATTGTCTATGGCTAATGATTTCTCAACAACAAAACCTGTCAAAAATTCTAAAGCGGATGTTTTAGCTTGGGCCTCTGGATCAAATCCTGGAATAGACGTATACCTTTCGTGCGTAGCGAATTGATATTTAGCATAAAGATAAAACAAATAATTAAAAAGCAGTGCTAAGCTGATCCAAACAGTTGTCCAAACAGAAGCTTCTTTGAAGCTAACTTCATGAGCTTTTTTATGAAAAACTCCTAAATCAAGAGCTAGAACTAAAAGAACGAACGCGACAAAGCCTGCGTAAAACCACCAGTACTCATAAAACGGAAAAAGTATCATTATTTATATCTCCTCTAAATCTTATTTAAGTTTATGCAAAACACACATTTTTCTCAAATCGATAATAAAATTGAATAGCATCGCTTAATGCGATACAGGTTGTGTTGGAGGTTTTATGAATCAGTGGATAAATTATCACCATTTATTTTATTTTAAAACAATCGCTGAAGAAGGAACTGTTTCAAGAGCAGCTGAAAAACTGCGCTTAGGTCAACCAACTTTATCTGCGCAGCTTATGCAGTTTGAAGATTCACTGGGTGTACAGCTTTTTGAACGACAGCACAAAAAACTTATTTTAACAGAGCAAGGAAAAGTTGCTCTCGATTACTCGAAAAATATATTTAAAATGGGATCTGAAATGTATGAAGTTCTTCATGACAGATTAAAGCCGTTAAAACCAACACTCCATTTAGGAGCGCTGGACAGTGTACCGAAACAAATAGTTCTTCAACTGGTCAAACAGGCTTTTAAAATTTCTCCTTGTCAAATTACTTTGTCTGAAGGCAAGTCAGATGAACTAACCAGAGAGCTCATGGCCCATCGTATGGATCTTATTGTAACGAATTTTTTGCCCGCAGGGATCGATGGCAAAGGTCTTTATCCAAAATCAATTACCAAAAAAAACGTAGCATTCTATGGGGCACCTAAATTTAAACATTTAAAAAAAGGCTTTCCAAAATCTATATCAGGCGTTCCTATGATATTACCCACTTACGACAGTAGGCTCAGGCAAGATCTTGATCACTGGGCAAAGCTGAATAAAATTGAAATGAATATTATCACTGAAAGCCAAGATATATCTGTAAAAAAACTTATGGCTATCAGTGAACTAGGGCTTATTCCAACAGCCACTCACACTGTGACCGGACAAGTATTCCGGGGTGAACTTGTTAAAATCGGACAGCTTACGGGTGTTCACGAAGAGCTTTTTCTTGTCACTGCCCAAAGAAAAATTGAAAATCCAATAGCTTCAAAATTAAGAGATCAATTTGGTATATAGATTTTAAACTAAACTCCTAAAAATCGGCGAATCATTTTGATTTTAGTTTCGCTGTACGGTGGATACCTAATCGGTAAATCTAAATACACCGACTTTTGCAGAACACTTTTTTGATGGCTGAAAGTTAAAAATGAATAATGACCATGGTAGCTACCATGTCCACTTTGATGAGTTCCACCAAAAGGCAAATGAGGATTTCCTAAGTGAATAACCACATCATTAATACAGCCACCGCCAAAAGAAACTTCATCTAAAAATTGATTCTGTATCTTTTCTGAATTTGAAAATAAATAGGCAGCTAATGGTTTTTGTTTTTGGTTAATTAAATTAAAAATTGCACTTAAATCTTCGAATTCGATAATCGGCAAAATAGGACCAAAGATTTCATCTTGCATTAAATTCTCAGACCAATCAGAAATCAGCATCAGAGTAGGGCTCATAAAAAGATCCGTATCGACAACTTCACCGCCATAAATGACTTTATCTTGTAAAATTAACTTCTTCAGTCGATCTAAATTTTTTGAATTCACTATGCGCCCATAATTCGAACTTTGCTGATAGTTAGGTCCGAATTGATTTTTTATCTCAATAATCATTTCATCGACTAATTTTTTTCTAACCGATTTATGAACATAAACATAATCCGGCGCCACACAAGTTTGACCAGCATTATAAAACTTACCCCAAGCTAAACGCTTCGCTGTAACGCTGATATCAGCGTCGCTATTCACGATGGCGGGGCTTTTTCCACCTAGTTCTAAAGTCACCGGAGTTAAATTTTCTGCAGCGGCTCTCATAATTATTTTACCAACCGGCGTGCTACCAGTAAAAAATAAATGATGCCATGGTAATTTCAATAAAGCTGTCGTCTCGTCTATTCCGCCTTCAACAGCTGTAATGTAATTCGCATTGAAATATTTTTTGATTAAACTAGTAATTAATTTTGAAGTGTGCTGAGTCATTTCTGAAGGTTTCAACACAGAACAATTTCCTGCAGCAATCGCGCCCACTAAGGGTGACATGGCTAATTGAAATGGATAATTCCAAGGGATAATAATCAGTACGACACCTTTAGGTTCGTAAATAATTTGGCTTTTAGCAGGCCATAAATTAACTGGTGTGCTAACTGATTTTGGTTTCATCCAATTGTTTAATTCTTTTTTTGTGAAACTAATCTCTTCAAGCACAATACCAATTTCGCTCATTAAAGCTTCAGCTTCGGGTTTACGAAGATCTTTGTACAAGGCCTCTAGAATTAAAGATGAGTTTTCTTTGATCAACTTTTCAAGGGTGTTGAGCTGCTCAAGACGAAATGCTAACGAACGGGTTTCATGCGATAAAAAAAACGAATTCATTTTTTCAAATTGGGCTATGAAAGCTTCAGTCATTGGGGTAGTCCTTATTATGAGATTATTGAACCACAGGTCAGCATTGAAGGCATTAGTAAAGTAATCTCATATTGAGACACTAATAAAGCTAGCTTTTAAATACAAAAGTCTGGCTTTATTCTTTTTTAGCTCTGTATTAACGTTGATTTAGCTGAATTTTGGCACTGAATATCCCGATAAAATAAGGTGAGCTATTTTTCTAAACGGTATTCAAAAATTTTAATTTCACTAGTCGTATTGCTGGTGGTGAATGCTGTTAGTCTGTTTATTTTATTTCAACAAAATCAAAAGCCTATAAGTTTGTCTGAGATACAAGGCCCTAAAAGAAGTCCAGCTTCAATTAATAAAGAAGCCAACAGTCTTATTCAACCACTCAATTTATTTGCAGACAAACCCACAAAAAAAATAGCTTTTGAAACAACTTTGAAAATGTCTTGTGAAGAAATTTTTGAAGACAAATTTGGGTTGAAGCAGCTCAATGTAAATTCAAATCATATTACTTTTAAAATGACGAGCTGTTTTGATCAGGTAAATCAGGCCAATAATCTTAAACTTCATAATCAAACAAATGGGTATAGCGCTCAGTTGTTTAAAATTAATAGAACCGATGCAAAAACAGATTTTATTCAGTTGGAAAATGGTGATAATATTCTGCATTTCGAGATTAGCTTAAACGACGGGCAGAAAAAGACACAAACTCTTAGAATTCACCGACTGCAGTAGTTTTTAAGGTGACAGCTGGTAAAGCTTTACTTAATTTGTTGCGATTGTGACTCAATTAGATAGCTTAAAAAACAACCAAACCATTGATGACTTTAAGAAAAGATCTGACGTGCATCTTGCCAGAAAGATTTGGCATATGTCTGGGGTGACTTTCTTTTTTTTGATCTGGTCGTTTTTGCCCGTTTGGCTAAGCCTTGTTTTGTTGCTCGTGGCTTGGGTTTTGTTTGTGCCATTGGATTTGGCTAGGTTATATAACCCAAAAATTAATCGTATTCTTCTTCGGTGGTTTAAACCGATCATGCGCAAAAGTGAAATCGATCGCCCCGCTGGGACAACATATTTAATTACTGGTGTGATCACAGTTGGTTTCTTATCCCATCCACAAATTGTAGGACTCAGTTTGCTTTTTCTAGCGTTCGCTGATCCGATTGCTAGTTACATTGGTATTAGGTACGGCAAAGATAAAATTTTCGGACACAAATCTGTTCAAGGTTTTGTAGCTGCATTTGTTGTTTGTTTTTTATTAACAGCTGGTTTTTTATATTATCACAATGTGGGTGAATATATTTTGATCGTGAGTCTTTTATCGGGGCTCGTGGGCGCATTAGCAGAATTAATTCCTATTGCTAAAATCGATGATAATTTTACGATGCCCGTTTTAAGCTGCGTAGGGCTGACATTTGTATTTAGTTTTTTTAATATTTTTCAGTACTTAGTTTACTTAAAATAGCTTTTCAAAGGCTAAAGGCTAAATTAATTTTCACATTAAAGGTGGTTTTGTCATGGTCGATCAATTTGATGAATTAGAAGAAAAAACAGCTTCTGGTAAAAGATTAGGAATGTATGTTTATATTCTTCCAAATCTAATGACGATCGGAAATTTATTTTGCGGTTTTTATTCAATCATATGTACTTTTCAGCAAGATTACAAATTTGCAGCTATACTCGTTGTCATCGCAGCCGTGTTTGATCAACTTGATGGGCGACTTGCCAGATTAACCCGCGCGACTAGTAAATTTGGCGCTGAATTAGATTCATTATGTGATCTGGTCAGTTTTGGTGTGGCCCCAGGAATGTTACTTTATTTTTGGGCGTTAATGCCATTTGGCAGGTTAGGTTTGATGGCCAGCTTTTTATTCGCAGCTTGCGGGGCTTTGCGATTAGCTCGGTTCAACGTGCAAGTCGGAGTTGTTGAAAAAAATTACTTTCAAGGTTTACCAATTCCTATGGCTGCAGGGATTATTGCTTCTGCTTATTTAGCTTTTAACGATATGGGTTGGGATGCGCAAGGTTCGTTACCGTTATTACTTATGACAATTTTATTGGCGTTTGTGATGGTTTCAAACTTTAGATACCGGTCTTTTAAAGACATTGATTTAAAGCAACGCCAGTCTTTTAAATATCTTATTTTGGGCGTGATTGTTTTATTTGTTGTGGCAATTCAGCCAGAAACAATGTTGTTTGTTTTATTTTTTGGTTATGCTGTTTTGGGTGCGTTGTTTGGTGTATTTCGCTGGGGAAAACGTCATAAAAATTTACCATCAAGTGTTTATGCTCCAGCGCAAGTAAATGAAAAAGATTTACAAGAGGAGCACGACTAATGAAATGGAATCGCCCTTTAAAAATCGGTCTTGTCGGCGCCACTGGTGTTGTCGGTGAAACTTTTATTAATCTTATCGAAGAACACGCTCTACCAATTCAAGAACTAAGACCTTTTGCCTCAGTTAATTCGCTTGGACAAAAATTGCAGCTAGCCGGGAAAGATTGGTCCGTTCAAATTTTAAAACCAAATTGTTTTGATGGATTAGATATGGTTTTTTTCTCATCTGGTGACGACATTTCAAAAGAATGGGCGCCTATAGCCGTTAAAGCCGGTGCTTATGCGATTGATAATTCAAATGCGTTCAGAATGGAAAATGATGTTTTGCTGATCGTTCCTGAAGTGAACGGCGTTCATTTAAAATCTGATTTAAAACCGCAAGTGATTGCAAACCCTAATTGTTCAACGATTCAATTAGTTGTTGCACTTAAACCCTTACAAGACGCATTCGGTATTAGCGATGTGACTGTGGCTACTTATCAAGCGGTCAGTGGCGCTGGTCTTCCAGGTTACGATGAATTAATTTATCAAACGCAGAATTATCAAGATGCGGATTTAGAACCAAAAGCTTTTTCAAAACAAATTTTATTTAATTGTATTCCTCAGATTGGATCCTTTGCAGAAAGTGGCTTTTCAACTGAAGAAACAAAAATCATGGATGAATCTGTTAAAATTTTAGAAAATCCAAATTTAAAAGTTTCAGCATTCACAGTGCGTATCCCTGCACTCAATTCACATTCAGAAGCGGTTTGGGTGACTTTAGATAATCAAGCGACAAAATTAGAAGTCATCAACGCACTTGAACAAGCTGAAGGCTTAGTTTTTATGCAAAAAGATTTTCCAACACCTTTAGAAGTTTCTGGTGAAGAACCGGTTTACGTCGGCAGACTTCATCAAGACAAACACAATCCAAAACGGTGGTTGATGTGGGTTGTCTCTGATAATTTAAAAAAAGGCGCAGCTTTAAACGGTCTTCAGATCGCACAGAAGCTTTTTTCATAAAAAATCGTTCAAATTAGTTATTTTTTCCACAAGCAGTTTTGACAAGCCTATTAGGCTATGTTGCACTAATTGAGTGAAATATATCTTTACTGCATTATTCATTCTGATTTTTATCAATCAAGCCCATGCGGGTTTCAGAATCGAAAGCGTCACTGGCGCTAGTTACAGTGATTTCAGCACAGGAACAAGTAACACCACAGTTACGCGGGTTTATGGTGGTATCGCAGGTTCGTGTAATTCGTATTCACAATCAAGTACTTGCAATTCGTGTATATCGACAACCCCTGGCGAAGCTTGTAACGCAACAATGGTTCACCCCACTTTACTCATTGGCTTTCGAGTCATCGTTGATGAAAACGTTCCCGTTGGCGGACCTTTTACCATAGGCACAGGTCTAACAACAAGTGATGAGGCTTTTGGTGGTAATTTACCGGCGCTAACCAGTGGCGCTGCTTTGGATTTATCAACATCGTTGACGTGGGGGCACCTGTGTAACGTTGATGCTAACTTCGATGGATCTTGCAATCCCGGTGCAAGCTCAGGAACAACAGTAAATTTTGAATCAGGCCGTAAATTATTCGTTGGCTTAGATACTGATGGCAGTGGTGTTATTGATGCTGACGAAATTAGATCAATACCGATTTCATTAAACTATGTAGATACTTCGACAACATCAATACAAAGTTACTGCTCAAGTTCAAACGCCTCACTGGATGGAATCTGCGGCTACACAGTGCGGCCTGGTGATCAAAAAGTAAAAATTAGTCTTATCCCTACGGGCACAACGCTGACCAACAACACGGGCGGACCTGATTGGTATGGTGTTGGCGTTTTTTATTTGGCCGGCGCTGCTGATGCGACACAAGTTTCTAATTCATCAAGTGTCCCTCTGGTTAGAACTTTTAATTCTTCGTTCGCGTTAAGCAACGATATTGTTGATGGATTGCAAAATGGTACCGAATATTGTTTTGCTTTGGGAAATGTGAATAAAGCCCAAAATATTTTTCTATTTAGTACAGCTGGCAGTGTGCGTGCAAATGTTTGCGTTACACCTTCAGAAGTTGTGGGTCTTTTAGATGATAAAAGCTGTTTTATTTCGACAGCGGCATTTGGATCAAATATGGCGACAGAAGTTCAAATTTTTAGAAACTTCAGAGACCATTTTTTAGTGCAATCTGACTTTGGCCGCCTATTTGTAAAAACTTATTATAAATATAGTCCACCATTAGCCAATTTTATTGCTGAATCTGAAGTTTTAAAATTCTTAGCTCGGTTATTTTTATATCCGTTATATTTCTTTTCGTTGGTTAGTTTGAAATATGGATTATTAGAATCATTATTTCTTTTTATAGGATTTTTAATTTTAATTTCACAGTTCAAAAAAATTATTCTTTCTAAAAAAATAAATTTGATTTGGGTGTTGTTAGTTTTCGGATTTTATTCACAGGATTCATCAGCACAGCTTCGTGAAACAAAAAAAATTAAACATGCCGGCGCTGCTGAAGGCCTTATCCGTATTGATAAGAACGGACATTACATCTACAAAACCGATGTCTCAAATACTCATCAATCTGGGCATTTAAAATTCGGAGCCCCAGGTAATCCTGAAATCACCACGGAAATTTTAGGCACTGGTTATGAAATTACTTTTGATGATGTTTATCCAAACGCTTCATCTTTTGCGTTAGAATTTGATTATGAATACTACCTGATCAAGCGTGGTGGTAAAGTAGGTGCACACTTAGGACTTGGCTTACAGGTCGCGCAAGGAAAAGGCCGATTGGTCTCTAATCCTGATCAGGAATCTTTCGAAAGTTTTACTTTTTTTACTTTGCCAGTGAATTTAGGATTAGTTTACCGATTTGAATACACTGATCGCCAAGTATTTGTTCCTTATGTTGTTGGCGGGGGAACAGTGATAGTTTTGGCTGAAAAGCGTGAAGACCGATCAAAAATAAATGCCATTGCGGGTTTTGGTTTTTTCACTGTGGCTGGTGGGTTGTTAAATTTAACAGCTTTTGATCGTGATATGGCTTCAGAATTATCTGCAGAATATGATATTAAAAATTTGTGGCTATCAGCTGAATTTAAATACATTAACGTCACCAACGATGCGTTTACTTATGACAGTGGTTATGCTCAAGCTGGTTTTGGTTTTGACTTTTAGTTTCATCATCGACTAAGTTCATTTTCGCATGCCACGAATAAAATTTACAGTAAGCTATGACGGAACAGATTTTTGCGGTTGGCAACGGCAGAACCAAGATCACAAACCCAGCGTTTCACAAACTTTACAAACGGCTTTAGAAAAAATTTTTCAACACCCCATTAAAATTTTTGCCTCTGGCAGAACTGATGCTGGCGTGCATGCGCTTAATCAAGTTTGTCATTTTGATACGACAAAAGATGAAAAACTTTTAATTGGCTGGGATTTAGCGTGGGCTTTGCGATCAAAATTACCTGACACAATAGTTATAAAAAAAGCATGGTTAGCTTCAGATGATTTTCATGCAACTATATCGGCGGACCGAAAAACCTACCGGTATTTAGTCTATAATTCTCAACAACCCAGTGCATTATTATCCCGGTTTACAGGGTGGATGAGACAGCCTTTGGATCTTGATTATTTAAATAAATGCAGCCAATTCGTACTTGGGGAACATGATTTTAAAAGTTTCCAATCTGTTGGAACTGAAGTTCCTCATACTGTAAGGACCATTTATAGAGCTGAATGGGCGTGGAAAAAACCACACATTGCACAATTTACAATCACCGGATCAGGATTTTTAAAGCAAATGGTCAGAAATATCGTTGGGACGCAGTTGTTAGCTCATAGAAAAGGCTGGAAGCCTGAACAAATGGATCAAATTTTAAAAGCCTTAGATCGCCAAATTGCTGGACCACCTGCAGAACCTCAAGGTCTTTACCTGATGAAGGTTTATTATCCTCAAGACCTTGACAATAAGTGCCGCGAACTTTAAAACACTCATTCAATCTTTGGAGAACTTATGAAAACTTGGAATGCAAAAACTGAAGAAGCAGACAGACAATGGTTTGTCGTTGATGCTGCTGGATTACGACTTGGTCGTCTAGCAACACACGTTGCGAACATCTTACGTGGTAAGAATGTTCCAACTTTCACACCGAATGCTGATGTTGGTGGTTTTGTTGTTGTTATTAATTCAGATAAAATCGAAATGACTGGTAACAAATGGCAAACTAAAAAATATTACCGCCATTCTCGTTGGTTCGGATCATTAAAAGAAAAAACAGCAGCACAAATGAAAAGTGATGATTCAGAATTTATTATCGAAGATGCTGTAAAAGGGATGTTACCAGTTAACAAACTTTCTAAAACATTAATTACTAAACTTAAAGTCTACAAAGGTGCTGAGCATCCTCATGCAGCTCAAAAACCACAGGCTTATTCAATCAAAGTTAAAAATAAAGCTTAAGAATCGAGAGGGCAAAAATGGCTGCAGCTGAAAAATTATTTTATGCAACTGGAAGAAGAAAAACGAGTTCAGCTCGTGTTTACTTAAAACCAGGTAAAGGCAAAGTAACTATCAATGGTAAAACATCTGATGG
>JAYTPA010000013.1:0-7701 GCA_043747495.1 Bdellovibrio sp.
ACTTTAGCCCAAAGTTTTCTTAAAAATCCCACAGATAATCACCCTGCCTATATCAGTTGGGATAATTTAGCTGACCGCAAAATTATTCTTGATGAAACACTACCAAAAAATCAAAATCTTATTATTTACGATGAGATTCATAAATATTCGAAATGGCGTTCGTTAATTAAAGGCTTATTCGATAAATTTAAAAATACACGACAGTTTATAGTCACGGGCTCAGCAAGATTAGATCACTACCGAAAAGGTGGAGATTCTTTATTAGGGCGATACCATTATTTGCGCCTACATCCCTTGTCGTTAGCTGAAGTCTCTGAAAAGTATCTATTATCAGATTTAAATAAACTTTTAAAATTTGGAGGTTTTCCGGAGCCATTTTTAAATCAAGATGAAGCAGAACTTAAAAGATGGCACCGTCAACGCAAAGAGCGGATAGTCTACCAGGATATCCGTGATTTAGAAAATGTTAAAGAAATTTCAAATATTGAAATATTAATCCACTCTTTGCCTGAAAGAATCGGTTCACCACTATCAAGAAAAAACTTAGCTCAAGATTTACAAGTTGATTTCAAAACTGTTGAAAAATGGCTAACAATACTTGAAAGCGTATACTACGTTTATCGAATTGCACCGTTCGGATCCCCAAAAATAAAAGCAGTTAAAAAAGAACAGAAATTATATTTGTGGGATTGGAGCGAAAATGAAAATGCAGGTGCACTTTGGGAAAATTTTGTAGCTAGTCAGCTATTAAAATACTGTCACTTTATTGAAGACACCCTAGGTGAAACAATGGAATTAAGGTTTTTACGTGACGTGACTGGCCACGAAGTTGACTTTGTTGTTTTAAAAAATAAAAAGCCACTATTTGCAGTTGAATGTAAAACTGGCGAAAGTAAAGTTTCACCGAATTTAAATTACTTTTCTGAAAGAACCCAAATTCCAATTTTTTATCAAGTCCATCGTGGTACAAAGTCCTATTCAGTCAGTGATAAAATTAAAGTTTTACCATTTACTGAGTTTTGTAAAATTTTAAACCTGCCGTAAACATTATCTACAGCTCAGTCTCAGCTAATTTGATGATCATTTGTTTCCAGAATGTCAGCTTTTGTTTTTCTGTAAGCTCGACGGATTCTTTTAAATAAGTTTCGTAAATAGCATTCATTTTTTGATTAAAACCTTCACCATAAATCATCACTGCATTTTCAATATCGTGGTAAAAACTGCGTTTATTTAAATTCACAGAACCCATCATCACAAATTTATTATCGATCATAAATAATTTTGAATGAAGAATTTTTCCTTTAGTCGTGTATTCGAAAACTTGGACTTTACCCATGATTTTATTGATTGAACCTTTGTTGACTTCACTTAATACGAAATCCGCTGTATCCCCATCAAGATCAAGTCGTGTGATTAATTTAATTTTCACACCCCGTTCTGAAGCGCGTGAAAATGCATTCAGCAAACCATCAGTCACATGAAAATAAGGTGTAGAAATATTAATTTCTTTTTGGGCTGAATCAATCATTCGAATAAATTGTTTTTCCAAAGCCATATTATCTTTAAACGGCACAGATACAAACGTACGAATTAAAACTTCGTTGGGTTTAAGCTTAAAGTAATTTGGATCCACTGGGTCTTCAGTTTGTATATTGACTGAATAATTCCTGTTAAACAATGTTGAGTAATCTGCATGTAAAACAGAAAAATACTGACCCATAATTGATTGTGCTAAAGACTGAGATTTAAATTCAGCTTCGAAATCCTCCCAGCGGGCCCAACTTTCATCACCATTCGGTCGGTAATCTACAAGTGTTGGATAAATATAATTTGCATTTGGCTGTTCAAATAAAAAACCATCATGAATATTACGACCACCCATGATAACAACATTATCGTCGGGGTTATTTTTAGAATAAGTTAAAAATAATTTAATATGATTTGTTCTGTGTAATGCACTGATAGCATCACGAAAACCTAAATTTTTACTTTTGTATCTATACATGTTCAGTTTAACATTCGGATACTTAGCCTGTAGATCTAAAAGTTGCTGACGATCTTTACCTAGCGAAATGACATCAGAAACTGCAATGCGAATTATGGTGCCGCGCGCAGCATGATATTTGAGGGCTTCCAATAAAACATTTCCGTAAAAATCACTTCTAAATACTAAATATGAAATAAAAATTCCGTCTAATTTTGGCGCTTTCGACATATCAACTTTAACGAACGGATCACCGTTTTTAATATATTCATCTGACAAAGTTGTCCCTGTTAAAGCTTTGACTTTAGCATTTAACCCATCAGTTGTTTTTTCTAAGGTACGAAAAGAGTTTACTTTTTGTGGGCAAAGCAAATTTCTATTGTTAGCTTCTAAAAAGAATGCTTCCATTCCACCTAATTTTTCTGCTGTAGGTAAGTAGCAAGTTTCAAATTCTAAATGTGGATTATCTAGTTTCGCAAGTTGTTGAATTTCAGGGATGAACCTGACACCGTAGTCATATTTATCATCTTGGCTAAATTTAAGATCACAGACTGTGTCCTGTTGGCTTAGCGAAATCACAGTTTGTTCGGCATTATAGCCCTCATCGTACCAATTAAATTTGTATTTTTGATTGGCTTGTATATTAATTTTTTTAAATTGCTTAACAAACACAAAGGGATAATTACACATGATCTCAGCGTTAATATAAGTCACAGGATTTTTCATCGGAATAGTTTGTTCAAGTGGGAGAACTTTTTTATTCCAACTATAAATTTTATTAGTTAACTGAAGATATATTCGATTTGTTGTATCTGTTGATAACGTGCGCACGGCTTGAATTTGCTTGTTGTTATCAAGCTTGAAATTATTTAACTGATGCAAAGTAAAATCACCGTTATTTTGTCGCCAATTTTTTTGAAAAAATCCTTTTCGTGTAACAGGTTCAAACGCTTGCGGACTGTTCTTAATTAATTGAGCTTCGTAATTATCACTTAAAATTCTTAAGCTTTGTAGTTGGGCTTTTTGTTTTTGATCTAAACCATATTTCAATCCACCCATCATTAACGGGCTAGACCGGTCATACATTGCAGAAAGTTCAGATTGATATTTCTCTTCATCTTCTAAAACTTCTTTTTGAATTTGATTTTCGTAATATTGAACTTCGTTAGCCGTTGTTTTTTCAATAGATGCTGGGCCTCTAAAACCCGGTAACATTTGACACGAAATATTCAGACCCATTAAAAATATAACTAAAAATAATTTTAATAATGTATGTAAGTTCAAGCTAACCCCTTTTTAAGCATTAGTTACAGCTTATCTTACTTTAAAACGGTTAACACTTTTTCAATTTCAGTATCAGTATTAAAGGCTTGAGGCGTAAACCGAATACCGCCACCCCGAGGCGCAAAATTGATTTTATTTTGTTTTAATTTTTCCTTAAGCTGGTCAAAAGTCTCGGTTCTTGTTCCCATATTCATATTGATGAAAGGACTTGTATGCATTTTTTCACCAACAAATGGTGTTAATATTTTGTAACCTTGATCAATTAAACCTAATCGTAATTTTTTAGCTAAGCGTAGTGATTCTGATTCAATCACCTCAACTGTTGTTTGCATGATTAAATCAATAGCTGCACCCAGTGCTGTAATTTGAAAAACTTGTTTTGATCCTGGTTCATACTTAGCTGAATCTTTTTTGGGAACACACACCATATTTGATGGATCATCACAAGTGCCGTAAGTGTAAGTTCCTATATTATGAGGTTTAACTTTTGCAACCAGTTCTGATTTCAGCGCTAAATAACCTACTCCGATGGGACTGAGTAACCACTTATGACTGCCACCCATGATGCCATCGACTCCCCACTTCCACAGATCACAGGGGTGCAAACCCATTCCTTGAATAACATCGACAAACACAAGAATATTTTTTTCATGAGCTATCTGAATTAATTGCTGAATATCATCCATGCGCGCACCACAAACATATTGTATCCAACTAAACGCAATAACTTTTGTTTTTGAAGTGATGGCTGCTAAAAATTTATCTGTCGGAGTCGCATAATTTTTTTCTGATATAACTTGAACAAGTTTGGCACCAGCTTGATCACAGGCTGCTTGCCAGGGGTAGATATGACTTCCGTATTCCTGATCCCACATCAGAACTTCATCATCTTTTTTTAAACCAATTGAAAAAGCAACTTGGTTTACAGCGCCTGCAGTGGATGTGTAAAATGAAACTTCGCCAGATTCACAACCGATGAAACTAGCCAATTTTTTTCTAACTAATTCTAATTCATCCAAGTAATCTTGGTCAGCGTAATAGCCTTCTTCATAAAAGCGATTAGCCCAGTAAATCGCTCGATCTTTAGCCGGTTTACACGTCGGCTGTAAGCCTGCATTGTTGATATGAATAAAATCACTTTTATAGTACTGATCTTGAAAATATTTTAATTTATTTGATTTGCTTAATTCCATCATGGATCAATTGTATCAACTCTTCAGCTTGTTGGTAGTGTAATTTATAACCTAACAGGCAAATCCGGATCGAAAACTGACCATTAACTTCGCAACCACTTAAAAATATTTTATTTTGGGAATTAATCCATTTCAATAAATCATGTGTTTTTTGATCGGTACTTAACCGAAACGATTGAATCGTTAAATTGGGCTTAGCCACAATAGTTACATCAACTATTTTATTAAGTTCGTTATGGACCCATTCAGAAAGCTTAATTTTTTCTTCTAAATTTAATTTAAATGGACCAATACCAAATGTCTTAAATGGCAACCATAGGCGTAATCCCCTAGGGTCACGCGAAAGCTCTGGCGACACATCAGCAAAATCAATTTTATGAAAAGTGTCTTCTGATAAACCTTGTGATGGTGGCATATAAGAACTTGATCCAGCGTACTGGATGCTGAGATCATTTTTATTTTTCACCAACAAGGCACCGACCCCGTAAGGAATTTGCAGCGCTTTATGTGGATCAAGAGCAACGGAATCTGATCTTTCAATCCCGGATAAAACAGTTTGACCTTTTTCAGTTAACATAAATGGCGCACCATAAGCCCCATCAGCGTGAAACCAAATATTATATTTTTCTGCAATATCTGCGATTTCATTTAACGGATCAATTGTCCCAGTGTTTGTAGACCCCGCAGTGCCAACAATGGCTACTGGTACAAGTTTATTTTTTAAATCACTTTGGATTGATTTTTCTAAAAGCTGCATATCCATTTTTAAATTTTGATCAACGTTGATAATATGTAAGCTTTCTTTCGGAAAACCTAAAAAGGCTAAAGCTTTACCAATACAGTGATGCACTTGTGATGAAGCATAAAATCGGGCTTGGCTTAAATCAGCTGCATTAAATAATTTATTTCTAGCTGCAACTAATGCAATCATATTGGCTTGGCTTCCGCCTGATGTTAAAATTCCCGTCGAATTAATTTCAGGGTATTTCATCATCGTGATAAACCATTTAATCACTTCCATTTCTAATGTGACTAAACCTGGGGATAACCCGTAATGACCCGTGAACTGATTCATTGTTAAAGCTATAGCTTGTGCCGGAGCACTTAATGGATTTGCAGCCCCTGCCACATAGGCCATATAATTGGGGTGTCCAGGCTGTTGACCAGATTCAAGAACCTCAGATGAAAGAAACTGAACGAGCTTGTCAAAATTTTCTGGATTTTCAGGGAAGTTTTTAGATGTTTGATAAGCCAATGTAAAATTATTTTTAATATCATTTGTTGCAGGGTCAAGTGCTGTACCCATAGCTGCCACACCAGCTGAAGTGTTTATCCTTCGACTATTTTCGAAATTTGTCACGAACTGACTTGTTGATTGGTAAACGTGATTAATTTCTTGTGTCGACATTTCAAGTGGCTGCTGAATATTTTTCCACCAATTTTCATTTTTAGTTTGATCCAGCACATGTGATCTTTGGGGATGAATATAATTGTCATCTTTTTTTAGTTTTATAGCTGCGTTGTCTGTAGATCCATTCAAAGTAGCAGCTATTCTAAAACCCGCGTGTTGAAAGAAATGTGGTCTAAAGTGAAACCTTGCGTACTGACTGGCTTCATGACCACAACTGATAAAACTACCACCTAAAATCATTTGATGTTTTCCATCAAAGCAAGGTGTTGAAAAATCATCATATAATTTGTGAATCTGAAATTCGTTTAAAGGATTGAATTGATCTTCTGCCCACTGCCAAACATTACCAAAAAGATCATAAACTTTCTGAGATTGATTGTTTTTATCAGTGATAGCTGTTGAATACTCACCAACTGAAGATGCAGAAGAGTACTGAAAATTAAAATTGAACTGCAATTTCTGATTTTCATTTAACGAATAAGAATTTTTTTGAAGAACTTCATCATTTTTTAAATTTTTTCTTAAAGTAATGTGTTCAGCTTCAGTGATTAATCTATAATGCAATTTAGATTGATCTTTTTCTTGTTGCCAACGGCAGTAGGCTTGGGCCTCATGAAAGTTAACTTCTGCTGGCCAGTCCCACGGCATGTCGACAATTTCAAAAACTGTTCGTAATTTGTAATCGTGCAAACCTTCGGGGCCGTAAGCTACCCAAAATGTAGGTCGTTTCGTGTTACGAAACTTTCTCCACATGAGACCTTCTTTTTGCCAGTATTTATCCTGCTGATAAGCCCCAGTTGAAACAAATTCAAAATATTCTTTGTTTGAAATTAATTTTTCGGTGATTTGAAAATCTGATGTTTCATTTTTTCTAATTCCATATTCATTATCCCACCCAAAACTAGGAACATCTTTATTTTTTCCGTAGGATATTTTTTCACCTTTGATATTGATCCACTGATTCGAAACTTCATTATTTTTGTTTGCGGACGAAATAGGTGGCCAATATTTTGGTGTCTCAATAAGTTCAATGGGTAATTCGCGCATAAGAACACTTGAAGTTTCAAAGTGAATTTTTTCATGCTCAAAACCCATAAATAGTGACCACAGTGGATGATCAAGATTTAATTTTATTTTTGATTTCTGTCTTGCTGCTAAATCTAAATCTGGATGTGTCTGAATGACCCGAACAACAATGTCATAAATTTTTTCACGATAGTTTTTAACATCGCTGACAGAAGGCCATTCCATTTCGTTCTTAGCCATGTCATCCCAGCTCATTTCATCAACGCCAGTTTCTAAAACTTTCTCTAGATATAAATCCACTGGTTTATCCACAAGCCCCGCTAAGCGAAGTTTGTTTAAATATAATACAGCAGGATGTCCATAGTAGAATAAAAGGGGATGTCTTAATTGGTGATACGGGGGCCGAGTGTATGTTGATTCATGTTTTAAACTTGAAAATAATATCTCAGTCAGTGTCCATGAATTATTAAAGTAATCTAATACATCTTGTCTTGTGCATATATCTAAATTAATTAACGGCAATGCAGCTAAATAGTTCTGAGCTTTGTTAAATCCTTGGGTTTTTTCTGGATGAGTACCTGTCCACCATTGCTCACCAAATTTTTTTGAAACTTCGTTTGTCGATGAACGATCAATTTTTGGAGCTGAAAGATTCGGGTTTCTAGTTAAATTACCGATAACAGGGCCAGACGAATTGTTATTAGAATTTGTGTTTAGCGACATAATTACCCCAATTTTAGTGGATAGTTAAAATATAGCAAAAAAATAATCACTTTACGCTATTAAGTCATAATTTCGATGGT
>JAYTPA010000014.1:0-5393 GCA_043747495.1 Bdellovibrio sp.
TTGACAATAACGACTCTCATAATTTGAAATACATCATGCCTAAACCACCCGTCAACCTCAATGAATTTTCTTCGCTTGTCCAACTTATGAAAGATCTTCTCGGTCCTGATGGCTGTCCTTGGGATAAGGAACAAACCCATGAAACTTTAGCTCCTTACGCTATCGAAGAGACTTTTGAAATGGTTGAAGCTTTGAATTCATACAACGATCAAGATTTCTGTGAAGAACTGGGTGATGTTTTATTTCAAGTAGTTCTGCATGCTCAGCTGGCCAATGATAGAAAAGCTTTTAATATTGAAGATGTGATCCGTTCAATATCTGAAAAGCTAGTTAGACGACATCCGCATGTTTTCGGCAATCTTGGACAAATCAGCAAAGAGGCTATTCTTGAAAATTGGGATATTATTAAAGCTGAAGAAAAAAAAGGAAAACCTAAACCCTTGTTTAAATTTCCAAAAGGCTTACCTGCTACACAAGCTGCACAAAAAATTGGTGATAAAACTCAGAAATTAAATTTTGATTGGTCAAAGCCCTTAGATGTATTAGCCCATTTGAAATCTGAAATCACAGAATTAGAAAATGAAATTAAAAACCAAAATCTCAACGCCACTGCTATTGAACACGAAATCGGTGATGTACTGTTCACAACAGTGCAATTAGCGAGGCATCTGAGCGTAGATGCTGAAAGTGCTCTTCGAAAAACGAATCTTAGATTCACGAACAGATTCAATGCAATGCTTGACCAGTGCGGAAAAGACCTTAATCAATGGTTATCTTTAAGTGCTGATCAAAAAGAAAATCTTTGGAAAAAAATCAAACTTCAAGAAACTGAATAACAGTTCGACAATATCTTTTTCTTTTGCTTTTAGTTTCAAATAAAATTGTAAAAGATTTTTTCAGTTGAAAAAATCTTTTTCACTGCTTTTAAGCTGGATCTTAGTCATATCAAGCACTTAGTCTAGATCAAAGTGAGACATTTTAAAATTCAATCAGTTATTTCAAGCACATAGAACTATCTTCGTTCAACACTCAAATTGCATCTAGACTAACCGAAAGGCTAAGCGAAGGAGTTCATATGCTGAAGCAAATATTTGATAACAAGTTGGTGGTTGCTCTAGGGATTGTTGGATTATCATTACTATCGGGTTGTGATAAAGGCGGAGGTTCATTTTCAGTACTCACTGATGCTTCTTCTTTTCAACAGAACGCAGTCTTTACTCCAAGAAAACTGGATGTTCTGTTTGTTATTGATAACTCAGGATCAATGCAAACATCTCAGCAAAACTTAGCCGCGAACTTTTCTTCGTTTATCGATAAGTTTATATCTAAAGGATATGACTTCAAAATCGCAGTCACTACCTCTGATGCTTTCTATGGAGATCAGTTTCTGGGTACAAGTTGTTCTTTATGTAACCAAGAACAAACTCGTTTTAGATCAGGTACAAGTCCTAAAGTTTATGTTTTAGATAATTTTAACTTTGATTTATCTCAACCTTCAGAAGTGAGTCGTTTAAAAAATACTTTTTCAGCGAATTCATCTGTGGGCACATCTGGTAGCGGTGACGAAAGAGCTTTTTCTAGTTTTAAAGCAGCTTTGAATTCACCATTAAATGTAGGCTTTCATAGACAAGATGCTTTCTTAGCTGTGGTGATCGTTTCTGATGAAGAAGATTTTTCACAAACTAGCATCAACATGAATGAATCTTATAGTAACACAGGTTTACATAGCGTTCAGTCTTACAAAGACTATCTTGATTCTTTCACTGGTGGCCAAGCTTCTTCTGATTATTCAGTATCAACAATTTCAATTTTAGACAGTCAGTGTTTGTCACAACTTGGTTCAGGTCGCAAAATTGGTCAACGCTATATGCAATTAGCTGATTTAACTGGTGGCTCTAAAAATTCATTGTGTGGTTCTTTTGATCAATCATTAGATAACATCAGTTCACAAATATTAACTCAGTCACGACCAGTGTACACATTAAACAAAAAACCAATAGTCGCTTCAATTGTTGTTACTGTTGATGGTGTGTCAGTTCCACAAAGCGCTACTAACGGCTGGTCTTACGATGCCGCTGCAAACACAATCACAATTAACGGCACAACATACAAACCAGCACCTGGTTCAACTGTTCAAATTTATTTCGATCCAGACTTAAACGGCTAATTAAAAAGAAAAGGTAATTATATGCAAATAGAAAATAACTGGTATGTTTTGTTAGGTGATCAAAAATTCGGGCCTTATGAATATAAGGTCATGATTCAAATGTTACAAACCCATCAGTTGATGGATTATAACTATGCATGGGCCCCACATTTAGAATCTTGGACTCAGATTTTTGAATTAGCTGAATTCAGCAAAGACAGATTTGAAGTTTTGATGAGTACTCCAGAACTAAAATCAGCTTTTATCGAGCGTAAAAATAGCCGCACTGAAGTCTTAGTCCCATTAATGGGCCATAATCACATTCGATTTTTTGATGGCGTGCTAACGTCGATTTCTGAATCAGGTGGTTTATGTTTACTCAACACGCCTTTGATCCAGGTCGGTGATCAAATGAAGATCCATGTGAAAAGTAATCAATCAAATTCTGTTTCTTTTAATATTGAATGTGAAGTCATTCGCAAAAACTTTACTCGTGAAAGATTAAATTCAAAATCAGGACTCTACTATGCAGTCCGTTTTCACGATATACAAAGGGTCGGACTTGATCAAATTCGCAAATGGTCTGATGTGAAGGCTAGTTAATTTTATAATAATCTGCTTTGGCAGTTAATAAAGGAGAACAATATGGGTATTTTTAATTTTATCGTCGATTCAGGTTTTGTTGGTTGGGTTATTTTAGGTACAGGTGGAGCAGTTATTGCCCTTGCCTATGAAAGAACTCAAGCCCTTTATAAAAAATATGGAATGAATGTTGAAGCTTTCACAAGCAAAATTCAAAATTTAGTTCTTTCTAAAAAAATCGACGAAGCCATTGTGACATGTGCACAAATGGAAGACAAACCTTTAGCTAAAGCTTACAAAGTAATTTTAGAAAAAGCTGACCGTGATGATGAAACAATTTTTCAAGCCCAAGATATTGCTATGTCAGAAGCTGTTCCTTTATACACTAAACGTTTACATTATTTATCAATGTTAGCTAACGTAGCTACTTTATTAGGTTTACTTGGTACAATTCATGGTCTGATTTTATCATTCCAAGCAGTTGCCCAAGCTGATCCTGCGACAAAACAAGCGATGCTTGCAAACGGTATCGCCGTTTCAATGTATACAACAGCTTTAGGTCTTGCTGTGGCAATCCCTGCAATGGTTATCTTTTCATTTTTAACATCACGTCAAAATGAATTGTTAGAACAACTCCAAGAAAAATGTTCTAAATTAACTGAAACCTTAACAAGCAGTAGCATTCCAGGCTTAGGAAAAGATCAAGTGTTTCCTGAAACAACAAATAACAAATCAATTGCACCACCTTCAGCACACACAAAAGCTTCTTAATTAGAAACTTTTAAAGGTTAGGTAATTTTATGGCTAAAAGATTTAAACTGAACATTAATAGAAACTCTGAGTTTGAACTTGATCTGGCACCTCTCCTTGCCGTGATGGTTAAACTTGTACCCGTTCTATTAATTTCATCTGCCTTTGTTCAAATGATGATTATTGAAACTGAATTACCACAAGTTGTGAAGCAAGCTATTGAAAAACAAATCAACGATCCGAAAGCAGCAACGATATCATTAGAAGTCAGTAAAAATGATGGTGTGAAAATCATCGTGACTGAAAACGGACAACAAAAAATTGAAGTTGTAGGCTTAAATAAAGATAAACAAATTGATTTGCCACAGCTTCATGGAAAGCTGATTGAAGTTAAAAAACTTCACCCTGAGCTTTTCAAAATCGGTATCAGCCCTGATGCTGATGTAATTTATAATGATATCGTTAAAGTCATGGATGAGGCTCGTAAAGCTCGTTCTAAAGATATTAAATTTCCAGTTAAAGATGCAAAAACAGGACAAGATGTAATGACAGATTATATGTTTCCTGAAATCGTTTTTAGCAATACATTGGATGGGTGATTTTTTATGAGCAAACGTCGATTTGAAGTTCCTATTAAAAGAAATCAATCATTTACACTGAATATTACATCAATGACAGATATGTTCACAATTTTACTTGTGTTTTTACTACAGTCATTTGCGGCTGGAGAAATCACGATCGATCCAGTGAATGGTCTACGTCTGCCCTCTTCAAATACTGAAAAGAATCCCGTAAATGGTGTTAAAATTTCTGCTTCACCAACTGAAATCAAAGTTGATCAGTTAACAGTAGCAGGAATCACAGATAACCAAGTTGTTCAAAGTGCAATTGACCCCAGCGATAATCAATTTATCAAGCCTTTATTTGACGAACTCATGAAAGTTAATAAGTCCAATGAAAAACTAGCAAAAACAGGCAAAATTTTATTACAAGCTGATCAAAATTTACCCTACGCAACATTACGTAAAATTATGTACACAGCATCTATGGCCGGGTTTCCAAATTTAAAACTGATAACAACAGTAAGTGAGTGAGTGAGTATGAAATTTTCTAAAGCAATTCTAGCATTATCAATATCTTTATGTTCATTAACTGGCTGGGCTGCTCAAGAAAATACCAAGGGACTACTGCCAGAAGTAAAACTGAATTCTGCAAATGAAGATGTTAATCAAAAAACAGCTTTTACATCAGAAGTGTTAATTTCAAAATCTGAATTAAAAGCTATCGAATCACTAAAAAAAATTATAGCTAAAAAAAAAGGTGCAGTTGATGAAGCTGACCTTTACTACCGTCTTGCGGAACTTTACATGCGCCGGGCTAAATCAGGTCGATTTTTTGATTTGAATTTAGAAGCCCAAAAAAAATTATTTAACTTAGGTCTACCAAGTCAACAAGCCCGCGGGTATCTTAAAGAAGCTATCACAATTTATGATCTACTTGAAAATCGTTTTCCAAAGTATTCCAAACTAGATGCAGTTCTATTTAGCAACGCATTAGCTAACTCACAAATTACTAAAATATCAAAAGCTCAAAATTTATACTTAAAGTTAATTCAAAATCACCCTAAATCAATTTTGATTTCAGATGCTTATCTTGAAGTCGGCGAATTGTATTACAATCAGCAAAAATTTGAAATGGCTTTAGAAAAATTTAAATCGGTTGAAAAATACCCAAATTCAAAAGCCTACCCGTACGGCCTTTATAAATCAGCATGGGCTTTTTATAATTTAAAAAGAACTGACGAAGGCGTTCAACAACTTTTAACAGTTGTTCGTATTAATCCTGCAGATACACAAGATCAAAAAAAGTATAATTTAAGAAAAGAAGCAATCAGAGATTTAACTTTATTTGTCGG
>JAYTPA010000015.1:0-2940 GCA_043747495.1 Bdellovibrio sp.
CCCTATTTACATAGTTGTTGTTGTTAATTTTTTGCAAAACGCAAAAATTTTAATAAAAACTCATATTTTTTGTTTTGGGAGAGAACCCACGAAGTTTTCATAGTGACTGCTAGAAAACTTCATGAGCCTATTGGAGGGGTTTGACTTGCCTAGTGACTGCCAAGCTTTGTCTTAACTCTCGTTCGCTTCTCACCAACCGTACATGAAATATTTCGGACTAAGGTCCAGAGAACTTTAGCCCTTGGTCGAGTTTTTATTTAACGCACAACGTTAAGTGTATGATTTGATTTATTTTGGGGAGTAATTTTTTTTACGACTAAGGTCTAGGCGCGCCTCGACTGAGGTCGCGCCGACCCATTTTCTTCTATTATAGTTATCCAATCAGTCTTAATGCAGAACCTGTTCTTTCATTAGCTTGCTGCAGAAGCACAGTTTGATATTGCTCTAGAATTTGTCCACGGCGAAGAGCCGAAACCTCTTGAGCTATATCAGCATCATTAATCTGCGATCGTGCCGCCGATGTATTTTCGATTGATGATCCCAAACTATTTTGCGCTGATTCTAAACGCGATTGAAGAGCACCGAATTTAGAACGTTCTAAAGAAAGTTGTGTCAGTGCTGTATCTAATGATTCCAATGATTCACGTGCACCTTCTTTATCTAGAACACTGGCTGAATCCAACTGAAGCGCCGATAATGTTGTATCTGTTTCCGAATTAAACGAGACCCGTGAATTTTTATCTCCACGAATACCCACTTGAATATCAACTGCGCCACCAGAGCCATCTAATAGTTTTTTCGAACCAAACGACGATGTCTTAGCAATACGATCTAATTCCAATTGCAAATTACTATATTCATTTTGCATGAACGATCTTTCACGATCGGAATAAGTATCACTGGCCGATTGAACAGCAAGCTCTCTCATTCTTATAATAATGTTAGATTGTTCACTTAACCCACCTTCAGCAATCTGAGCAAAGCTTACGCCCTGTTCAGCATTCCGCTTGGCCACTTCCATACCTTTGATTTCAGAATTCATTTGTTCTGAAATGGCCTTTCCTGCTACGTCAGCGCTAGGGTCTGCTAGGCGCGATCCAGAGGCTAAGTTCTTCGAGGCCCTTTCGGTTTCCTTCTGACTTGAACTCATCGCATTTTGAACGTTCAATGATGCGAGGTTCGTGTTTATTCTGAGTGACATACGTACAACCTTCTTTCTTGTTAAGAGCGCCAAAAGGTCCTCATCACCATGATTAAGACATTGGTCTAGCTCGGCAGTCACTCGCTTTATCGACGTAGCGCGTTAAAACTTTAATATATAATGGGTTTTATTAAACAATGGAGAAATAAATAAGAGAGAAAAGCGCGATCTTCTCAAGCTGAAACACAAACAGATGAATATGATGCTTAGATCACACAATCAGAGTGAGAATAAATTACGAGTGTTGTTTTGGTGACAGCTATACTGAAGCTAATTCAGTTTGGCCGATTTTAGCTTTGTTATTTTCTTCTTTAAGAAGACGTGATTTTTGCTGATCAAGATCAACTATTTTTTTGAGGTTTTCAAAACCGTGCAAGTGAATTTCTTGCGGTTTTTTAATATGTAATTCTTTGTTTTCTTGTTCGCTATTATAAATGTCAATACGTTCAATTAAGTGCTGATTTGATTCAACAATTTCTTTAATAATATATAAATTCCCTTTGTCGTATTTAAATAGATTTAACCACTTGTCAAAGTGCGCATCAAATTTAGGTATTTCTGCAACACTTTTATTTGACGAATCACTTGTTGATTGGACTTTCTTGATGTCGTCAGCGCTATCGACTGATAAACGCATCAATGCATCACGCTGCTCTCCCATATTTTTCACCTTCGTCAGATAGACAGTCGGTGTTTTCTTCATTTCGTACTCATCAACCTGTTCTGAAATACTGACAAGAATATCAACCAGATCACCGTAATCACTAGGGCGACTTAAATTATAAGTGACAAGCATTTCTAGCTTCGAAGATATTCGCACTAAAAACTCTTTATCGTTTTTGTATAGATCCATCATTTGCGAACCTTTTCGCTTTAACTTGGTTTTCAGCAACATTCTTAGCACAGCAATGCGAGCTTCCATTTTATTGATATTTTCTTTTTGTTTTCGGTAATACCAAAGGACGTAAAAATATTTAGAGACCCACAGAAACATGATGAGTGATAACAAGATCGCAAAATATTGAGATACGACATTCATTTGCATGACATTTCGTTTTCGGGTCTGGCTAGGCAAAAGTTGAGTGTTTTTTTTGAACTCAACGCTGACTGACTAGTTACTGTTTAATCAGGGGGAACTGATGCTGATGTCTTATACTGAGACTAACCGAGTGATCAAAACTGAAATGATCATATTTTAAAAATACACCGCCACCTAAACCCAATCGCGCGAACGGATTCGTTTTTTGAGATCTTCCTTGAAAGCCTGTGAAAAAATCAAATCTTCCTACACCTTTAATATTCCCACCAGAATCGCGTACGATTAAATAGCCGTCGTGGATCTGACCGCTTGGCAGCACAACACCAGCTAAGTCAGGCATATAGATCACATCACCTAATCTATATATTGAAAGATCGGCAGCCACAGATCTATAAGGATCCAAGCACATCGTCTTAAAGCTTAAAACTTTATCAGAAGAATCTCCTAATCCATACGGGCAATCAGAAGTATTTACTTTTTTAAAGTAAATCTCGTTGTTTTGTTTTTTATGATAATTAATCAACACAGCGGTATTATCGATATTGACAATACATGACCCTTGCATGCGACAGCCGCTCACAATTTTTTTACAAAAACTATGCACAGTGATTTTGTTTTTGTTTTCTAAAATATTTAAATTAATTTTTTCTTCACATTGAGCAGAATCAAAAAGGCTATAATCAGGCGTGTAATAAACAGT
>JAYTPA010000016.1:0-5151 GCA_043747495.1 Bdellovibrio sp.
TTATTATTGATTCAGGAGCCTATTCAGGGGCAACGGGATCTTTTGCAGCTCGGTGGGTGGTTGAGTTTGATCGAACAAAAATGATTCGGGCTCTTCGTCCTTTGGTCGTTGCAACGACACTGACTGCTAATACGACGACGGCGACGTCCGCGTATATCGATTCTTGCAATGGTGGCAGCACTTCATCTGCGTTGATAAATCCTGCAGATATAGTTGTTGTTTGGGGGCCAACAAGACAAAGAACAAATATTTCTGTTGCGACATGTCCTGCTGGTTATGTAGTTTTATCCGGTGGTGCAAACTTTCAATCAAGTTGTTGCTGTGATGAAAAACATCGTTTTGTGACTGCGAACCGACCGTCTGCCGATAAAAAATCTTGGGAGGGTGCTGTTGAGTGCGCCAATCATCGTTCAGTTGCGTACTGCATTAAAAGCCAGTAGAGAAATACATTCTTAAATAAATTTGGATAATTTGACACTATCTGCTTCCTAAGCCTCACAAATATATTAATTATGCTAACAGTTTAAGCTCTTGTTGACTGGTCCCTAATTTGAATACATATATCTCTATACACGTTAAAGGTGTCATTTTGCCAATCATACGCAACAGGGGAATATATGAAAAATACAAAAATATACGCAGCTTTATTGGCCGTTTTAAGCGCTACAATTTTTTTAACAGGCTGTACGCCATCAAAATCTAAACAGGGTCTGATTCCTTTAACAGAAGACTCACAAAAAATTATCAGCACAAGACCGCAAATGTTGAACACTCATTTGATGGTGATTCTTAAATTAAAAACTCCGGCATTATTAAGTTTTGCTGAAAAAGACAAAGGCTACACAGTCGTTGATTCTAGCTACACTGATAAAGTCAAAAAAGAACAAGAAAAAGTCATCAGTGATTTAAAAGAAATTTCAAAAGATATTCAAGTTGTTTACAAATACAAATACGTACTGAATGCCATTTGTATTATTGTTCCTAAAGAATCGATAGATCAGATTTCTAAATTAGGTGCTATTGTTTCCTGGGAAAATGTCGGTGTTTTTTCTAGACCGGAAAGTCTTCTGGCTTTAAAAATCACAGCGAATGACCAATCTATTTTAGAAAGAAATTCATCAAAATTTATCGGTGCTGAAAAATTAAATCAATTAGGTTTAACTGGTAAAGGCATTAAAGTTGGTATCCTTGATACAGGTATCGATTATACCCATTCGATGTTTGGTGGCATCGGTACTGAGGAGGCCTTTAAAGCGATTGATCCGTCACAAGCGGCACTTGGTTACCCCAGTCAAAAAGTTGTTGGTGGTATTGATTTAGTGGGGACTCATTATGATAGTGGATCACCAGATTTTAGATTACGTGTACCAAAACCAGATATAAACCCAATTGATGAAGGCGGGCATGGAACTCACGTTGCAGGCACTGTTGCGGGCTTAGGTGATGGTGTAAATTCATATAACGGAATGGCTCCTGAGGCAGATCTTTATTCAATTAAAGTTTTCGGTGCTGATGGTTCAACAAGTGATATGGTGGTGATTGCAGGTCTTGAATTCGCAGTTGATCCCAACGGTGATGATGATTTACGTGATCAATTAGACGTGGTGAATTTATCTTTAGGAAGTAGTTACGGAAATCCTAAATTACTTTATTCAGAAGCTGTTAAAAATTTAGCCAATGGTGGAACTGTTTCAGTTATTTCAGCAGGTAATTCTGGCGATAAAGACTATATCGTAGGCGCTCCAGGCACATCAACAGAAGCACTTTCAGTAGCCGCATCAATTGATGATGGTTTTCATAATTGGAATTTCTCTGCAGTCGAATTTTTTATAAACGAAGAAAAAATAATTACTGAAGCTTTTGAAGCCACTGGAACAAAACCAGTTGCAGAAGCTGATGTTTCAGGTGATTTAGTTTTTATTGGCTTAGCTGATAAGGATTTATCAGATGAATTAAAAGAAAAAGTTCGAGGCAAAGTAGCCTTAATTGATCGTGGAATTGTGACATTTAATGAAAAAATATCTAGAGCAGTCAGCGCTGGTGCGATCGGGGTAGTGATCGCTAATAATCAAGAAGGATCTGCGTTTGCAATGCCAACTGAAAAGCACCCTGTACCAGCTATTATGATTAGTAAAGATTTAGGTTCTAAAGCTAAAAAAGCTTTAGAACAAAACCAACAAGCTAAAATTCAATTTAAAACTGATGTTAAAATTCAAAAGCCAGAACTGATTGATACAATCACTGGTTTTAGTTCTAAAGGTCCACGTTCGATGGATGGATTTTTAAAACCAGAAATATCTGCGCCTGGCTCAAATATTATTTCTGCAGAGATGGGAAAAGGAAGCGCAGTTGTTAAGCTATCTGGAACATCTATGGCAGCACCACATATGACCGGTGTGATGGCTTTAATAAAACAATCATTTAAAAAACGTGAAATTGTCATGTCCGCTTTAGAATTAAAACATGTTGCTATGGGAACAGCAAAAACCATTGGTAGCACAATCGCAGGAAAACTTGAGCGTTACCCTGTGACATTACAAGGATCGGGCCGTGTTCAGGCCGATATCGCAGCTAATGCAGACATCGTGGCCAATTTGCCGTCAATATCATTTGGTGAAATTAATATTGAAGCTAAAAAAACAATGTCTTCAGATATTCAATTCAGAAACTTAACAGACAAAGATAAAAATTTAGCCATTGAATTTATTGGCAATCGTTTTATTCAAATGAAAAAAACAAGTGCATTAGTTTTAAAAGCCAATGCAACGACAGATTTAAAACTGCAATTTATTTTAGACAGCACTGGCATGAAAGAAGCCCAAGTCCGTGAAATGGATGGTTGGGTTTTAGTGAAAGAAAACAATCAAGAAATTTATCGTATTCCAGTTTTAGCAGTGGCAAATACTTTAAGCGGAATAAAAGCAAAAGCTTTAAAAATTGAATCTTCAAAAGCAGATGCAGCAGGAAGCCTTGCTACGTTAACATTAACTAATTCAACTGTGAATGCTGGTGAAGTTTTATTATTCAATCATTTAGCTTCAGATAATCGTAAACCAATCGCGTCCACATTTATGAGTGCAGATTGTGATTTACAATCTGTGGGCTACCGTATTGTTGATGGTGAAAAAAATGATAAAGCTGAATCACAAAAAATGATTCAGTTTGCTGTTAAGGTTTATAAACCAACAACAACTTGGAATTCGTGTGATGTCAGTATTTTAATCGATCAAGACAAAGATGGAAATTTCGAGCAAGAACTTTTAGGCGCAGTGGGTACTGCAATCCCAGGTGTTAAAGAAGAAAGCCATTTGTCTATTTTGCTTGATGCAACAAAAGCCAGATCATTAAGAAAAGCCTATGAAGAAAAAATTCTACAAGCCAATGGTGATCCAGTGCTTGTAGCAGAATTAAAAGACAAAGAAAGCTATTCAGAGGCCTTACTAGCGATGAATGAATCGATGAATTACAACAATTCAACAATTGTTATTGTTCAGGCGCCTGTGGCCATGATCAAAGTGAATGAAAAAAATGAAATTAATTTTCAAGTTGTTGTGACTCATAACGAACAAAATTCAACAGAAACTGATGATTACTTAAGTTTAAGTAAAGCAGCAAACATACTAGCGAAAACAGCTAAGTGGTTAAAAGTTTCTGCTAGTGAAGCTGATCAAGGTTTTTTAAACTTAGGTCAAATAATCGAAGTTTCTGGATTGCAGTCAAAAGATGTAACACTAACAAAAGGTCAAGGGGCGCAGCCCTTGATGATGCTCGCTCCGCAAAATAAATTTTCGATATCTGATAGTTTATTAGATGCACAGCTTGATATTGTTAAGCCTGTTTTTGGGAATTAGTTTTTGAAATTAGTAACTCTATAAATATTTTGATGAAGGGTCTCTTCTGAGACCCAGATGTGCCCGTCAGCGCAGTTTCCCTCGACAGGGTATGGTAGCGCATAACTTTGACAATTTGGCCCCCATGAATTTCTAATTAAAAACTGGCAAGATTTAGCCTCTTGGTTGTATCGACGACCAACAACTATTGAGGCATGATGACCCGGAGCACGTCTATCTTGTAAAAAACTTGCCGAATAACCAATGGCAGCATGTTTTTTTTCATTAAGTGTTTCATGCAGTTTTTTAATGAGTTCTTCCTTTGGACCTTCAAATTCGCTGACTGCATATTTTTCAGGTTCAATAGTTGATCTTCTCCCATGACACCGCTGCTGATTTAATTTGTACATAATATTATTTGGCTGGCTTTGATTTAAAACCTTGAAAATGTCTTTTAAAAAAGGTGATTCTTTCGACAGGCAAATGGGCTGTGTGCTTCCGCCATTTAAAACGGAATGTTGAGAATACATTTTTGAAAATGGATCTTCAGCATTTTTTATGTAATCACCAATATCTTTGTTTTCAGCAAAGTACTCAGATGGTGAATCACTTTCTTTGCAAATTCCTTTTTTAACAACTTCTGTAATGGCTTCAGTGCTCCAGCCACCTTCGATATCCTTGTGCAGCTCGCCTTGATAGATTTTTCTTTTGTCATGAGAAATTCTATACTTTTGAGAAAAATTAACAGCGATATCAATAGCCGAAACTTTGTACCCTGTTTTGTAACTGATCATATAAGCTGCGACGAAAGCATAACACCAGCCTACCGAATCTTGATTGCGAACTTCAGGAAATTTATTCTTTAAATTAACTTCACTGCATTCTGCAGGTTTTATAAACTTTTTTTCAGCTTGTCTTTTTTTAATGTCTTCTACTGCATTTTCATTTTTGACTTGATTGTATTTTAGATTATTTTCTTTTGTAAATTCCAAATAGTCGTTTAATTCAATTTTAGAATCGCGGTAGTAGGACGCAGCTTTTGCTGTTTGAAATAGGTAGTTAGCTTCGGCCTCTAATCCAGTTTGTCTAAAATCACTTGCATCTGTTTCACTTAAAAGTTTGGTTTTCGATTGATCACATTGTTTTAACCAATCGATATAATAACTGACATCTTCATACTTGTGATTTTTTATAATAAAATCATACATTGTTTGAGGCTTTTCTGCATCGCAATTTGGTGCTGCATAAGAAGCACTCGTAGTAAAAATAATAAATAAAAAAACAATGTGAATCATTTAAACTTTTCCTTCAGCTTATCTTC
>JAYTPA010000017.1:0-4535 GCA_043747495.1 Bdellovibrio sp.
TCTTTTTTGCCATGACCTATTATCCGTAAAAAAGCATTTGGTTACAATACGATATTCAATTATATTCTGCTCCATGTCTTATGCAAAAGATCGTGACCAACTTATAACATGGTATAGACAAAATAAAAGAATCCTTCCCTGGAGATCCTCGCGTGATCCCTATCGCATATGGATTTCAGAAGTCATGCTTCAGCAAACAACTGTAACAGCTGTCATCCCTTTTTACGAAAAATTTTTAAGTCGTTTTCCCACAGTTCATGCTTTAGCTAAAGCCCAATTAGAAGATGTCTATGAATACTGGGCAGGCCTTGGTTATTATTCCCGAGCAAGAAATTTACATTTATCGGCTAAAAACTTTTCTGCACAGGGTTTTCCACAGACAGCTGACCAACTGATTCAAAACCCTGGGTTAGGACCATATACATCACGCGCTATAGCTAGTCTTGCATTCAGTGAACCTGTTGGTGTGCTGGATGGCAATGTGATCAGGGTTTTATCTCGCCGATACGGTCTTAAATTAAAGTGGTGGGAAACAAAATCTAAACAACAACTGCAAAATATATCTGATGAATTGGCAAAGACTGAATTTAATGCTGATGTGAATCAAGGTCTTATGGAATTAGGGGCTACAATTTGCACTCCTAAAAAAACTTTGTGCTTGATGTGTCCCTGGAAAAAATCTTGTGTCGCTTTAAAAGAAAATTTAATCTCTGAATTACCTTTAAAAAAAGAAAAAGAAAAATTTCAAACATGGCTATGGACATTCGATGTTGATGTTCAAAAGTCAAAAATTTATCTAGAACCTAATCTTGAGACACCGTTTTTAAAAAAACTGTTACTACCCGTTTCAAAAGCCAAATTAGTCACAAAAAAACCAAAGACCTTTGATTTTAAACATGGTGTCACTAAATACGATATCTACGTGACCATAAATAAATCCAAACAGAGCCCTAAAAAGGGCTCAGCACCTGGACTTTGGGCCAATATCGACAGCATTTCTAAGGTTAACCCAACGAGTCTGATGAAAAAAATATTAAGCCATCACGACAAATAAGTTATACTGTAAGCACTTATGAAGTTTATTGTTTTTGGGCTTTTAATGTTATTGATTCAACTGATTGTTGAAGCCGCGCCTTTACCAGCTATGGGGTCGTCATATTTAAACAGACCTAACAACAGTGCCCTGTTTTCAAGTTTCGGTTTTGAATTGAAAAAAATGAATAAGGACTGGGTTTTGGTCAATCCGACTGCTTCTTCGGACTTAATGACTCATGAACAAATTGATCTAAAACATACGAAACTAAAAACAGTTCGGTTAAGTGTAAAAAAAGTAGAAACAAAATTAACATTAGATGCTTATGTTAAAAAATCCCTCAGAGATTACAACCAGTACGGTTTTACTGTTTTATCAACTCAACAGGCGATGATTAATAACTTTCCGGCTCTTGTTGTTGACTTAATACAGAAGAATAATCAGACCCAATCACGCCAAGTTTTCTTACAAAAAACAACCAATCCAGATCACCAAATTATTATGGCTTCTTGCATAGACCAAACTGTCGCTTTCGCTGAATCCGTCAAAGGCTGCAACGCTGCTATTAATTCATTTTACTGGAAGTAAAAAACACTGACAACACTGGAAATAGCTCCCCCACTTCTTGCACACTAATTTCATAGGTAACAAACAAAACGTGTTACGGCTCTCTAATGCTTATTGGCTTTAGAAAAAGTAACACTATTAGGCCTCTGGTCAGAAGTTTGACAGCATGAAATTTGATCTCTTATTGAAAATGTTGATTGTGATCATTAGCCTCATGCTAAGTCTTTTTTCGTTTGAAAACGTCTACGCAAAATCTGTTTATCTTGAAGGTTATATACCTCATCCTAAATCACCAGAAACTAAAGTCGAAAAAGTTTACTTATTTATTGATCAAGGCCGCATTGTTAAAAAATCAACTCAACCTTTTGATGTGGCCTCAGGGACTCAGAAAATATTGGAATCAGAAACTGGGCCATTACTTTTATCCTCAGGATTTATTGATCTGCATGGTCACTTAAAATATCACACAGTATCGTTATGGTCAGATGCCAAAGGTCATTTTGAAAACCGTTTTCAATGGCGTGGTAAATCGTCATACAAAACAAATGTTTCAAGCTTACTGAATAACGAGGCCTTAGGCACAAGTTCAGACAAAAATTCATTGCTATGCCAAACTTACCAATATGCTGAAATCAAAGCCCTTGCTGGTGGCGTGACCAGCGTTCAAGGTATTGGTAATGATATGGGCTGCACTGAAGGGCTACTAGCACGCAATGTAGAAATCGAAGCAGACTACGAAGAGACCAAAGATATACGAGTCAGCACAGAAATGGTGGCTCCTAATATAACTAAACTGTTTCAAGAAGTTGTTTTTCCAAAAATGATTTCTGAAAAGAAATCATTTGACGAAGTTTACAACTCAACAACTGTTGAAGAACGATCAATCATGGCCCAAAGCACTCAAGATTTTTTCCTAGGACTGCGCACATCGTATTTAGAATACTTTCAAAGAATGTTGCCATTAGGTGATTTGCGAATGCTCATCGCCCACTTATCTGAAGGTAAAGCCTCTGATCAATATAACCGCCTGGAATATAAATTGATTAAAGCTTTAGGCATGGCCCAAAAAGGTCTTGTGATTATTCATGGTCTTGGCCTTGATGCGGCTGACTTAAAACATGCTGCGCAGAATGAAATGAGCATTGTGTGGTCTCCGTTTTCTAATTTGTTACTATATGGTGAAACATTAAATGTAAAACAAGCTTTAGATCACAATATTAATTTAACATTAGGTTCTGACTGGAGTCCTTCAGGTTCTAAAAATTTGTTAGACGAAGTTAAAATCGCTAAAACTCATTTACAAAAAAGAAATCGCCGTGCTGTTTCTGATCGACTGCTTTATAATATGCTGACAATCAATCCAGCTAAAGCGTTGAAACTAGGTCATAAAATTGGACAACTTGAAGAAAATTATTTAGCCGACATCGTGGCTTTTAGATTAAAAAATAAAAAAAAGAATCCTTATACTCAGATTATTGATTCAGAGGTCTCTGATATTCAATTTGTTATGGTCGGCGGAGAATTAAAAATAGCTCAAAAAGCTATCGGTGAAAATGAAATGAACGCTGATTATTTGATTACACAAAAAGATCATGTTGGTTGTGCTGCTGAACAATCAATTATGACGGTGAACACGCCAATTAAAATGTCTGATTTAGAAAAAAATCTATTAACTCTATTTCCAAAATTAGATTCTGTAACGGGTTGTAATGATCAAAATTACAAAGATATCCGCCTAAATGTTTTTCAAGATACTTGGGGTCAAAATTTAACCCCCCTGTCGACGATAGAAAAAAAGAATTTTGACGTCTTAGAAAATCAGCTTTTGATGATCAATCAAAATATAACTCCCAAATCAGAGTCAGAACTGAATATTTTCCTTAAAGACATTAAATGATTTCATGTATTCATTTTTGTCTTCTTGTAACTGATTATAAATTTCAGAGACATGTGCTGGATATTTTTTAAAATCAACCCACATTGGTGCTTGAAACTGATAGTAGTCACCGTTCCAGATTTTCTTTTTTGTTTTTTCTGTAGCTATCCACTGAAAAGCTCTATGAGCGCGTGATCCACTTGTTCCCATCCACCAGCGTGTATGCACAGGTAAATCTTCGCGTGGAATACTGGTTAGCTCGCCTTTGTATTTTCCTTTAGCATACCGACCCAATGCCTTTGCAATGTTATCTGCATCAAGCTGCCATTGTTTGATATGTAATTTCTCGCTTGGATGTTCAAGATGAAAAACCTCTATTTGTTTTGATAGCTTATATTCTTTTATAGCTTTTTCAGCAAATTCACCAATAGTGATTATAACTTCAGTCTTTTTTTGTTTTAAAATTTCATCTAGAATTGCTTTACGCACTTTGATCACTTGAGGATGAAGCACGATCTCTTCGACTTTTGAAGCTTCCAAGTCAGATGTATCAACAGGTAATGTTCGAATAATCAGATAATTATTTTTAGCATCTAAATTATTTAAATAACTTTGAAGCTGTTGCCCACCGGTTCCAGTATAAGCCCTGGTTGAAAAAAGATCATCATTCGATTCTTGATCAGCTAAAATCAAAACTTCTGGATTTTCAGGATGGCCTCTGTAGATTGGACCAAAGCCAAATGAATTATCTTGAGTCACACCCAAAGAGTTAAAATCCGGCCAACCACCAACTGTTAAACCCATGAACACATTTGCAAAACGACCTGGACCACGGTCATATTGCCTTCGTCCTTTTTCTGATTTTGGACTTTCATAAGGCACATCATTATCGGCCATTCTGACTTCTGATTTTAAATCAGGGGGTTCATTGTAACTTAAAGCAATTTTTTTAACTAACATCGGGTCTTCATTGAAATCACAACGACCTGTTTCTGGTAATCTTAAAGCATTGTTGTAACAACCTTTTGCCGAAAAAATCTGAATGCCTTCAGCACCTCT
>JAYTPA010000018.1:0-8084 GCA_043747495.1 Bdellovibrio sp.
ATGATTCATTTTTTTTGCTGCAACTTCATCAATGATTTTTCTAACTAAAGAAAAACCATTTGAATGAAATCCTGAACTAGCTAGACCCACTAGCGTTAGGCCTTCTTTGATTTTTGAACCATCAATTAATTGTGATTGATAGACTTCACCAACTGAAAATCCAGCTAAATCATAATCGCCTTTTCGATACATTCCTGGCATTTCAGCTGTTTCCCCGCCAACTAACGCCATTGCTGATTGCTTACAGCCCTGTACAATTCCTTTAATGACGTCTGTGCTGACATTTAAATCTAAAGCACTACTTGCAAAATAATCTAGAAAAAATAAAGGTCTTGCGCCACTGCAGATTAAATCATTCACACACATAGCTACTAAATCAATTCCAATCGTTTCATGAATGTCTAAATCAATAGCTAGTTTAATTTTAGTGCCAACTCCATCGGTGCTAGAGGCCAAAAAGCGGTCTTCATCAATTTGATAAAGAGCACAGAATCCGCCGATTCCATTTTTCACATTTTGATCATAAGTTGATTTAACTAATTCAGAAATCTTCTGAATAAAAAAATCCCCTTTTTCAATATCGACTCCACTTTGTTTGTAACTGATTGCCATATTTATTATTCCTAATGTCTAAAGTGTCTAACGCCTGTTACTGCCATAGCAATTTGATGCTCATCACATTTAGCTATAACTTCTGGATCTTTGATGCTTCCACCGGGTTGTATCACTGCTTTAATACCCACTTCATGACAAACATCAATTGAATCAGAAAATGGAAAAAAGGCATCTGAAATCAGAACAAGATCATTCATTTTAAAATCTTTATTTTTCGCTCTATAGGTAGCCAAAAGTCTTAATGAATCTAATCTGTTGGGCTGCCCCATCCCCGCCCCGACTAGAACTAATCCTTTTGCGTTTTGTCCGACTAACGCCACGCCATTACTTTTTAAATGTTTGCAGGCAAGCACGCCAAATTTAAATAAACTTTGATGTATTTCATTAAATTGTGATTTCGTGACAACTTTAAATTGATCAACTGCAAGGCTAGCTTCATCTTCATTTTGTTTTAATAATGCTCCAGAAATACTTTTTGTCATGGTCTCTGTTTGATTGTACTCACGCAGTGGTGATTTTAAAAGTCTCACATTTTTTTTATTTTTAAATATTTCTAAAGCTTCGGTGTCAAAATCAGGGGCCACAAGCACTTCAATAAAGTTTTTAATCAAAAATTCAGCGATTTCTTTTGTCACTGCGTAAGAAGTCGCAATAATTCCGCCAAAACTTGATATACTGTCACCGTTCCAAGCTTCATTAAGTGATTCTATCGCCGTTGTACTTGCAGCTAGACCACAGGGATTAGCATGTTTCACAACAACACTGATCTGGTTAAACTGAGTTTTGCATTGAGAATGGTAAATGTCGCTGACTATTCGCCAAGCTGCATCGGCATCTACCCAATTATTATAAGATAATTCTTTTCCTTGAATAAATTCAGCTTTTGCAATTTGAACTGATGAATTTGTATTTTTTGTTAAAACAAGTTCGGCATTTTGATGGGGGTTTTCACCGTACCGTAATGGTTCAGATTTAAGATATCTTTTAGAAAGCTCATCTGAAATGGCTGTGTCATATTGAGTAATTCTTTGAAAAGTTTTAACAGCTTGTTTACGTCTGTAATCAAAATCTGTCTTTAATTGGTTTTTTTGTGTTAGATCAATGAACTGACTATAATCTGATGAACTCGATAAGACTGTTACACTTTCGTAATTTTTAGCAGCACAACGAAGCATCAACGGACCACCGATATCAATATTTTCAATCAGAAGATCTTCTTCTGATCCTTGCTCCACATGTTTTTCAAAAGGATATAGATTACAAATAACAAGATCAATGGATTGAATGTTCAGTTTTTTTGCTTCGCTGAGATCAATCTCGTGATGACGTCTAAATAATAACCCAGATGAAATCTGAAAACTAATTGATTTCATTCGGCCACCGAAAGCTTCTGGGTTTCCAGTAATACTTTCAACTGCTGTGACCGGTATTCCCAAGCCTTCAATATATTTTTTTGTTCCACCAGTTGAAATAAGTTCAATTTTGTTTTCATGTAAATAATGAACAAGGCTATCTAAATTCGTTTTGTCTGATACACTGATGAGTGCCCGTTTAATTTGAACATAATCTTGTTTCATAATTTCAAATCCTGATTTAAAAATTGTTTTTCGCAGTATTCAAGTGCTGATTCAAAAATAAGGGCACCGCTATCTTTAGTTGATGATTTGTCTCTAGAATCCGGTGACAACCATTTGCTTGTTGCAGCTTCTGGATGAGGCATCAAACCTAAAATACAACCACTTGGATCAGAGATTCCTGCGATGTTTTCATAGGATCCGTTAACATCTTGTTCATAATAGAATGCAATTTGTTGATTATTTTTAAGAGATTCAAAAATATTTTTTTGATTATGTGTATCACCTGAAAAAACGATACGACCTTCGCCATGCCTCATTGGAAAATGCACGTTTTGTTTTTCTTGTTGCAATTTTTTAGTCCATTTACATTTTGATTGTGGAACCTTAAGATTGACCCATTGGTTAATAAAATGTCCTTGTCTATTATGGGTCAAAGTCATTTCTCTAACAGAGAATGGTTTGGGTAGTAATCCCAGCCTGACTAAAACTTGAAAACCATTACAAATGCCCAATATCAATTTTTTAGCATCGATAAATTTTTTCAAATGATCACCAAGACCATATTTAAGTTTTAAAGCTAAAATCTGACCTGAACCGATTTCATCGCCAAACGAAAATCCACCGGGTAAAACTAAGATATGATAATCACTTAAAGTTTCAGGATTAATTAAAAGATCATGAACATGCTGAATCTTAACAAATGACTTATCAGATTTAAAAGCGGCTGCGGTTTCAACTTCGCAGTTTATACCATCACCCGTTAAAATAAGAACTTTGATTTGTGATTTCATACGAGGACTCCAGATGGAACTTTATTTTTATAGGCCTTCAAAAGATCTGTGGCCTTTAAATTTAAAATTGTCTCGGATTTTTGGTTAACTTCAAAATCTGCATTTTGAGTGACTTCACCTAAGTAAATACAATCTTGACCGATTTCTTTTTCAAAATCCAATTTGTATTCCGGCTTTACACTGACAACAATGCGTCCTGGACCTTCATTAAATAAAAACTGAATCAAATCAGCATTAACTGAATCAATATTAATTTTCAACCCCAGATTGGTTGACATCATTTTTTCAGCAAGACTGACTGCTAAACCGCCTTCTGAAACATCATGAGCACTGGCGACAAAACCTTTTGATATCGCTAAATAAAGTTTTTTATAAATTTGGATTTGATTTTTAAAATTGAAATCTTCATATTTAAGATTTGGTTGTTCATTGTCCCAACTGCAAATTTCACTTAAGTGCAAATAGCTATCATATCCATAGCAACTAGGACCTAGCACATAAACTAAATCTTTTTCGTTTTTAAGATCGCTGGTCGTGACATGTTTAATATCATCAACACGACCCATAGCTGTAATCAATAAAGTTGGATTCACTGAAATTTTTAATTGATCAAAAACAAAATCATTTTTCATGGAATCTTTACCGCTGATAAATGGCATGCCATAAACTAAGCTAATATCATATAACGCTTTAGAAGCTCTGACTAATTGGGCTAATTTATACTCTCCATCAAAGTTTTTTTCTGATTTAATCGGGTCTGGCCAGCAATAATTATCCACTAAAACCATATAATCAGGATTAGTTCCTACACAAATCGCGTTTCTAACAGCTTCATCAATCGCCCATAAAGACATCAAATAGGCATCATAGTTTGATATCTTTGGTGCTAAACCACAAGCTACAGAAATAGCTGCATGATCAGATCCGCCGTGAGGTTTTAACCATATGACTCCGGCATCTGTTGGGCCGTGGAAACCGACTTCTTTATGGCCCGTGAAAGGCTTGACTAAAGTAGCCGCTTTAACTTCATGATCATATTTACGGACAAAGTGTTCGTGACTGCGTATATTTGAAGATTTCAATAATTCTAACAGCATTACATCAAACTGATTTTTTTTGATTTCATTTTTCTTAAATTTCAAACCCGAAAGCCAATGTTGGTTTCTAGATTTTTCGATCAATGCTTCATCTAATACTGCTGTCAATTTCATAGGTTGTAATGATTCATGTAAAAAATGAAGATTAATTTCTGCAACAGTTTGATCTTTGTATAAAATCTTTAGTTCTCCAGAATCTGTGAATTCTCCCACAATTGTTGATTCAACGCCTCGACGTTTTGATAAACTAAGAAATGATTCAATTTTTTCTTTGGTGACAGCAAAAGTCATTCGTTCTTGGCTTTCGCTAATCATCAACTCATAAGGTGATAAACCTGGGTATTTGACCGGTGCAAGATCTAAATAGACAACAGCTCCGTTTGTTTTTTGAGCCATCTCACCTATTGAAGAACTTAACCCACCAGCCCCATTGTCAGTCACACTTGAAAATAAATTATTTTCACGGGCTTCAATTAAAAAATCAGAAACTCTTTTTTGTGTGATTGGATCACCAATTTGCACTACTGATGCTGGTACAGTTTCGTTTAATTCCATCGAACTAAATGTAGCCCCATGGATTCCGTCTTTACCTATGCGTCCACCAGTCATCACAATGTAATCGCCAACTTGTTGTCTTTTTTCAGCTGTGGGTAATTGATTTTCAATTTGAGGAAGAACACCAATCGTTCCGCAGTAGACCAAAGGCTTTCCCACATAATTACGATCGTAAACAAAAGCCCCGTTGATCGTTGGAACTCCTGATTTGTTGCCACCATCTTGAACTCCTAAGTGCACACCTTCAGCAATACGATCAGGGTTTTTAAGTTTGGGATGAATTTGAATATTATTTTTTTTGAAATCTTCATCTTCGGCTAGGCAAAAAACATTTGTATTCGCTATGGGCTTTGCCCCTTGACCACATCCCAGAATATCACGATTAACACCTAATATTCCAGTCAACGCTCCACCGTATGGATCCAGTGCCGAAGGCGAATTATGTGTTTCAACTTTAATACACACATCAACTTTGTCATCAAAACGTACAATTCCTGCGTTGTCGTGAAAAATAGACACGAGCCAATTAATTTTTCGATCTTTCTGAATTTTTAATGTGCCCCCACGAATATATGTTTTAAAAAGACTTTCAAGCTTAAAAGAACCCAGTGCTTTCATGTGGGCTGGGACTGTTTTCTCAATATAATCAATGCTAGCCGCAAATATCTTATGTTTACAGTGTTCACTCCAACTTTGGGCGATCACTTCAATCTCTACATCAGTCGGATTTCGATTTAATTGAGTATAATGATTCTGAATTTGCTTCATTTCAGTTTCACTTAAAGCCCAACAGTTTTTTTGATTTAGTTTCATAAGTTCACTAAAGTCTTGATTTATATCAATTTTTTTAACAGGTTGAGGCTGATCCTCGCTGATCTGATTTTTAAAACTTTTAAATCGAATACCTTCAGCAATTTCGCTAGCTGAATAAACAGTTACACTTTGTAGTAAATCATTAGCAAGACCCGCATAAACCATGTTTTTAAGTTGTTCACTGGTTAAATCGCTTTCGATAAAATACATCTGACCCGAATGAACTTTTATGTCTTGATGACTCAGTTGCGGTAAAAGATTAAAGGCTTCACTTATGGCCTGACCTGCATTATCAGTCACGCCAGCTTTAAATGATACATCAATCAATGCTGGATTTTTAAAACCAAAATCAGCTAAATAATTTGCTAAATTAAACTGATTTTCTGAAGTTACTAAAATCTCAGTCACTGAATCAGTTAAAACTTCAGAGGCTACATTATGTAATTCAGATATTTTATGATTTGTCTGAAGAATACAGTAGTTAATCTTAAACAACCGATTAATTTTTATGTTACAATATTTTTGATACCACTGAATTTGATTTTGATCAGACTGTAAATTGTGTAGATTAGGATAAATTTCAAAACGATGATTATTTGTTGTCATGAAAATTTCCTAGTTTAATTTTATGAGCTATTAATTTTTCTAATACTTCAGGAAAAAATTCGTTTTCTATTTTTAATCCACGCTCTTTAAAAGATTTAAAGTCTTCATTTTTAATTTTGGCAAATACTTTTTGGTCAATGATTTGACCTGTGTCGATACCTGAATCAACAAAGTGAATTGTGCAACCTGCAAAATCAGACTTATCCGTGTAAGATTTTTCGTACCCCCGTAAACCGCGGTGAAGAGGCAACAGTGATGGATGAATATTAATGACTCTGTTTTGCCCTAAAATTTTATCGTAAAAATAGCCTAAAAAATGCTGTGATAATATTTTCATAAAACCTGCTAAAACAACCCATTCAACTCCATATTTGGCCATAGACTTTAAAAGTCGGTCCTCATATTCTGTTTTGTTTTCATTTTCACTTTGAATGATAACTTCAACAGGTATTTTTAAATTTTCTGCACGCTGGATGACTTTGGCTTCAGGCTGATCACAAATCAAACACACAACTTGATATATTTTATTTTTTTTTGAATTTATTATCAGGGATTCTGCATTCGAACCTGAACCTGAAGCAAAAATAGCAATACGAGGCGGCTTAATAATCATAAATTTTCCCCAATATCAGTGCGATACTGACATCCTGCAAACTGGATTTTAGAAATTTCTCTGTAAGCTTTAAATTTGGCATGCAAGTAAAAATCATCGATAACAGTAATTCCAAGAACCCGACCACCATGGGTTAAATAATTTTCATTTTCAATACGTACTCCAGCAAAAAATAAAGGTTCAGAAACATGATCTAGACCAGTAATCACATCACCAAACCTGACCTTAATGCCTTCAGTCCCTGGATATCCATGGGCAGCCATCACCACATGGATAGATTTTTCATTTTTCATTTTTATTTTTTCTTGATGAAGCTTTCCTTCAGCACAGGCTTTTAAACAGACAAAAATATCTTCATCAACTAAGGGCATCAAGGCCTGAGTTTCAGGATCGCCAAAGCGACAATTAAATTCTAAAACTTTGAATCCACTTTTTGTTTTCATTAACCCTGCAAATAAAACACCCATAAAAGGTGTTTTATTGTTTTTCATTTCAGCGGCTACCGGTTTAAATATTTTTTCAATAGCAAATATTTCATCGGCTTCTGTAAACCACGGTGCCGGTGATACAACACCCATACCGCCTGTATTTGGGCCTTCATTTCTATTTCGTAAACGCTTGTGATCACAGGCTGATGTAATATAGGTAATTCGTTCCCCATCACATAATGCAAAAACAGAAACCTCTGGTCCTTCTAAGTACTCTTCGATTAGAATTTCGCTGACATTAAAGCCTAAAATTTGATTTTTCATAAAATCATTAAGGCTAAGGACCGCTTGTTTTTTATCTTCACAAACAACAACACCTTTACCTGCAGCTAATCCATCACATTTAATCACCATCTTATTCCACGAAGTATCAGCTACAAACTGTAAAGCTTCAGATAAATCGGTAAAACTTTTAAAATCAGCTGTGGGTAAACCTGCATTCATCATAATTTGTTTGGCAAACTTTTTAGAGCATTCAATCTGTGCCGCTTTTTGGCTGGGGCCAAACACAGTTAATTTTTTTTCTTTGAACACATCCACAAGACCAGCGTTTAAACTTATTTCAGGACCGACAACTGTCAGGTCAACTTTTTGAGCCAAGGCAAATTCAGCTAAACGTTCAATATCTGTTGGGCTACTGTCGACACATTGAAATTTAAGCCTTTGATGTTTTTTAGATAAAGCTATTTCAGTGGCCTTTAATCCAGGCGCAAGAAAAATATGGCTGACTAACCGAGATTCAGCTATTTTATCAGCCAAAGCATGTTCTCGTCCTCCTGATCCAATGATTAAAACCTTCATAAATAATCCTTTAAATACTGATCTAAATTAAATTTATAATCAAATGCCGTTTGCCTGTTCATCTGACTCAGAATTGAATTGCAATAGGCTTTGTAAAGAAACTCAGTCTGCTCTTTTATATTTTTTGC
>JAYTPA010000019.1:0-1009 GCA_043747495.1 Bdellovibrio sp.
TTGATGTCAAGTGATGAACTTCTTAAGCTTTTAACAGTGAGTCGCAACAATAATTCACAGATTGGAATTACAGGAATGCTACTGCACAAGGATGGAAACTTTATACAAGCTATCGAAGGACCTGAAGATCAAGTTCGAAAGCTATTAGAAAAAATCAGAAAAGATTCCCGCCATCGCGGAGTTATAACTCTGGTTGAAGGCTATACTGACCAGCGGCAGTTTTCAGAATGGACCATGGGATTTTACGAACTGAATTCACCAGAAGCGAAGCTTATTCCAGGATACAGTGAATTTTTAAATGTCCCGCTAACAGAAGCCGAATTTTCTGCTGACCCCAGTCGGTGCCAACTTCTGCTGATGAGCTTTCGAAATTATATCAATGGACCAAGCACAATTTTTTAATCACTTTTGTGTTTTCACCCATTCAGATTTTTTATCACCAACCAGCAGATTTAATTTTGAAAGATCTAGGTTTTCATTATTGATAGCTGCTTTGAAAATTTTAACAATTTCAGATTGTTGAGCCCGCAATTTTTCATTTTCTGCCACGATTAACGGATTCTTTTTTTCTTCTTCACGAAGTTCAGGTTGTTTAGATAAATGTTGAATCACCACAGAATGACCAGCTCGTTTCGCTAGTATGAGTGTAGCTTTACCTTTGGCTGCTTTTTTGTAATGCCAAACTGCGAATTCAGCTGTTGTCGCACCATCAGTTGTGCCTTGAAAATAATAAACTGGGACTGTTAAAGGGTAGTTTTCTGCAGAATAGGTCTCTGTTTTTGTAATATTTAATTTTTGACAGCCATTTATGTTTTCAGATTTATTCTTGTAAGGAATAAGTTTATTTTTTTCATTAAAAACAGCATTGAAATTAGACAATTCGTTTTGTCCGTTTAATTCTTTACAAGCTATGAATTTAAACATCGTTGGACTAAACCACAACATTTCTTCACTTGTTGCAATGGTGTCGTAAGATTTTGATTTCAATTTTTCTATAATGCGCTTTTCA
>JAYTPA010000020.1:0-1944 GCA_043747495.1 Bdellovibrio sp.
GGACGAAATCGGTGATCTTGAGCCTAGCTTACAAGTTAAAATCTTACGCGCACTACAAGAGAAAAAATTTGAACCCGTAGGTTCTACAAAAACAATTTCTGTGAATGTTCGCGTGATCACGGCAACAAATGTTGATCTTGAAAGAGCCGTTGAAGAAGGAAAATTCAGAGAAGATCTTTATTACCGCTTAAACGTGATTCCAATTCAAATTCCTGCGCTCAGAGAACGTAAAACAGATATTCCGTTATTACTGAATCATTTTTTGAATCATTTTAATAAAAATAAAACAAAAACATTATCTGGGTTTTCACCTGAGGCATTAATCGCTTTAGTGAATTACACTTGGCCAGGCAATATCCGTGAATTAGAAAACCTGGTTGAGCGTTTAAGTATTTTAAAAGTGACTGGTGAAGTGACCCCGCAAGATTTACCACCTAAATACAAATCAGCTGCAGCGTGTTTTGCCGAAACAGGATCCATCGAATTACCTGATGAAGGTTTAGATTTTAATACAGCAGTTGATCAGTTTGAAAATGCTTTGATCATGAAGGCCTTAGAAAAAACTGGCTGGAACAAAAATCAGGCAGCTTTATTACTAAGACTTAACCGCACAACATTAGTTGAAAAGATGAAGAAAAAAGGCCTTAAGCTGAATCACGAAAACGGTGATTTGGAATACAACGCTTAATTGAATCATTAATTTGATCAATTAAGCAGACCCTCTTTAATTCATCAAGAAAACAAGACTGAGCAGTAATTGTATAAACCAAATAACTATGTTTAAGTTATTGTAATAACTAGTTTTTCTAGCAACTAATGACCTATAATTAATGCCCTGACTCATATAACAACCCCTCTTTATTTACATATGACTTACATATATAAATAATATGTAAGTTTTTGAAAGACAATTTATTTTTTAGGTAAATTAAAGATCTGGTTTTATGACCAGAGAATCGCTGCTATATTCGCCCTATTGTGTTTAAAGCTATTATTATCGATCATCACGATTCATTTACATGGAATATCAAGAATTGGCTGTCTCAGTCTTTTGATGTTCAGATTATTGATTGTGCAGATTTGAGTGTTCAAGGATCTTTAAACGCTGATTTGATTGTTTTATCCCCGGGTCCGAAATCACCAAACGATTATCCTAGCACATTAAATTTCTTAAAGACCTTACCCGCAGTTCAACCCGTTTTAGGTGTTTGCTTGGGTATGCAAATGATGACCGTGGTTAGTGGTGGCGTTGTTAAAGCCTACTCGCCGCCTTTACATGGTAAGTCTTCAGCTTTAATAAGTTCGAATGAAAAACTAAATCATCTTAAAGTTGCCCGTTATCATTCGCTGATGTGTACAGTGAACGACAGTTATGAACTTATCGCTAAAACTGAAAAAAATATTCCGATGATTATAAAGCACAAACAAAAAAACTGGATGGGTTACCAATTTCACCCTGAATCTTTTTTAACAGAAAAAAGTCAGCTGTACTTAGATTTTATTTTTGAATCGTTAGACATTAAAGGTTTTAAACAATGAAGCCTTTAATTTGTTTTTACAAAGATAAAAAGTATATTTACAGCACAGATTATAATCTAAAGTCTTATAATGACATCGACAACTTAAAAATAATTGAAAAAGAATTTTCGTCACAAATGAAAGTGATCAAAATTAATTTTGACCAATCAGAAAATCAAAAAAAACTAATTATGACCAATCCAGTGGACGTATTTATTTTGAATTCATTTAATATACTTAACAATGAAGAATTAAAAAATAAACTGATCACTTACCAATTAGAAAATGACAGAACATTGCAATTTGAATCCTTGGTTTCAGAAAGAAAATTCATCGGCCAAGTTAATTCAATCAAACAAGACATTGCGGCTGGACGATTTTATCAAATAAATATTGCCGCGCCACTGAAAGCAGAATTAAAAAGCA
>JAYTPA010000021.1:0-8474 GCA_043747495.1 Bdellovibrio sp.
AAAACGCTGGCTGCAAGAATATCGATAATTAAAAATGGTAAGAAAATAATAAAACCGATCATAAAAGCTGTTTTTAATTCTGAAATAATAAACGAAGGAATTAAAACTAATGTTGGCACATCAGCACGAGTTTTAGGTTGTTCAATTTTCGCTAATTTTACAAATAAAGCCAAATCTTGATCACGTGTTTGGTTAAACATAAATTTTCTAAGTGGCGTAATGGCATTATCAAAAGCTGCATCCTGACCGATAGTGCCAGCCATGTAAGGCTTTAGTGCATTGTTGTTGATTTCTGTGATAGCTGGAGACATCACAAAAAATGTAATAAATAAAGATAGACCAACTAAAAGTTGGTTCGGTGGCAATTGTTGCACACCCATAGCTTGTCGTAAAAATGACAGTACAATCATAATCCTAGTAAAACCTGTCATCATAATAAGAATGGCAGGCGCCAGAGTTAAAACAGTCATAATGAGAACGAGTTTGATCGCATTAACAACTTCACCTGGATTTTGTGTAGTTTGAAAGCCTAAATTTACAGTTGGCAAAGTCACTTGCGACCAGGCCAAAACCGAAAATAATGAAATCGTTAAAAAGCCGATCAAAGACATTTTTCTCATTGAAAAGTCCTCATTGATTTTAATTTTTTTGAAACATTTGTTTTCAATCCACTGAATGAAAATTCATCTTCAATTTCTTGTTCGTTCATTTGAGCCATTGATGCAAGTTGATCTGCATCCGTTGCTTCCAGATCAGTTAAATTTTTTGCAAAAGGCTTTTGTGAAACTTCAGCAGGAATTTCATCATCAATTAGCGCAAGGGATTTAATCATTGAAATGTTTTGGTCTGTTACGCCAATTAAAATCGATTCTCCTGCAACACGAATGATAGCTAAACTTTTTTTAGCTCCTAGATGGTGTTGTGATAAAACTTTAATTTGCATATTCGATTTATTAATTTTATTAGAATACGCATATTTTTTTATCAAATAGTAGGCTGCTGCAAACATTCCGACTAAAACCAGTAAAGTCAGAATTAATTTTCCTGACTGACCAGTTTGCGCTGCTGCATTTGTTGTTTCAGCAATTTTCAATGGGATTTCGCTTTCAGCTAATGTTGCTTCTTTTACAGGAGTAGTTTCGCTGGCTAAAGTAGCAGGTACTGCCAATAAAAAAGTTAAGACACTGAAGCTAAATGCTATTAAAATATTTTTAATCATTTTAATTGCTCGATTCTTTCTGTCGGAGAAATGATATCTGTTAAACGCACCCCGAATTTTTCATTAACAACCACGGCTTCACCACGTGCAATTAACTTGTCATTAACTAAAACTTCCATTGGTTCACCGGCTAATTTCATAAGCTCGATAACAGAACCTTGGGTTAAATTTAATAACTCACTGACTGGCATTTTTGTGCGACCTAATTCAACTGTGACTCTTAACGGAATATCTAATATTAAATCTAGATTCCTGTCTTTAGTTGTATTGGATGTCGACGCTTTGTTTTCGTCACCAATCTGATCAACAATTTTGTCTACTTGATCTTGACTCATTTTTTGGCTCTCCTATTTTTCGATCTGACGAGTCACTTGGACTGCGACAGTTCCGTGGTGTATTCCGTAATAACCTTTAAATTTTTTAACATCTTCAACTTGAATATCTAATTCGCCTGACGAATCTTGAGTCAAAGGTATGACATCACCAACTTTTAGATTCATCATATCTTTTAATCTGATTTCTGTTTCGCCTAAGTTAACTTTGACACCTATATTAGTATCTAAAAGTTGTTCTTTAATAATAGCTGTCCAAAGTTTTTTATCTGTCTGATCTGATTCGACTTGGAACCCTGTAGATAATTTTTGACGAATAGGTTCGATCGTCGCATAAGGAATAACTATAGAGACAGTTCCGTTGATGTTTTCTAATTCAATATCAAAAGTTGATGCAATAACGACATCTGTGGGTGGCACGATTCCTACGAACTGTGGATTAATTTCTGTTCTTTGGAATGAACAGCCAATCACTTCAATTGTTGACCAAGCTTGCTCTAAATCGTTAATCGCTAATTCCACAACTTTTTTAACAATTTGTAATTCAATCGGAGTAAACTCTTTGCCATCTAATTTAGAATACGGACGATCTGATCCACCAAAAAAAGAATCGACTAGCGCGTAAGCTAATTTAGCTTCGATAACAAATAAAGCAGAACCCCGTAAATTATTAAAACGAAGAACACTCATGCAGGTCGGAATTGGTAAAGTATTAATAAATTCACCAAATTTAATAAATTCAGTAGATGTTAAAGTGATTGAAGCAATTTTACGTAGTGCTGAAGATAATGAAACCCTAAAAGCACGCATAAATTTTTCGTAGATAACTTCAAGTTGTGGTAATCGACCGCGAATAATTCTATCTTGACTGGTTAAATCATAAGTAATGACATTTTTATCAGCCGCTGCACCAGTAAAGCTTGATGAGCCTTTATTGCTACTGCCGCCGCCGGAACTACTTGATGACGAGGAACTTGGTGTGGCGACATCGCCGTCACTAACGGCAGCTAAAAGAGCATCGACTTCAGATTGTGATAAAATTTGATTCACGAACTGACTCCTTAGTTGTAAATAAGTTCCGTAAAGTAAACATTAGTAATTTTACCTTTGCTTAAAAACGTATTGATATTGTCCTTGATTTCATTTCTAAGAAAGTCTTTACCTTCTTTAGTTGAAACCTCTTCATAGGTTTTGCTAGATAAAATAATAATGATGAAATCTTTAATCTGAGCCTTACGGTTATCGATTTCAGAAACGATATTGCCGTCACCTTCGGTGTTACTTTTAACTTCTAATTCCATATTTACTTTTAAGACTTTACGTCCTTTAGAACCTGCTAAATTAACAATGAATGTTTCAAGTGGAATCACTTTGCCGATTTCGTTTTGATTTTGCTTTTCAAGTTCAGCCGTTTTTGCTTCGCCCTGAATAACTTGATCTAATGATGGCTTAGCTTCTTCATGCTTTTTACCTTGCCACACCATGAAACCCACAGCGAGAACAACCAACATATTAATCACTACAAGAGCAATTAATAATGTAGGCTTTTGTCCAGCTTTCTTTGCTGCTTCTGCGGCACTTGCTGCGTCTGTTTTGTTTGCTTTATCTTCGGCCACTATAAACCTCCTCGAACATTAAATGTAAAAGCAACACCAATGCCAATAGGACCTTTGAATAGTTGATGAGTGAGATTTGATATTTTGATCCGCGCCGTCAAAAATATAACATCTGAGTGAATTAAATATTGAAGCCAGACTTTAGAATAGGCAAAAAAGATCCAAATTAATGACTAGTCCTGTTAGGATTTTGTCGATTATTTTTTGTTATTACTTTTAATAACAGTTTTCACTTCAGCTTGAAACATTTCGACCAAAGTCTGGTTTCCCGCGATCAAACTTTTTTCGAAAGGATGGTAATCTAAATTTTCATAAGTGCGAACAATGCCGCCAGCTTCTCGCACCAATAATATTCCGGCCGCTGAATCCCATGGTTTTAAGTTTTTTTCCCAATACAAATCAAAAACTCCGCTAGCAATTAATGCTAAATCATAAGCTGCAGCGCCCGGTCTGCGAATAGCGCGGGCTTTCCATATAAAGTGTTCAAATATTTTCAGTTGCTCCGATAGAACTTCAGGGCTTTCCGCTACAAATCCTGTCGACATAAAAGCTTGTTCGAATTTTTTTGTTTTTGAAACATTGATCTTTTTTCCATTGCAAAAAGCACCTTCGCCTTTGACAGCTGTAAACGTTTGGTTCAGTAGCGGCATATCGACGATTCCCAATTGAATTTCACCATCAATTTCTAGAGCCAAAGAAATACAAAAAATAGGGAATCCATGAACAAAATTTGTTGTGCCATCCAATGGGTCTAAAATCCAACGCGGTTTTTTTGATTTTTGAAAGTTTGAATCGCCTTCAAGATAAGCTGTTTCTTCACCTAAAAAGTCATAATCTGGGAAAGCTTCTGCCAGCTTATTTTTGATCAATTTTTCACTTTCACGATCGGCTTCGCTGACTAGACCAGCAGCCTGATCTTTTTCTTCAATATGGTTAAGTTGGCCAAAATAACTTAATAAACAGGCGCGACCCGCCACCACAGCATCCATTGCAGCTTTAAAACTAGACTTTTCCATAGAAACCACCCAAGAATTGACCATTTTTTTTTAATTGATGTAGACTTAAAGCTATACTGAATTAGCGAAGGAAGCAATATTATGGCAATGAATACTAATCGAATTATTGAATTAACTCTGGTTTTCTTTATCTCTTTATTTTCGTTTTCAATCGGTACGTTTGTTGGCAAAAAATATTCCGACAACCAACACCGCTTGTCACAATTAGAACCAGCAAAAAATGAAGCTGGCGAGACTTCTCAAACCAGCACTGAATCAACAATTGATTCTCTACAAGCTGTTGGACCTAGTGAGTCAGCTGAAGACACATTAAGTGACGCTGACGTAGCCCAGTTAGCTGAGGAGTTTTCAACAAACGAACCCACAACTAAAAATACTGAAAAAACAGAAGTGGCTTCGCCTGCAGAATCTAACACAAAAGATGTTAAAGAAATTTCTTTAGCTGAAAGTGAAACAGCTCGTGATGTGGCAAACATTCCTGCTGCCAAAACACAAATCGCAGCGCCATCACCTTTACAATATACTGTGCAAGTTGGAGCCTACCCGACAGCTGATGACGCAGATAAAATGACGACAAGTCTAAATGCACGCGGCTACAAAGCGAACACAACAGTTGCAAAAACAAATGGTAAAACGTGGTACAAAGTGCAAGTTGGTTTATTTGACAGCTTGACTGAAGCTCAGAATTACAAAAAAGAGCTTGTTGAGAAAAACAGACTGAGTTCAGCTTTCGTTCAAAAAGTTACAAATTAAAACTGTATCCCAATTTAATAGTTGTCACAAAAGTGGCCTGCGGAGAGTAGGCCTTTGATTCCATCCATCTTGCGTCCAGTGCAAAAATAAAACGATGAAAAATTATTTGTGGAGCTAAACCAAAACCAATGACATTCTCAGCAACTGAATCCTGTGTGCTACTTTGCCCTAATAAAGTTGTTTCTATTTCAGTTTGGTTTTGACCAAAATAACCAGTTCCATAAAGATTAAAAGTCACATCAGCCATTTTATAATTCAAAAAATTATATCCTGCATACAACAACCATTCTGCTGTTTCAGATTTAAAATTCAGCGAAGACCCACCTGAAGATTCAGAAAATCTATTTAGTTCTAAACCGGCAAGTAATAATTCATTACAAGCGAATTGCAAAGATATTTGATCTAACCTACGGAACTGCGTGGCTTTAGTATCGTCCTGATAAGATCTGTACTGCAGTCCTGGTAAATACACTTCGACTGAAAGCGTATCTTTTGTTTCAGATGCGGATACGATCTGCGATAGTAACAACAGAACGATGATTATTTTACTTTTCATTTGATTTCATCAACTTATATGAACCATCTGCTTGCAATGCACATGAATACGTTTTTTCAGAGCTTGAATTGGTGATGTTTTGTTCAATTAAATTACAGTTATCTTCACTTAACTTAATTAGGTCTGACTGACCTAAAAACAAAAATAAGCTATTACTGTTCAATGTCTCATTCGATTTTAACTGAAAAAATTCACCTGACAACTGAACTAAAAATTCTTTAATCATTACTGACATTTTTTGTGGCTCGTTGCCGTCGTCTGCAATACTTTTTAAAAGTCTTGCGAACTGTGTTCCATTTTCATAAATTGATCCCTGAAAGTTTTTATAATCAATCACTTTTGGTTTTACATTTAATCTGCGATCTTGACTGAAATCAGGCAAAGACCATTTCAAAAAATTAACATCTCCGGTATAAAGCCAAGCCCAGAAATCAGCTAAGCCTTCATTTAAACTGTTTAAATAAATTTTATTTGAAAGCTCTTCAACAGTCATACTGGCTTCTTCAACGTTTTCAATTTCAAACAAACTTTTTGCGTCTTCCAGATGAACTTGTAAACTTTTTGATAATTTTTTTTCAGAAGCTTTCAGCGAAGCTTCTAAAACTGTTTTATAAAATAATGAATGAAAGTATTCATGGGCTAAAATTCCTGAATTCACAGCAATCGGTAATTCTTTTTGCGTGTATGGAACAATAAGGATCGAATCTCTGGCTCCGTCATAAAAAGCTCTGTTTACTTTCAACGATTCATCGGCGACTTGGGTGGATAAACCAATCGACGTTGGTTTATCAGCTAGAGAAAAACCAGCTAAGTCAGACATCTTTTTTAAGTTCTGCACATGATAATAGATTGTGGCCATGAAAGCTGTATTTTCGTTTTTAGGTAAATAAATTCCGTCAGCTGTTTTTAAAAAAAATGAAACGGGGTTAATACCAGATAGGCCCGTTTGGTTGCTAGATGGAGCGTAGAAAAACTGCGCAAACCGACCCTTTAATTCTGAAGTTGAATAAATATTTTCTAATGTAACAACTTTTAAAGAATAGGCTGTTTCAGTCGTACCACTGACAATTCTTGATTCTGAAACTGGAATTTGCACACGAATATTTTGTGCCCCGATCTGAGAGTTTTCCGTAGGTATGCATGCACTTAAAAAAAGCATAGATGTAGCCACTAAACTTGATAAACTGAATAACCGTAACTGAGTCATGGAACACCCTTTTTAGATCTGCCGAAAGACTGAAATTCATTGCGTCAAATATAGAGTATTTCGTCGATATTCTCAATTTTAGCAGGTATTAAATATCCCCTCATGGATACCATTGAAATCCTTACACATCAGTTGAATCCTACGCAGAAGCGGGCTGTCGAAACATTAGACGGTCCACTTTTGATTTTAGCCGGTGCGGGCTCAGGGAAAACCCGTGTCCTTACCCACCGTATGGCTAATTTGATTGCTCAAGGCGTGTGTGCACCAGAAGAAATCTTGTGCGTCACCTTTACTAATAAAGCCGCACAAGAGATGGAACACCGGATTTACAAATTACTTTCTGACTTAGGTGTACCCGTTGTTCGTGATTTGTGGGTCAGCACATTCCATTCGTTTTGTGTAAGACTTTTGCGTAAGCATATTGATTTATTAGATTATAAAAAACCTTTTACTATTTACGACTCTTCAGATCAACTTTCCCAAATCAAAAAAGTTATGCAGGCTTTAAACATTAATGATAAAATGTTTCCACCAAAAAGCTTTCAATCAAGAATCAGTAACGCAAAAATGTTAGGACTGTCTCCGCAAAATATGCGTGGTGGTTCTAAGAATATTGTCGATCAAAAAACTTTTGATGTTTATGTTCGCTATGAAGAAGAAATGAAGCGCGCTAATGCTTTAGATTTTGATGATCTTCTTTTAAAAACCCATGAACTTTTCAGAATGTATCCTGATTTGCTCACTGAATATCAAAATAAATTTAGATTTATCATGGTGGATGAATATCAAGATACAAATCACATCCAATATTTAATTGTGCAAATGCTTGCTAAAGCCCATAGAAATTTGTGTGTTGTGGGCGATGAAGATCAATCTATTTATTCGTGGCGCGGAGCTGATATCAGCAACATTTTAAATTTTGAAAAAGATTTTCCAGAAACAGTTGTCGTTAAACTTGAAGAAAACTATCGATCTTCTGCCCACATTGTTCAAGCTGCTACCAAAGTGATTGCAAACAATACTCAAAGAAAAGACAAAACACTTTTTACTAATAATGAACCTGGTGATCTCATTCAAGTTCGCGAAGAAAAAAATGAATACGATGAAGCCAGATTCGTCGTTAAAACAATTCAGTCTTTAATTTCAAGTGGTGAAAGCAATCTTAATGATTTTTCTATTTTTTACAGAACCAATGCACAATCGCGTGTGATCGAAGAGCAACTTCGAACACTAGCTATACCTTATCGTTTAATTGGCGGCATGCGGTTCTACGAACGCGCAGAAGTTAAAGACATGCTAGCTTATTTAAGATTAGCCTCTAACATCAGTGATGATATTGCTGTTAAGCGGGTTATCAATGTGCCAGCCCGTGGATTAGGTAAAACAACGATTGAACATATTGATTCAATCGCAGCAGAAAATAAAATTTCATTTTACGATGCCATTGGTAAAGCTGTTGACACAAAAGCTTTTAACTCTGGCACAACAGGAAAGCTAAGACGTTTTTACGATTTAGCCACTGATTTAATTTCTCAAGCCAAAAGTTACAAATTATCAGAATTTTATTCTATCGTTCTAGAACGCACTGAATACTTGCAAATGTTAAAAAAAGAAGACACAGCTGAATCTGAAGCTCGAATAAACAATTTAGAAGAATTAGATAATGCTATTGTTCAATTTGAAAAAGAACGTGGCGATGAAGCTTCGCTATCAAATTATTTAGAAGAAATGACTTTGGCTTCTGATCTAGATCAATTAGATCCAAGTTTTAATGC
>JAYTPA010000022.1:0-11671 GCA_043747495.1 Bdellovibrio sp.
TCTGAGTACTGAACAGAAAAATTATCAGCATCCATGAAAACTTCTTTAAGAAATCCAGACCATTTCTTTTTAATCACAGCACGCTCGTTATCTTGCAAACTATAAAACGGAAAAGTCCAAAACTGAAAAAATCCAGAACGCATTTGCATAATGACTTGTTGCTGCGAATTCATCACATCAAATTTTTTCCTAAGAATTCCCCATCTTTGTTTTACGTGACCAATTGGTTTATTCAGGTCGTTTAAAACTTCAAATTCTTGAAAAATAAAACGAAATGGATGTTTCGATGTTAAAAAAACTTTTCGATCAGCATCATAAAAGTGTAATTCGAATGATCGCCAGTGCCCTAGAAATTGACGAAACAAAAATCCCAATAGACCTTTTTGCTGTTCGGCGCAGTAACCAATCAGATCTCCATTTGAATTCGTAATTTCATATTTATTGCGTGTTTCAAAACCAAAAAGCTCAGCCAGTTCTCTTTTTTGTCTAACAATTATTTGTGTTTCTTTAGTTAAGTTCATTCCTTATTATAAATCACACCTCAGTGTTATAACAATAGTCTTTTCGCTTAACACAATATGAAATGTTATGTTACCGTTTTAAATAATGTTGAATAAACCTAAAATACCTAAAAAATACCAACCCTACGGATTTGAAATTCTTCATGAAGACTTAGATGTCATCGTGGGTTGTAAAACAGCTGGTGTATTAACAGTTGCTGCACTATTTGAAAAAGAAAAAACAGTTCACAATGCCTTAAATATTTATATTCGAAAAGGTAACACCCGTTCACAAAAAGAAGTTTTTGTTGTACACCGTTTAGATCAATGGACATCTGGCGTTCTTATTTTTGCTAAAAGCCAACAAGCGCAACAATCTTTAAAAAATAATTGGAAATCCACTATTAAACATTACTACGCCATTGTGCATGGTCAAATTACAAAAAAATCAGGAATTATCGAAAGTTATTTATCGGAAGATGACGATTACGTCGTCCATTCCTCTAAAAATAAAGATGATGGTAAACTAGCGCAAACCGAATACGAAGTTCTTCATGAAACTGCTGAATACAGCTTAGTTAAAATTAATTTATTAACAGGCAAAAAAAATCAAATTCGTGTTCATTTTGCTGACCTTGGCCACCCGCTTGTGGGTGACACCAAATACGGTAAAATTAAATTGGCTAAACACATGATGCTGCATTCTTTTTCAATCGAATTCACCCATCCGCACCATCAAAAAAGACTCAAAGTCATTGCTGACGTCCCTGAATACTTCAAAAAGCTTATCCCTTACAATTACTAAGCATGAAATTTGTTCTCAAAATGACTTAAAAAGTGAATTTGACCTACAATTTAGGGCTTACCCGTGCTACCTAAGCCCTTATGAATAAAGAATCTTGCACCACATGTTCTAGCCATAAAGTCTCTAATTACTGCGGAATCTGTGCGGATAAGCTTTGTAAATCTTGTGCTGTGTTTTTATCTCCTGAAGATTTTCAATATATGATGACTCCGCCAGAAGAAACAAAGCACCCGGTGTATTGTTCAGGCTGTTACGCAGTGGTCATGACTGAAAAAATTGATCTGTATAATCAAAACTTAGAAAAAGCCAAACAAGTGGCTGTCTTTGGTAAATCTCAAGGTAAAGAAACACGTTTTATTAAAAGATTTGAAATTCCAATTGTTATCAACGATTGCTCTGATGAAAATGACATTACTCTTCGATTAGCATTTCGTGCCATTGAACTTAATTATGATGCTTTAATTGATGTTGATATCATTTCAAAAAAAGTCCGTAACGGATCTTATCAAACAAGCACCTGGTCAGGCACAGCGATCCCTGTTAAACTTGACCGTGATAAATTAATGAAAGATCGATCTTTCAGCACTGACCCCAACTAGCTTTGATTAGCCGTTATTCACCATTATTATCTGTTAGTCTTTATATTTTTAGCTTAATTATCGGCTATTGAAGATGATTATCGTCTTTCTTAACAGGATACGCATAATCCTTTAAAATTTCTTTGCCAGTTGCTTGTGTTTTGATTTTGCTCATTTTAAATAAAACTGAACTTAAAATTGAATAAGTATATGCTTTCGATTTCCACATGACTAATGATCTGGCTATTGCTGTTGCCGTAAAAAAATGATTTTTTTCCCAGCTTGCGCGATGACTTTTAATTTTCATGACTGATAGTAAATACTGTAACCCGTGGTTCAATGCTTTATCAGTATTTGCATCTTCTGTATCGGCAAAATGTAAAAGTGCATACATCGCATAAGCAGTGGTTAAAACCCGATCTGATCTGAAATTATCTTGATTCAACCAAGAACCATCTTGATCTTGCGATTTTAAGATGGCCTCAATCAGTGTCTGTTTCGAATTTTCTACTAGGCAACGATCACCTGCTTTTTCTGCTGTCGCCATTGAAAAAGCTAAATTCATGCTGTTCGGATAATATATTCCACAAGATGCCATTTCATTTTTTTGAATCATGTCATTGATCATCTCACAAGATTCGGCGTAACCAACTAATTCTGTTTTACCTGCTAGCGCTTTCAGTTTAAAAATATTGGCATTCACAACACAATCTACATCATTTTTATTAAACGGAATTCTTTCCCCTAATTTAGAACTGGCAAAAAAGAATCTAGGCATATTTGCATTTTTTTCGTCATATAACCACGTCATAAATGCGCCGGTTTTTTTTCTGTTTTCTAACCGGTTGTAATACATCGGATTACGTTTTATATCGCGAAAGGTCTCGAATTTTTCAAAAGTCTCTGGTGGCACTGTCGTTTTTTCTTTGTGCAAAAGTGCATTCATCAGAATTGCAGAATAATTAACAGATGTTGAATCTGCGTCGTTAGGAATATTTGTAAAACCATACCACAATGGAAACAAAGTCATATCAATAGGTCTGCGCACAGTTACACCGTCTTGATTATGTGGAGGGTAGAAATTAAACGAATGATCACTTTGATATCTACCAAACGACGATATACCGCTAGAAACAGCTTCAGGTATTTTTGTAAACAAAGCAGTTGTTTGAAATTCTGGGTGATCTAAATAAATTTGGGCGATTGTATTAATCACAGCACCTGTTGTAAAAGCTGTGGCTTCCTGATCAGATCCAATCAGTCGACCCACACCAACCAACGATGGAACTAATGTTGATTTAATTTCTGTTGGCCATTCGCCTTTTAAATAAATTTCGTTTTCATTTTTTACTTGGTTCTCTAATGCCTGCGACAACGCACTTTCAGCTATTTCTAGCAAAGTAAAATCTGTGTCTTGCTCATGAAACAAAACAGATTTAGCTTCAGCTTGCTGAAGACTTATCATGTTGAAAATAATTAAAGCTGCAAAAGTGATTAGATTAATAAACTTCATTCATATAACTATTAAGCAATTCAGAAACCAGATCCGTGGTGCTAAAGCCTATATAATCAGTCTGTGCTTCTAGAAGTGTATTCATATGAAGCAGTGTCAATTTTTGGTTAAACACTGCTTTGAATATTGGCAATATGTGATTATTTTTGTACTTCTGTCTCTTTTTAATTGAATCTTCAGTTTAGGTTTACAAGACTCTGTTTACTAACAACCAAACCAAAGGGGATTCAAAATGAAAGCATTATTAAAATTGTCTATGATACTTGCTACTACAATTCTTGCGACTGCTGCACAAGCTACACCATTAGTTGGCGATTACAGTAATTTCAAAGCCACAGTTAGCACTGAAGGCCAAACAATGGCCGGTACTCTTGAAGTTGCATTAGTTGCTAAAACTGCAACAGGCTTCAAAATGACTGCGACAACTAAATTTGACAACCAGCCTTCTGACCACAGAGAAGAAGACGTAAATGCTGATGAGTTAATTAATGATGAAATGATTTCGTATTTATTAGCTAATTGTGCTGCTCAAAATGGTCAATTACAAAAAGTAACAGTCCCTGCTGGAACATTTAATACATGTGCTCTAACGAACGAAAACAGCACTATCTGGATTGCACAAGTTCCATTTGGTTTTGCTAAAAGAACAGAATTAACTCCTGAAAATTATACTGTGACTCTTGAGTTACAAAGTTTTGTAAACGGTAAAGCCAAATAGTTTTCCGCTACGCAGTCAGCCAATCAGTTACATAAGATTGTTGACGCAAAACTTAATATCGAAGAGGTCTCTTTTGAGACCTCTTTTTTTTGCAGGAAACCAGACTTAAGTTTAACAATCGACTAGACATTTCCATTTTATTTTCTAAATTAAAAAATCAATTTACAATAAACAAATATGATTAATAAAAAAATCTTCAGTTGTTTGTTGGTCTTTTTTTGTCTTGGACTAACAGGTTGCCAACCTGAATCTAGTTTTGAATCAGAAGCTGATCAAACTGATGCTCCTAGTGGTGACCCCAGCAATTCAGCTAAATATATATTAGAACAAGAACAACAGTGGGTCGAATCTGATGAAGCTTTTAATTTAGCACCAGACTTAGCCCATCTTGATCCAAACCATTTAATTCCTCAAAAAGCTTTTGAAGCTGGTATCGGGTTTTTTCAAAATTACCGTTCACAATTTAAAAATCAAAAATTTTTAGCCATTGCTGATTTTTCATTAAATAGCGACGTCCGCAGATTGTTTCTAGTCAACTTAACCACTGGTGAAGTGCAAACACACTTGGTTGCACATGGTAAAAATTCAGATCCTAGCGATAATGGTTGGGCCACATTGTTTTCTAATGCTCCTGAAAGTTTGAAATCAAGCCTTGGGGCGTACATGGTGGCTGAAACTTACCGTGGCAAACATGGCTACTCTGTTCGAATGGACGGCCTACAGAAGACAAATTCAAATGCCCGCACGCGAGCCATCGTTATGCATTCAGCAAACTACATTAAGCCCGAAAAAGTCGGTCGCAGTTATGGCTGTCCAGCTATCGAAAATAAATACCAAGCCTATATTATTGATCGTTTGAAAAATGGTGGGCTACTATTTATTAGCTACTGATATTCTGTAATTGTTCCCTATACTGTCGATTTTTTTTTCACTAAAATTAACATTCTCGTTTTGCATGTTCTATGTAGAAACAACCTTCTTTTTTTATAGAAACTTGAAGCCTATTAGGTTCAAACTGAATGTGTGGCTAGATCATGTGACAAGGAGTTTCAAATGATCACGATATTTATGAAAAACTTTTTAGTACTTACATTAGCAGCATCTACATTGATAACGATGGGCTGTCAAAAAGGCTCTAACGGAGCCCAAGACGCATCGACTTCTCTGAGTCGAGAATTTTCAAGTCTTTCACAAGAGGTGACTGCAACAGATACTTTTCAAATTCCAGGTGACTTTCAAATACCTGGCGATACTCAAAGCTGTACTTTTAACAACCAAGAAGTTTTAGACGGACAATCTGTAACAGCTTACTTAAATTCATCTGTTGCTTTTGGTGGTGTTTGCCAATCTGAAACACGGACTTGTACGAACGGAGTTTTATCAGGTTCAAGCCAATATGCATCTTGCGCAGTAGATGCTCCAGCAAGTTGTCTATTTAACGGTGAAACCATAGCTCACGGGCAAAGCTTAACAGCTTATTTAAATTCAAACGTCGCTTTTGGTGAATCATGTCAGCAAGAAACTAGAACTTGTTCTAACGGTATTTTATCTGGTTCAAGCCAATATGCATCTTGTGCAGTTGCTGCCCCAGCTAGTTGCTTATTCAACGGACAAACGATTGCTCATGGTGAAAATGCAATTGCTTTTGCAACTTCGACAGTGGCTTTCGGTTCAACTTGCCAACAAGAAACGAGAACTTGTACAAATGGGGCCTTATCTGGTTCTAGTCAATTCGCATCGTGTGCGGTTGATGCCCCAGCAAGTTGTTTATTCAATGGACAAACTATCGCTCACGGGCAAGAAGTTTTATCTTTCGCGACTTCAACAGTGGCTTTTGGTGAATCATGCCAGCAAGAAACTAGAACTTGTTCGAATGGAACTTTATCAGGTTCAAGCAAGTATGCATCATGTGAAGTTGATGCTCCAGCAAGCTGTTTATTCAACGGACAAACGATTGCTCATGGTCAAAACGTAATGGGTTATTTAACTCCATCAGTTGATTCAGAATCGACTTGCAAACAAGAAGTTAGAACTTGTTCGAACGGATCACTATCAGGTTCATATTTTTTCCCAAGCTGTGTCGTTGAAGAACAAGTACCTACTCCGTTACCTGAAGTCACTGACCCTACACCAACGACTTCATCAACTCCGGTAGTGTCTGAACCTACAACACCACCTGTGACGCCAACACCTTCGACATCATCGACTCCGGTTGTGTCTGAGCCTACAACACCACCAGCTACACCTACACCTTCAACATCATCGACTCCGGTTGTGTCACAACCAACGACTCCTACAACACCAGATGATGACGGTGGTGATGACGATGACGGCGGAGTAACTACTCCAACTGATCCAAATGAATGTCCAACTTACAAAAAAGATCACTTTGACTGTCGGAACTGTAAACCTGGTCAACATGACTGCAGACGTTGCATGAAAGATCACAAAGAAAGTACATCAAAAGATAAATACGACAAAAACCATAAAGACTGTAAAAAACCTAAGAAAGAGAAAAAAGACAAAGAGGTAAAAAAAGACGATTGCAAAGATAAACATAAAGACAAAAAAGATTGTAAAGATAAAAAGAAAGATTGTGATGATTCAAAAAAAGAAAAAAAGGCTCATGAGCACAAACATCACAATAAGCCGTGCGATCACCAGCACAAACATCAAAAAGATAGACCTTGCGATCTACAACACTAAAACAAAAAAAAAGGGGGCTTAAAGCTCCCTTTTTTTTATCTGAACTAGCGAATAGTCTTTTTTCTATAACGCATATTTAAGATTTCAACAATAAACGAGAACGCCATTGCAAAGTATATATAACCTTTAGAAACATGGCCGCCCATGCCTTCAACTGTTAACATCACACCAATCAGTAATAAAAATGAAAGTGCTAATATTTTAATTGTTGGATGTTTTTCAACAAAGTCATTAATCGAACTGGCTGACATCAACATGATCACCATTGATAACAACATGGCAACTACCATAATTGAAACTTGGCCAACCATTCCAACGGCGGTTATCACTGAATCCAGTGAAAACACAATATCTAACAAAATGATTTGAGTTAAAATACTACCGACGTTGGCATATATTTTTTTATTGATATCTGTGTTTGAAGAATCAGGATGAAGCGCATCTTGAGCGCCTTCAACTTTATGATGAATTTCATAAGTGGCCTTAGCAATTAAGAACAACCCCCCAGCTAACATAATGATGTCACGACCAGATAAACCTTTACCCATAATAGTCATGAATGGCTCTGTTAAGCTCATGATCCAACTTAGTGAAAACAACAAGCCTAGTCTTACAATCAAGGCCAACATGATGCCGATATTACGGATACGATCACGTTTTGAAGGGTCAAGTTTGGCAACTAGAATTGAGATAAAAATAATATTATCTATACCTAAAACAGTTTCCATGGCTGTTAGAGTAAATAAAGCAATCAGCGTTTCGGTATTTAAAAATTGTTCCATTTATGATCCTTATTGTTTTTTATCTAAAATTTGAATTAAATCTACCCAACGATGTCTATAAACTTCAAGATTTTTTTTCCAATCCTGCTTGAGCTGTTTATCTGACTGATCCGTAATCAACTTAAAACAATGAAACGGAATTTCATAATCTTTGCAGATTCTTGCTAGGGCGTAGGCTTCCATGTCATAGACATCGTAATTATTTGAAGTGTTAGCTATTTCAAGAAAATCAGCTGATCCACAAAAACCTTTTTTATAATCGGTTAATGGCTGCGTTTTGATATAGCTATTGACCAGCGGAAGCACATCGCCACGTAAACAGAATTGATTGATTTCAATGATCTCGCCAACTGAAAAGTTGATTGATCCAGCGGTGCCAAAATTAAAAATAGCATCTGGTTTGTTAATTATGATTTCCTCGGTACAAACCCGCGCTGAAGATATAAGACCGACCCCCATATAATTCACAGAATAGCCCTGTTCTTCAAAAAGTCCGCTGGATTCATTCTTCAGTGCCATAAGGATAAGCACTTTTTTATAAGGAGTGTTGTGAAATTGGTTCAATTTTGTCTGTGATATTGCCACAGTTTCACAATATCGCTATGACATCTTTATGACAACAATAAATCTTAATCAGCAAATTGAACAACATGCTGATGTGATCGAAAAAATCATCACAACGTGCCAACGATTACATGCTAGAAACATGCTTTCTGCAGCAGACGGCAATATTAGCTACCGTGTAAATAATAATTTTATTTTGATCACACCATCTGGAATTGCAAAAGCTTTTATGTCTGTAAAAGATATAGCTGTTATTAATATTGAAGGAGAAATCCTTCATGGTAAGCCATCGACTGAACGCCTCATGCATTTAGAAATTTTTAAGACTTGTGAAAAGGCCAAAGCTGTCATCCATGCTCATCCAACAACAGCTATCGCTTGGTCCATTGCCCGCCCTGATATCAATAAACTACCTAGCGATTGTTTATCCGAAGTTATTTTAGCCACTGGTGATATTCCTTTTGCGGACTACGCCCGTCCTGGCACTGCCGCTATGGGGGATGTGCTTAAGCCTTTTTTACCAAAACACCGCGCGCTGATTCTGCGTCGTCATGGGGCTGTGACTTGGGGCGAAGATTTAGAAGAAGCCTACCGCGGTATGGAACGTATTGAAAATTCCGCACAAATCTTAGCGGAAGCTATTAAGCTTGGCGGATTACACCCGTTACCACCAGATGAAGTTCAATATCTGTATGAGCTCAGAAAAAAAATTGGGGATATCTTATTATAATGGATTTATTAAAACTAGAATCATTAGCCCTTCGTTTTACTTATTCAAAAGATTTAAATTCTTGTGAGTATTTTATTTTAGATCAAACTTTACTTCCACAAAAAGAAAATTGGATTAAAATCGAATCTACTGAAAAAATGATCGAGGCCATTAAAAAACTACAAGTGCGCGGAGCCCCTTTAATTGGCGTAGCTGCTTCTTTAAGTTTGGCCCAATCAGCAATCATCGGTGCGACTTTAAATGAGCTTTTATCTAAGGCCCAAAAACTATATGAAGCGAGACCCACAGCAGTTAATTTAATGGTGTGCATCGATCGCATGAGAAACATTTTAAAAAATGATTCCAATGTTATGGGAATTGTTAGTATGGCCGTTCAAATTTTTAATGAAGATGTTGAGCTTTGTCAGAAAATTTCTAGCAATGGAGCTGGATTAATTCAAGATGGTGATCAAATACTGACTCATTGTAACACCGGCGGTTTAGCCACAGGAGGTATTGGTACGGCTTTAGGTGTGATTAAAATGGCGCATGAATCTGGAAAAAAAATTCATGTTTATGTTGATGAAACCAGACCGCTATTACAAGGTGCTCGTTTAACAGCTTGGGAGCTTCAAAAGTTAGGTATCCCCATGACTTTAATCACTGACAATATGGCAGCCCACTTGATGCAGAAAAAAAAGATTACAAAAGCCATTGTGGGTTCTGATCGAATTGCTCAAAATGGTGATTTTGCAAATAAGATTGGGACTTATTCAGTCGCAGTGAATTGTTTTTATCATCATATTCCTTTTTATGTGGCAGCACCTTATACCACAATCGATTTTGAATGCGTCAGTGGTGAAGCTATTCCAATCGAACAACGTGCGTCGGCTGAAGTCACTGGGGCCACTGGATATTTCGGAAGTATAAATTGGTCACCAGAAAATTGTGCTGTTTATAACCCGTCGTTTGATATCACTCCGGCAAAATTAACGACGGCATGGATCACTGATCGCGGCGTTTACAACCAAAAAGATGTTGATTTAGGTGTATTTAAATTAAATGGCAGAGGTAACAAATGATTGCAGTCATTGGTGGATCAGGCTTTGAAAAGTTTGATGGTTTTCAAACAGTTGAAAAAATAAAAATTGAAACACCCTTTGGTGAACATTCTTCAGGGCTAAAAAAAGTTAAAGTCGAATCTACTGAGTTTTTATTTTTATCTCGTCACGGCGAACATCATGAACTTTTGCCTAGCGAAATAAACTATCGGGCTAATATCTTCGCTTTTAAAAAAATGGGTGCAAAAGCCATTGTGTCATTCAGTGCTGTGGGATCACTCGAAAAAGATTTAGCTCCTGGTGACTTAGTCATTCCTTACCAGTACATCGATCGCACAAAAAATAGAAAACACACTTTTTTAGGTGAAGGCTTGATTGGTCATGTCTCTTTAGCAAAACCAATTTGTGAAATAATGGCTGATAGACTTAAAGAATTAACTGAGAAAATGAGCCACAAAACCCATTATAAAAAAACATATGTATGCATCGAAGGCCCTTATTTTTCAACACAGGCTGAATCTCATAGCTACAGACAAATGGGTGCTCATATCATCGGTATGTCGAATTTTCCTGAATATGCTTTGGCCCGCGAAGCTGGGCTTCCGTACTTGCCATGCTGTTTTGTAACTGATTTTGATTGTTGGGATGACTCAATTCCACATGTCACTGTAGAGGAAGTCATCAAAGTCATGAAATCAAATAATGAAAAAGCTTTCACAGTTTTAAAAGCAATTCTTAAAACTTCAGAAATCTACAAAGGCAGTTTGGCTTATGAGGGTGGTTTAAAAACAGGGTTGTTTATGCCTGCGGATGCTATTCCCGAAAATAAAAAAGCTTGGGTGCAGATTCTGCAGCAAAGCTAATCATCAAAATTGATTATTCAGGATTCTGAGTACTATATAGAATAAGATCTTCAATAATACTGTCAATGCGTGATTTTTGGTTTTCAGTTACAAGAACTAAAGACATTCCCATTAAAGCTATTCCTGTTTTACCAATAGCAAAAAATCTAACCTCAGCATCACAAACAACTTCAGCACGCTTATAAATTTGGAACTGAATACGTGCAATTTTTTCTTTTTGAAAACTAAATTTAGGTTCTTTTATTTCAAATTTTATACCTGATTTAGAAATATCAAGAACTCGTGCATCTAGTTTACCTTTGGTTTCTAAATCCCAAATATTAGCTAACTGGTTCCACTTCGGCGGAATCACATAACGCGGCTCTTTCCGTCGCTTTAAGTGAACAACTTTAACATTTTTACTGAAGCTAATTTTATTTTGAAACTGAGTCAGAAACGTTTTAACAAAATAAATTTCAGAACCCACAGAAAATTTAACAGTTGCTACACCTTTACTATCTGCAAGCTGATCAAAATGCTCAGTATCTAGAATAACTTTTGTATCTAGAAAACCACTAATCATTGTTTTATAAGCTATCGGATCATTTTCAGGTTTTATAATCAAATCTGTTTTTAGTAGAAAACTTTGCTGAAGAACCATTAGGGATTCTTTTTCATCAAGCTCAACTAAAAATTCTGGCGTTTGCGGCGTTGGATTATTCGACATACAGCCTTCTATTACATCTTAAAATGATGCGGTTATATAGTAACTTCAACTAAACATAGACTTAAGGTCAGATTGAGGCTTCGAAAGTTAAGATTTTGTTAAAAACCGTTAAAAAATAATGATCAAGCCAACGTATTGAAAGCACATTATTGCTGTCTTTTTTTTG
>JAYTPA010000023.1:0-14120 GCA_043747495.1 Bdellovibrio sp.
TCAGCATAAGCAGCTAAATGTGTTGCCATAACGGTGCCATCTGATTCACGGTGTTTAAGTCCCAAAAAGTGACCTAATTCATGAAGTATTAAAGCTTCGAAGTTATAACCATCTGAACTATTAGAACTTTTAGTTATGCGCACGATATTTTGAGGATCTTGATCGTAATACCCGAAGTTAGCTGCATTAATTCTAATATCAGCTTCTTGAATCTCATCTCCAGCCCAGTAGACTGACGTGCGTCCTTGCTCAGACTTTCTATCAGACTCCCAATCACTTAAAAAGTAAATACCATTTTTGCGGTCACGACTTGGCATATTAGGACTTGCAACAGTTGTGTTTGATTCTTCAATAATATCGAATATTTTACGGCCTGCGTTCTTTTCCCAGGTCGCTGCGGCACGGTGAATAGCCGGTCTTAGCTGTGCTGGGACTGCTGAATTCACATAAACTTGTAATGGCAGCTGACGCTTCCATGAGATGCGTTGTCCGTAAACGTTTTGAACAAAACCACAATCGTCACCTTTTTGGGGAGAGCAGCCAGCTGCGACGAGCGCTAATCCAATCAATAAGAATTTGAAAATGTGTGGTTTCTTCATGATTAATTACAGTTCAAGAACATGACCAAAAAGCACCACTTATATTTGACCTGAGTGACTCAGAAAGAAACATTTCAACTGAAATGCCGTTTTACAGCACTAGGGCGAAATCTATTTGACACCACTAACCTGGCAAGCCAGTTGCAATGTCTCATAGTAAGACAAACTTCTCGCTCCCATCCACAGTCGTGGAGTCCAAAGTGAGCGAAAACGCCCCACCACAACAAGTTCATCGCTGGAACGGAATAATACCCGCTCCTCCAGCTCGGTTTGAGCCATAAGAAAAACTAATAGGCAGGATCAAAGTCTAGTATGTTGGAAAACGAATCTCTTGAATAAAACTAATGGAGAGAATTTTTTCGGGCGCGATCTTTAATATCTGAAACTTCATCAATCGTAATCGCGTAAGGTTTACCACACATCTGACAAGTCACATCTTGATCTTTACCTTCATCGATGATGTCTTGTAATTCGGCGACACCTAAAATTTCTAAAGCACCAGCGACCCGTTCACGATTGCACGGACAATAATATTGCGCTGTATGGGGATGATCTAATTCAGTGAATGGAATTCCTAACATAAAAGGGTCTACGAGATCAAAAGGCTTACCGCCTTCCATTAAAATTTTTGAAATACTGGGTTTCATAATGTCAGTATTAGCTTGAATCGCTTCAACGATTTTCTCATCCACACCGGGCATGATTTCGATGATAACTCCGCCAGCTTTTACACACTGACCGAATTCATCAATAAATATTCCTAACGAAACGACTGATCTAATTTGATGAGATTGATGCAAGTAATGCGCAATATCTTCACCGATTTCGCCAGACACTAATTCAACAGTTCCATTGAACGGTTGTTTTTGAAAAGGTTGATGCCTTGCAACTGTTAAAGTTCCTTTTCCCAAGGCTTCGGCAACACTTAAACCATTATCATAATTAGCAGGCACATACTGTGGGTTTGGTGTGAATGCGCGCACTTGACCTTCGTAGTTGGCTTCGGCGTAAATACTTTTGATAGAACCATTACCGCGAAATAGAAGCCCCACTTGCTGTTTTTCTTTTAATTGGCTTGCTAATAATAACGCACCGACCATGGCTTTACCCACACCCGTTGTTGCGATCGGTAACGTGTTTTGCAACATTTTCATTTCTTGTACGACTTGAGTCGCATCAACAGCTGCGATACGAACTGTAAAATCATTTGAGCTATAACGGTGTATTTTAGACATAGATAATAAAAATACCAAATCAGTGACAGGTTCTCAAGAACTTAGCTAAACTATTTTTATGTATTTAATTCTCATTCGCCATGGCCATAAAACATTTCTACCTACCCATGACCCAACACTCAGCGACAAAGGCTTCTCACAAGCTAGTGAACTGCTTAAATTAGTTGAAAAAGGAGTTCTTGCTGGGCCCAATATGTGCTGGGTTTCAGACAGCCAAAGAACTTACCAAACAGTAGAAAAAATAATTAAACATTACAATGTTCAATGTGAAAAAACTGATCAATTGTCGGTCAGGCAAAATCATGAATCAGGCTCTGAATTTAGAACCCGTGTAGCCAAAACAATCAGCTCGCTGGAACAAATCGCCTTAGAAAGCCGCGACAAGGTTTATATGCTGTGCACGCATTTTGATTGGATTGAAGAAGCTATGTCAGTTATCAATTGCGATCAAAATTTGACCTCGTTTGAATACTCACACTGGGCACCAGCGCAGTATATGGTTTTTGAGATTAAGGACAGCACTTGGTATGTTCGTGATAAGGGCGTTGTTCAGGGCTAGCTACTAACTTACAGCACTCTGAAAAGCCCGCAAAACTGATGAAAATCTAAGCTTGTCGAAAATTATTGCTTTGCCCGTTTTACCAGAGGTAAAACACTGTCATGCAAACACAAGAAATTCAAAATAAAGTGATCTTAAAAGGTGAAGAAATTCTTCGCCGTATGGAATCTCAATCTAAAGTTTCTCTTTTTTCAAAAGACTTCTGGTATGGCTCGATTATGGAATGGAGCATGAAAAATGAAAAATTTAAAACCAACATGTTTCGCTTTGTTGACGTGCTTCCATCATTGAACACAGGCGATGATGTGGCGACACATTTAAAAGAATATTTTTCTGAAGGCGGAAAAACTGAATTACCCGCGGTGTTTAATGTGGGTTTGGGTCTTGGTAGTCTTGCGCCCGGTTTAATGGCCGGAGCAATCAAGAAAAATGTTACAGCTATGGCGAAAATGTTTATCACAGGTGAAACAGCTGATGAGGCCTTAACTGTTTTAAAAAAAGCTCGGAAAAATAATCTGACATTTACAGTGGATATTTTAGGTGAAGCCACACTTTCTGAAAAAGAAGCTTTAGACTATCATAAAAAATATATTGACCTGATAGAATGGTTAGCAAAAGACGCTGCTAACTGGAGTGAAATTCCATTATTGGACCGCGATGCTGATGGTGCAATTCCTAAAGTGAATGTGTCTGTGAAAATGACAGCCCTATATTCACAAATTAATGATAAAGCCTGGGCTGAATCTAAAAAAATAATTAAAGACCGCTTACGACCGATATTCAAAAAAGGAATGGATTTAGGCGTGTTTATTAATTTAGATATGGAACACTACGGAGTTAAACATTTAACTGTCGAAGTTTTTAAAGAATTAATTAGTGAACCTGAATTTAAAAATTATAAATTTTTTGGTTGTGTGGTTCAGGCCTACCTACGTGATTCATATGCAGATGTGAAAGATTATATTGATTATGCCAGAGTTCGTGGAACTCCGTTTACGATTCGTTTAGTTAAGGGCGCTTACTGGGATTCAGAAACTATCGAAGCAAAACAAAAAAATTGGTCAATACCTGTTTATCTGAATAAAGCAGAAAGCGATGCCAATTACGAAGCTTGCGCAAACTTACTGTTAGAAAACTACAAATTTATTCGTGTGGCATTGGCTTCGCACAACGTTCGAACTTTATCCGCAGCTTTTGTTAAAGCTGAACAGCTGGGTCTTGCACAGAATGCTTTTGAAATTCAAATGCTTTACGGAATGGCCGAACCGATCAAAAAATCATTAGCTAATATGGGTTACCGCGTGCGTGAATACGCACCAGTAGGTGAATTAATTCCTGGTATGGCGTATTTAGTGCGTCGTTTATTAGAAAATACATCTAATGAATCATGGCTTCGTGGAAAATTCGCAGACGGAAAAACCTCAGCTGAATTATTAAAAGATCCTGCCATTGGCTTAGCTGTCACCAGCGGTGAAGTTGTTAATCCTAAAAATAAATTCTACAACGAGCCCTATCTTGACTTTGCTGTAGATGAAGTCCGAACAAAAACAATAGCTGGTCTTAAAAAAATAAAATCACAACTGCCGATTCAAGTTCAACCCATCATAGGCCGTGAGAAAATCACAACGACTGATGTTTTTAAACGTGTGAACCCATCATTAACCAATGAAGTGGTGGCGAACGTGCAAATGGCTGACGCCGCATTAGCCGAAAAAGCCATGAGTGAAGCCAACAAGGCTTTTAAAACTTGGTCTAAGACGTCATCAGAAATCAGAGCCAACTATTTAGACCGTGTTGCTGATTTGATGGTGAAATACCGCTATGATTTAATGGCGACGCAAATACTTGAAGTTGGAAAACCCTGGGCTGAAGCTGACGGCGATGTTTGTGAAGCGATTGATTTTTTACGTTACTATGCCCGTCATCAACGAGAATTAAATAAACCTCAACGCGTAGGTCATGCCCCGGGCGAAATCAGTCATTATTTTTATAAACCGCGTGGTGTCGTCACTGTGATATCACCATGGAATTTTCCACTAGCGATTTTAGCTGGGCAAGTTTCAGCGGCACTTGTCACTGGCAACACTGTGGTGATGAAACCAGCGGAGCAGTCATCATTAGTTGCGCAAGGATTAATGAATTTATTTATTGAAGCCGGTCTTCCAGAAAATGTATTACAATTTTTACCAGGATACGGCGAAGTTGTTGGTGATTACTTAGTTAAACATCATTTAACAACGACGATTGCTTTTACCGGATCAAAACAAGTTGGTTTATTAATCGCAAAAAATGCAGCCGTTGTGCAACCCAAACAACAACACGTTAAACGTTGTATTATTGAAATGGGTGGAAAAAACGCTGTCATTATCGATAGCGATGCTGATCTTGATGAAGCTGTTGATGGTGTTCTGTATTCAGCTTTTGGTTATTCAGGACAAAAATGTTCAGCGGCATCACGGGTGATCGTTCTTGAAAGTGTTTATGAAAAATTTGTTGATCGCTTAGTTGAAGGAGCCAAATCAATTGAAGTGTCTTCTGCCGAAAATCCAAAAGGCTACTACGGCCCAGTGGTTGATGAAGAAGCCTATACCCGTTTACAAAAAACAATTATTGAGGCCAGCCAAAAATATAAATTATTATTTAAGGGCGCAGCCCCGGAAAATGGTTATTTTGTTCCGGTCACTTTATTTGGTGATGTGGGATTTAATGATGATATCGCACAAAACGAATTTTTCGGTCCAATAGTTGCGATCATAAAAGCCAAAGATTTAACAGCAGCTATTGATTATGCTAATTCGACAGAATATGCGCTAACAGGCGGAGTTTTCTCAAGAAGCCCAGCGAACATTGAACGTATTAAAAACGAATTAGAAGTTGGCAATATGTATATCAACCGCGGCATTACAGGAGCTATGGTTGATCGTCATCCGTTCGGTGGTTACAAAATGTCTGGTATTGGTTCAAAAACCGGTGGCCCTGATTATTTAAAACAATTCACTGAACCTGTTGTGATTACTGAAAATACAATGCGCCGTGGATTTGCGCCGGAAGAGGGTTAGTCGATAATCTAACCTGCTTTTTCGTTTTCAGAGTCTTGGTCTACAACTTGATCGGGCTCTGAAATAAATTCAGATCGTAATCTTTTGTATTCATCTAAACTGATATAACCACGCCAGCTTTCTAAAAGTGTCGTTTTAAGATTTTTTTCAGCTAAATAATACATCCCCATTAATAGCCCTGAAAAAGCCCCACCTATGTGGGCTGAATGGGCCACTGCTGATTGTACACCGGATTGGTGTTGCAACACGGTTGTAAAATCAGACAGCAAATAAATTGGAAAAATGAAAACTGCTGGTAAATAAATAATACCAAACATATTTTTTGCAGGTGATAAAAAATAAGTCCATTCAATGGATTTAGCTCCTTTTACAATGCACAAAAACATCATCAAGCTGCAAATCGCACCACTGGCACCGATCACTGCGATTTCACTGGCATCATTCATAGCCAAGTAACCAAGACCGCCACCAAGACCGCCAAAAATATACACTGTAAAAATCCAAGCTGATGAAACAGATTTTTGCAATAAGCAGCCGATAATCAGTAAAAAAAATGTATTTGATAAAAAATGGAAAAACTGAACATGCGTAAACTGATAAGTCATCCATGCCCAAGGGGTTGTGGCCGATGGCGATAACCCATAGATAAACTGTGGTGAAGCATTATAATCATTTTTTAAATCAGTTAAAAATTTTCGAACATGGGACACTTCCACTTGATCGCCGTTGAGAGGGAAATCCGCAGCCCGGTACCAAAATCTTTGATCACGATAAACGACTTGTAAATTTTTTGGATTATAAGTTTTAAGTTCTATGGGATCTAATGTCTGTTTGTAGATTTCACTGACTTTAGACAATTTTTCTAGATCGTAGGTTTTCTGATCCAATGAATTCAAAGTGTAGGTCACAAATATAGCTAGATAAATAATTGTATTTGATAAGACTAAAACAGAAGTCGCATTTAATGAAAGTAAGTTCTTGAAATCCTTAAACTGACCGGGAATGATCATAGATCTTCAACCATTTCAAGAATGTCTTCATAAGGGTTATTTTTAACTTCGTGATCATCAAGTTCTTTAAAATGCACAGGTTCAGAAGTCTTATCTGAAGCCGGTAGCCTTGAGCTTTCTTCAGTCTGCGAATCTAATTTTGAGCTCAGTTGTACAATCGTTTCTTTGACTATGAATTTTCTGACTGAAGGTTCATCGCTGTATTTTTTGATTTTTTCAAAAGTTTTTTCTTTATCATCACTAAATTTATAAAGAACGATCAAACCTAAAAGGCTTTGTTCATGACGATCTGGTAAATCGATATTTTCAAGCGTCGGTTTTTGAAATATCTTTGACCAAAAACAACCTTCAGATTTTTTATTTTCTGCACAGGCCTGATCAAGATATTCTTTTTCATAATCTTTGTATTCACTAGTAATATATTTAGCAAAATAAGCCAAAGATTTATCTTCGGTCATATTGCGCCACAAAATAAAATCAGCTTCTTCATTTAAACATTCATCATCAATTGTACCCACTAAATTCATGGCTATTAAGGATTTCAAACGTTGATTTGAACCTTTATCCATAAAGTCATTGCACAAATCTGAATTTTTTTTGAATTTTGCATAAGACAATGGTGACGTTATTAAATGTTCATAGCGATTCATAAAGACAAGTCCACCAAAAAACAGAACACAAAAATATAATGCTGTTAATGATGATGACCAGTATTTGCGATCACTTTCAATCTTCCACATTAATTTTTCAGATAAAGGGATCTGGCTGATTAATTTTGTACCCGTCATTTTTTCATAAAAGCTTTGTCTTTTTGAATCTGTTAGAATTCTTAAAAATGGTAAACCTAAAAAGAAAAAGCTAACGATAAAACCTAACTGTCTTGACCAGGCCCTAAAAAATATGAATTCATCTTTATGATCAAAATCCATTTTTATTTTCATAAAATACTGGCCCGGAGTGGCTGAATTAAATCTAATAAACAAAGCTTGCAAAAATGAAACGACAAAAACGAAAGCTAAAATAAACATCACAAAGAAGTTTTTGGCTTCTGATGAATTAGGAAATGATTTGTAAATGTAAAGACCGTCTTTAAACGTAACAAACAAAAGAAAGCTAACAACGGGTACAAAAATCAAATAATCAATCACCACTGACAACAAACGATGTAAGATTTGTACTTGATACTGTGGATTTCGACTAGAATTTTCAGAATTTAAATCAGGAAATACCATATCCACTTATCGGAAAACTGTGTTAATTAATAAACTAAATTGACCTTTAAAAAAGTATTTTTTTAAAGGTCAATTTAGTTATATTTTTACAGTTTTCCTATTGGATTTTTATTTCCGTGACTCGACCTTGGTCATCTTTGGTAATTGATATCAATCCAGCGGCTTGGCCAGACTGGTCATAAAGCTCAATATTTTCATTCAATGCATCGACTTTTTTAAGTTCATACTGTTTAAAGTTCTTTAATTGGGCGCCATAGGTTTTCATGAATTGATCGACGTTTAATTCGATTCCGTTTTCTTGATCTTGTAAAGTGAGTTTTTCGATAAAGCCCTGTTTGATTTCAACGTTGTATTTACCACGTAAAAATTCATAAACTAGTTTATCTTGCCAGCCCATTAAAGTGGGTTTTTGCAATTGATTTTGATTTTCTAAATCGGATGAAATTTCTTTCGCGACATTTTGTTCCCATTTGATTTGGCCGCTAGAATTTCGTTCACCAAAACTAGCTAAACCGCGATCGGAATCAGAATTTTGAGTTTCCATTTGGCTGATAAAGAAATAGTGAGTGCTGAATGCAATTCCCACGACAAATAATAAAGAGACAATAATTTGTTTTGAATTTTTCATATTATAATTATGACAGATTTGTTCTTAAAAAGCGATACGGCCCGATTTTAGTCGAGCCGTACATTTCACATATCGAACGTTAACTAGCTAAAAGCTTAATAAATTAAGCAGCAACTAATTTACGACGACGAGCCTGGGAGGGGTCGATGTGATATTGTTTAACTTTACGATATAGAGTTGCGCGGCCAATACCTAATGCTTTGGCTGCTTCAGTCAGATTTCCTTTGTATTGATAGATAGCTGCTTCAATAGCTTTAGCTTCCATATCTTCCATTTTCTGAACTTTTTCAGGATTTCCTGCGTTTGCCGGAAAACTTACAACATTGCTGTGTGAGTCCTGCTTTACTGGAGTTAAACCTGCAGTTAATGATGGTACACCATTCACTAATTGCGATCGGAAGAATGGGTTATCCAATCCTTCTCTCCATTGTGGTCCTGCGTAATTGAAAAAGCTGACATCTTGTCCCTCGCAGGACTTTTTAACTTTTTCAACGACCTCAGGATTTTCTGATACGACGTATACAAATGAACGAGCCATTGGGCCTCCTCTTAATCGTTAGATAATGAATCAACTGACTCACAATGAATGTATCGGAATGAAATAGAAAACCTTGAGACATCTAAGCAAAAAAAAATGATTTTTCTTTTTAAAAGCAATATATACGATTTGGGCCTATAAAAATAGACTAAAGTTCTGTATCGTGTTTCAAAAAAACCAAAAAAAAACAGACCACCGGGTTCAGTGATCTGTTTCAATATATAACGTTAACTGTATCAGCAAAAAAATCGAACAACTCACAGCTAAAACTATCTGCGGCCTGATTTAATCTTCAATTGGAGTTTAGAAATTAAGTGCACAGCCATTTTCTCTTGAACACGGCACATTTTTAATTCGTCACGTTTATAAGAACGTTGCGACGGAGTTAATGTTCCCGTTTCAAGTTCCATTTCGTAATCCATTTTACTAGCGCGGATGCCTTCAAGTTCTTTAGTCTGTTGTTTAAATAATTTTTGAACTCCAGATAACGGAGCAACTTCGATCCATTCCTCTTTTTGACGGTACCAAGAAACCATTCTTAAAAAGCGGGCTTTATTTTTTGCTAAAGTAAATTTAGGAAATTCTTGATCTGGTAAATCAAGAATATTTTCAACAGCATCAAAATTAAAGTCTTCATCTTCTTCGCTTAATAGATTTACAACTTGTGCGCCATCAGTTTCAAGAACTGAATCGTCGTCTCCGCCACCGAAACGATCAAGAGCTTTTTCCTCAATCACTTCATCTTGTTCTTCTGTGATTTCAATTTCTTCTTTAGGCGATGTAATAACTGGTGCTGTCGGATTGATTTCCGTATTAGACATATCTTTTCCCCCGTGGACGAATCCCCATAAATTTAAACGCGATAAAGACTTATACCGCAATTCAACCAATGTCGCAATATGTCAAATTGTTATAAGGTCATTTTTATACATTATTATTTCGTTTATAGGGGGTTTTATTGTTTAATAAGTGCATAAACAAAGGAAATCCCCAATGGTAATCTTTACATTTAGTGGTTTACGCAAACTGAGTTTAGTGTTTTTTATCGCTAGTTTAGCCCAAAGTGCACTGGCTCAGTTAGTGCCCCAAAAAACAGTCGTTATGATCCCTGGTTTTTTTAATGCCACTGAATCAAACTATTTTTCTGATCGTATTGTTCGATTACTGAAATCACAGAATTTAAATGTGGTCGTGCCAACGGGCATGAACCCTATGGGCACAATAGAAGAAAACGGCGAACATGTTCTGCAAATTTTAAATGAAGTTCATAGTCAATACCCTGACACCGAAATCAATGTCATCGCACACAGTGCAGGCGGACTTTATACCCTGTATGCTATCAATCGCGGGGCTCATTTTGTAAATCAACTGGTGACGTTAAGCACTCCCTATGATGGTCTTGAATTTATTGAAGCCTGGAGAAAGTATTCTTTAGAGTTTCGCCTGATCACTGACATTAGTTACTTACACGGCTTAAGACAGCTGACAAAACCCTACGTTCGAAAATTTTTAGCGAGCATTAAAGTCCCTAAAAAATTAAAAATAAACGCTTATGGTGCCCACCAACCTAGAAGTGTTTACATTTTAAAAGCTGAAAACTTACCCGCCCCGTTTCTGATCACGGCCGCTTTTATCACTGGTGATACGGACGGAATTGTTTCGTTTCAATCGGCAACAGAAACAACGCTAATACCAACAGTTGAAAAATCTTTTATTAAAGTGAAATCAGAAAAAAAACTTTTTATTGGACTAGACCACTGGGAACAAGTGATTGATTACAACCACTTTTCTTTTTTAGGAATACAAAACCCACAGCTTGTTCAAGACCGACAATCAGAATTTTATTTGTTTTTGGCCCAGCAAATTATTAAAAATTAGACTTGTGACCTAGCTTATTTCGGTCGATAATTTTTGCTGATTGTTTTTAGTCTAAATAAAACAAAAAAAACACAAACGCACACAGGAGATATCATATGAATAAAACGACTTTAACTGTACCTTTAACTTTAGCTATCGCTATCACAGCTATGAGCTTTTCAGCATTTGCTCAGAAGAAAGCTGACGCTGCAGCAGCTAAACCATCACCAGCAGGAAAATACTCTTTAGATGCATCACATTCTAAAGTGGGATTTGAAATCCCGCATTTAGTGATTTCAACTGTTGAAGGTCGCTTTGGATCTTTCACTGGTGAATTTGAAATGGGCGAAAAAGTTTCATCTTCTAAAGTAACAGCTTCTGTTGATATCAGTTCAATTGATACAGCTAATGCTGACCGTGATACACATTTAAAATCAGCTGATTTTTTTGATGCAGCTAAACACCCTAAAATGACTTTCACAAGTAAATCTATCACAGGCAGTTTTGAAAGCTTCAAAATGACTGGTGATTTAACGATCAAAGGTAAAACTAAATCAGTTGTTTTTGACGGTAAATTCTTAGGTAACGTGAACGATGCTTACGGCAATACAAAAGCAGCATTCACAGCAACAACTAAAATCAGCAGAAAAGATTTTGGTTTAACTTGGAGTAAAGCTGTTGAAGCTGGCCCAGTTGTTGGTGATGAAGTGACAATCACTTTAAAAATCCAAGGTGCAAAAGCTAAATAATTAGTAACTAATAATGATTAAGCCAAAGTCTAATTTGGCTTAATCGAATTCATCATCTTCTTTCGGGATATGATGAAATGCAATTTTTGCTTTGGCTTCACTGCGGGTTTCTAAAAAGCCCGCAGACACCAAAGTGTTAGCTCCGTACCGGTCATTCACTAAATCCATCACAAAACCTAATTTCTGTGACTTCGGATCTGCGAACAAACTTAATTGAACTTCATTACCCACTGTAAAATCAGATAAATACACAGCGACTTTAATTGGTTTAACAATTTTTAGTTTTGTATATTTCTTTTTCAATTGTTCGATCAAGAAAAAACTATCGTTGGTTTCTTGAAAAGAAATGCTTTCTTCATGCCGCACACCAGACATTTCTTTAATGTAGATTCCTAAATGCTTACATTTTTGTTCGCTTTTTCTTAATCTTGATGCCGCTTTTGATAAAAGTTTTATTAATATTTCATAAGCTCCATCTGAATTTCTTAAATTGGGTGGCAACACATGTTGATGTGATAACGATTTTGATTTTGTTTCGGGACGGCCCACATCAAAGCCATTTATTTCTTGTGACATTCGTAAACCCACAAGCCCGCACCACAAAGATTTCATCTGGGGTGATGGTAGTTCGTATAATTGATGAAATTTATAATAGCCACGCGTGTTTAAATATTTTTTCATGTTTGCCCCGATTCCAGAAATGACTTCAATCGGTAACTGCCCCAGTGTTTCTAAAATTTTTTCTTGAGTAATTGAAACTAGGCCATCGGGCTTCATCATATCAGAAGCGATTTTAGAGATTAATATATTTGGCCCTAACCCGATCGAACTTGTTAAGTTTTCACCGACCGTCATTTTTATATGTTCTTTAATTTTTTTTGCGATTCTGAGGGCTTCTTCTTCAACTGTTTCCCGCCCGATCAGTTCACACACCATTTCATCTATTGATAAAACTTTTTCGACAGGACAAATTTCTTCCACAGCTTTTACAATTTGATGATGATATTTAGTGTATCTACGATGATCAGCTTTAACTAAAATAATTTTTGGACAAAGTTTTTTAGCATCACCTACAGAAGTACCTGTTTTGATTCCAAATTTTTTGGCTTCTACACTAGAAGCAAGAACAGACGTGTTATCAGTAATCATTGGAACCACAGCTAAGGGCTTGCCGCGCCATTCGGGGCGATCTTGTTGTTCACAAGACGCAAAAAAAGAATTAAGATCAAGCAGTAGATATTTAACTGTATTCACTGAATTATTCATCATTCTATATTTACACATAATTTACACATGTCAATGACTCACTTATTTAAGGGGGATTTATTCTACACTTACCAGCACTTATACAAGATTTAGGTATTATTCTGGCTGTTGCTGGTCTTGTTACATTGCTTTTTAAAAAAATTAATCAGCCCGTTGTTTTAGGTTATTTATTAGCGGGATTCTTAGTCGGCCCTGAAGTTAGTTTTTTACCCACTGTTCAAGAAAAAGCGGCTATCACTATCTGGGCAGAAATTGGCGTGATTGTTTTACTTTTTGGATTAGGTTTAGAGTTTAGTTTTAAAAAATTATTTGCTGTGGGTCGCGGGGCCTCAATCACGGCCATTACTAAAGTTTTATTTATGTTAGGAGCAGGCTACACCACAGGGCAAATTTTTGGCTGGAGCCAAATGGATAGTTTATTTTTAGGTGGGATTTTATCTATTTCATCAACAACGATTATTATCAGAGCTTTTGATGAATTAGGTTTTCGGCAAAAAGGGTTTGTACATCTGGTTTTTGGAATCCTAGTCGTTGAAGATCTGGTGGCTGTATTATTGTTAGTTTTACTTTCTACAATTGCGGTTACAAATTCTTTTCAAGGGACGGAACTGATTGTTTCAGCAGGAAAATTAGCTTTCTTTTTATCGATTTGGTTTTTAGGTGGAATATTTTTAGTTCCATGGTTTCTACAAAAAACCAGATCCTTAATGAATGACGAAACAACATTGATTGTTTCTTTGGCGCTTTGCTTGATAATGGTGATCTTAGCCACGCATGCGGGATTTTCACCAGCCCTTGGTGCTTTTATTATGGGTTCTATTTTGGCCGAGACCCCAGATGGAGAAAAAATAGAACGCAATTTAAAATCTGTTAAAGATTTATTTTCTGCGATCTTTTTCGTATCAGCGGGAATGCTGATTGATATCGACCCACTTAAAGAACACTGGGCCGCATTCGTAGCCATTACACTAGTTACTGTTTTTGGAAAATTTTTAAGTACAACGATTGGTGCTTTAATCGGTGGCCAAAGTATTAAAACATCGATTCAATCTGGCATGAGCTTAGTTCCTATTGGGGAGTTCTCGTTTATTATTGCGACATTGGGTTTAAGTTTAGGAGTGATATCGAGTTATCTTTATCCTTTGGCCGTGGCTGTATCAGCGATTACAACGCTGACAACGCCGTATATGATTAAAAGCTCAGAACCATTTTATAATTGGGTTTATAAACATTTACCCGACCGTATTAAAAATCGCGCTAGCGATGATTTATCAAAATCTGAAATCGCAACGAAAACATCATCAACGACTAGCGAAATCGCACGGCTATTTTTAAATACTATTCTTGTGATCGCAATCGCTTTGGCTACAAGCAAATGGCTAACACCT
>JAYTPA010000024.1:0-19151 GCA_043747495.1 Bdellovibrio sp.
CTTACAAAGTTGTTTTATTTAAACATATTTTTAAAAATGCTTTACCCCAGATTATCACATCGATTGGTTTAGCCTTAGGGCAATTGCTGACAGGTGCGATTATGACGGAAACTTTATTTTCGTGGCCTGGAATGGGAAGATGGCTTGTAAAAAGCATCGAAGCCCGCGATTACCCAGCGGTGCAAGCCGGAGTTTTTTATTCGATGGCTATTGTTATTGTTGTGAATTGGTTAACTGATGAATGTGTAAAAATGGTGAACCCAAAAATGCGCGACCAGCAAAGGTCTTTATGAATAAAATATTCAGACAAAAAAGTATTTTATTCGGGACTATTTTATTTTCATTTTTCATGATTATGCTTTTGGTTTCTTTTGTGTGGATTCCTTATGGTTATGATCTTATTTTTGACGGGAAATCACTATTAGGATTTAGTTCTGAATTTTTATTAGGAACTGATGATTTAGGCCGTGATTTATTTTCAAGATTACTTAAAGGATCACAATTTTCTTTAGGCATAGGATTAGTCGTTGGTGGAATCAGTATTTTCTTTGGTGCAAGTCTTGGCTTATCTGCAGCTTATTTCGGACGAAGAATTGATTTTATTTTCACACAAATTATGAATGCGCTGCAAGCGATGCCAAGTCTTCTGTTGGCTTTGTTTGTAGTGGCGATTTTAGGGCCAAGCATAACCAACACAATTATTTCAGTGGCGTTGGTTTCAATTCCATCGATGTATCGTTTAGTCAGATCACAGGCCTTAGTTGAAATGAGTAAAGAATATATTCAATCAGCTAAAGCCTTAGGGGCCAGTGATCAAAGAATTATATTTCGTCATCTCTTACCAAATTGTGCGACAGCCGTTCTTGTACAAAGTGCAGTTTGTTGTAGCGAAGCGATTCTAAACACAGCAGCTTTAGGTTTTTTAGGATTAGGAATTCCAGCACCGTATCCTGAATGGGGAACAATGCTATCAGATTCTAGAAACTTGATGGAATCAGCCCCGCAGTTAATGTGGATTCCAGGGCTGTGTTTATTACTCTTGATTTTATCCACACAGTTATTAAGTGATGGATTCAGAGATCAATTAAAACGGAAATAAAATTACAACATCATCGCTTTTTTAAGATTAGAATCGATTAAATCTAAAAATGGTTCCGTGTTCACATAATTTTCTTGTGACACTTTATCACCGTAGATACAAACCGCTAAATCTTTTGTCATTTTTCCTGATTCAACTGTTTCGATACAAACTTTTTCTAAAGTTTTTGCAAACTTATCAAGGGCTTGATTGTTATCAAGTTTGGCTCTGTGTTCTAAGCCACGAGTCCAAGCAAAAATTGAAGCAATTGGATTTGTTGAAGTGGATTGACCTTTTTGATGAGCGCGGAAGTGACGAGTCACAGTTCCATGAGCTGCTTCAGATTCCATTGTTTTACCGTCTGGAGTGATCAATACTGAAGTCATTAAACCTAAAGATCCAAAACCTTGTGCCACAGTGTCTGACTGCACGTCACCGTCGTAGTTCTTACAAGCCCAAACAAAATTACCATTCCATTTTAATGCTGATGCCACCATGTCATCGATTAAACGATGTTCATAAGTGATTCCTGCAGCTTCGTATTTAGCTTTGAATTCAGCTTGATAAATATTTTCAAAAATATCTTTGAAACGACCATCGTATTTTTTAAGAATTGTATTTTTAGTTGAAAGATACAAAGGCCATTTTTTTGTTAGAGCTTGATTGAAACAAGATCTTGCAAAGCCCGTGATTGATTCATCTGTGTTGTACATCGCCAGCGCTACGCCATCGCCTTTGAAATTATAAACTTCATGAGAAATTTTTTCTCCGTTATCGCCTTCAAAAGTAATTGTTAATTTACCTTTACCTTTTGTGACGAAATCAGTTGCGCGGTACTGATCACCGAAAGCATGACGACCAATACAAATTGGTGCTGTCCAGTTAGGAACTAAACGGGGCACATTTTTACAAATGATCGGTTCACGAAAAACAGTTCCATCTAAAATATTACGAATCGTTCCGTTCGGTGATTTCCACATTTGTTTAAGATTAAATTCTTTAACGCGGGCTTCATCCGGTGTGATTGTCGCGCATTTAATACCAACATTATATTTTTTGATGGCTTCAGCTGCATCAACAGTGACTTGATCGTTCGTTTTATCACGGTATTCCATGCCTAAATCAAAATACTTAATGTCGATATCAAGATAAGGTAAAATTAATTTATCTTTGATAAATTTCCAGATAATACGAGTCATTTCATCGCCATCTAATTCAACAACAGGGTTTGCTACTTTGATTTTTTGCATAATAGGCCTCTTTCTTTGAGCGTAGGTTATAATAGGGTTTAGATAACGGTATGGCACGAACTAATGCTTTATATCATCTTGAAAAGACGGCTTTTCAGGACTACATTGCCAGTGTGAATAACAATCTGAATAAAACTCAAATACTAAAGACAAATCAACTTCCGACAAAATCTTCTATTCAGGGATCAGGGCTGCAGTCTGTTCTTATTTTTGATCAATATTTGCTAAAAAAATCATCTTTAAATAAATGGATTAAGCAGTTTGAATTCAAAATACCTGTTAAAGCGGGAGAATCCCTTAAGACAATCAACCAGTATGCTAAGGTTTTAAGCCAAATTCAAAAATGGCAAACAACAGGCGCACTACACAGCCCCATTCAAATTGTTGGCTTGGGTGGAGGATCTGTTGGGGATTTTACGGGTTTTATTGCTTCAACGTATAAAAGAGGCTGTCCACTGGTTCATATTCCCTCGACATGGTTAGCAGCCATTGATTCAGCCCATGGTGGGAAAACAGGTTTGAATTTGAATCAAACTAAAAACCAAATGGGAACTTTTTATCCTGCAACAAAAGTGATTCTTTCAAAAAAGATATTACAACAACAGCCAAAAGAGCGCTTAACTGAAGCTTACGGCGAAGTTTTAAAAATATCATTAACTAACCGGCCACAGCTTTTTATAAAATCCTACTTCACTGAAAAATTTCTTTGGGATAATATTTTATCTTTAATTGGTGGAAAAATTCAAATCGTTGAAAAAGATCCATTTGAAAAAAAAGGGATCAGACATCTATTAAACTTGGGTCATACAATGGGCCATGTTTATGAAGTCGAATTAAAACTACCACATGGTAGAGCCGTTATGATGGGGATGTTGTTTTCTTTACGGTGGAGTTATCACCGTGGTTATATTAAGCAAAGTGATTTTATTAAAATTGTCCAAAAACTAATGTCGACCGATCAAGCTGAAAAAGATTTCTTAAAAGTAAATGCAATGAAGACTACAAAAGTTTACAAGCATTTATCACAAGATAAGAAAAAAATTTCAGTGAAACATATTAACTTTATTTTTATTCATAAAACAGGTTCTATTTTTACGGCCCCTGTTACAGCGAAGCAAATTATCGAGGAATGTGAACGTCAAAGGTTTAATGCATGAGTTTTCATTTTTCAGGTTCGCTTGAAATTTCGAAATCATGGATGAACAGGGCTTTAATATTACAATCGTATAATCCCCACATTCAAATTCATGGGGAATCATCAGCTGATGATGTCGTTTTATTAAAAAAAGCCTTAACAGACTTTAAAAATGGTCAAAAAGAATTTCATGTAGGACTTGGTGGAACAACTTTAAGATTTTTAGCCTTAAGATTATCAAGAGCCATCGGTGAATTTACAATTTTCGGTGACGAGAAACTTTTTTCACGTCCGCAAACAGAATTGATTCATGTCTTAAATCAATTAGGTGTAACTGCAGAACTTTCAAAAAATAGTTTAAAAATAAAATCTGAAGGTTGGCAAAAACCAACAAAAGCTATTCAAATTGACACCCAGCAATCGAGCCAGTTTTTAAGTTCATTCGTTTTAAATGCAATGGATTTAGATTTTGATTTGCAATACCAAACAAGCCAACAGATTACTTCAGAAGGTTATTATCAATACACTTTAGATTTGATTAAAAAATGCAGCGTGGAAGTATCAGATCAAAAAATGAGATCACAAAAATTAAAACCCACTGTTTTAAAAGGGGAAATTGATGTCAGTTCTGCTTTTAGTTTAATTGCTGCTGGTGTTTTATCAGGGGAAGTTGAAATCAAGAATTGGTCTAAAAACTCTTTACAGCCTGATATGCAATTTGTTCAGTTTTTAAAACAAATGAATATTTCATTTAGTTTAGATGAATTTGAATTTAAAATAAAACAACAAGCTGGATTTAAAAACTTACAGGCCAACTTAAAAAACTGTCCTGATTTATTTCCTGTCTTAAGTGTGCTGTGTGCCTTTGCAGAAGGTGAAAGTCATTTATTCGGGGCACATCAACTAGTTCACAAAGAATCAAACCGTATTCAGAAAACCTATGGCCTATTAACACGGTGTGGGTTTGCTGCAGAATTGCAAAATGACGGTTTAAAAATACAAGGCAATCCAAGTACTAAATATAGAACTAAAGATCTTATTCATTTTGATCCGGATGGTGATCACAGAATGGCTTTTGCTGCAGCCCTAATGCAAATAAAAGGTTTCCCAATCATTATAACTGATCCAGGTGTCATTACAAAAAGCTATCCACAGTTTTATCAACACATTGGGTTAGATTATCCATTATGAAAAAAGTATTTATTGGACACCGTGGTGTTGGAAAAACTGAACTTTTAATAAGACATCAAAGCTACTTTCCGAATATTCAACATTTTGATTTAGATCAAGTGATCGCAGATTACGAAAAACAATCAGTTTCAGATATATTTACTAGACAGGGCGAAGCCTACTTCAGAGATTTAGAAAAAAAATATTTTAGTCAAATTATACAAAATGAAAGTTTTGTTTTAAGTCTTGGCGCTGGATTCAACGTTGATTTAATTCCTTCAGGCATTGAAGTAGTCTACGTCAGCCGCAGAACTGATTCGGACGGTCGACTTTTTTTAAATCGTCCTCGTCTGAATGCAGAGCTAGGCCCGCTACAAGAATATCATCAGCGCTACAATGTGCGCGAACCGAAATACAGACTAAGAGCTGACTGGATTTATCATTTATCTGAAGGTATTGATTCAATAGATGAAATCGAAAGAACTATTTTTCAAAAAAACTTTAAAATTAAAAATGCTTATTGGACTTTAAACAAAGAATCTGAATTATTACTATTTCCAAAGTGTTCAAAAGCCATTGAATTAAGAACTGATTTGTTTGATTTAGAAACTATTCTTGAAATTATTAAAAAATATCCAGATGATCATTTTTTAGTGTCGATTAGAAATCAATGCGATGATAACCACGATTTATTTAAATATATTAAAGATGTTTCACAGATTGAACTAGATACTGATATTGAATTCAAAAACTTTTTAGAAATGTCGGACATTATATCAACTCACAGCGCAGATTTTGAATCAGGATTTAAACAAACCCAAGATATTCAACGTAAATATATTAAATTCTGTCCTATAGTTAAAAATTACGATGAATTGAAAAAAGGTCATCTGTGGCAACAAGAGGACTCTGCTCAAAGAAGTTTTTTGCCGCGAACTGATTTTTCAAAAAATAAGAAAAGCCTATGGCGTTGGTACAGACAACTTCAGATAAACAATCAAAAAATTAATTTTATACAAAGTCATATTGATATGGATGATCAACCCAGTCTTTATGAGTACTTAAAAAGTCAAAATCATGACTTGAAAACTTTTGGTGCTGTTCTAGGAAATCCTATCCATCATTCAAGAACTCTGGTTGAGCAAAGTAGAAACTTAGATCAAAAAGTATGTTTTGTGGCGGTGCCTTTAACTGAAAATAATTTTGATCAGGGCTTTCAATTTTTAAAACAGTTTGGTTTAAAATGTGCGGCTGTCACTGCACCGTTAAAAACGATAGCTGCAAAAAATGTTCATTCAAACCTAAATGCTGTGAATTCATTGGTTTGTTCTAATGACCAATGGTTTTCAGAATCAACTGATGATGAAGGACTTAAAAAACTGATTGAGTCTACAGAAGTCATTGCAGAAACAAAAGTAGCTATTTGGGGCGGACAAGGTGTTTTAGAATCGATTCAGAAAGTGATTCCGCAAGCAGTTGCCTATAGTGCACGGGATGGAACTGTAAAGCACAATCAACCAGCTGACACATCATCGCCTGATATTTTGATCTGGGCGGCTCCAAGACATGACAATATTCAATGGCCACCATCTGATTGGCAGCCTAAAGTGATCATAGATTTAAACTACGCTGCAGATTCGTTAGGTTTAGAATATGCCGGGCAGCAGCCTAAGGCTGTTTATAAGTCAGGTTTAGTGATGTTTCAGGAGCAAGCTAAAAAACAAGCTGATTTTTGGAAGAAATATTTAGATAATAAGTAAAAGGGATAATCATGAGCGCCAATATTTTTGGACAACATATTAAAATGATCTCGTTTGGTGAAAGTCATGGCCCAGCCTACGGCGTGGTGATTGATGGTTTACCAGCAGGAATAAAATATGATGAAAAAGTATTACTTGATGGACTAGCCCGCAGAAAGCCAGGACAAAGTTCTTTTGTTACGAATAGAAAAGAATCTGACCAACCAGAAATCTTATCTGGATTATTTGAAGGTTTGACTTTGGGGACTCCAATTGCAGTGGTTGTTCGAAATACCGATCAAAAATCAGCCGATTACGAGAAAATAAAAAATGAAGCACGTATTGGTCATGCAGATGATACATGGAAAATAAAATTCGGTCATGTTGATCATCGTGGTGGTGGCAGATCATCTGGTCGTGAAACATTGAACCGTGTGATTGCAGGCGCGTTTGCAAAAATGTATGTCACACAAAAAAATTCTCAAACAGAAGTTTTTGCCTACGCTAAACAAATTGGAACACACAAAATAGAAAAACCATCTGCTGAATTACCAAAAAATATTCAAACTTTATTAGAACAGGCAAAAACAAATGGTGAAAGCTATGGCGGCATCATTGAATGCAAAATAAAAAATCCAAAGGCGGGTTTAGGACAGCCTATATTTCATAAATTAAAATCAGATTTAGCCCAAGCTATTTTATCAGTTGGTGCCACAACAGGTTTTGAATTTGGTGCAGGCTTTGGCAGTTCAAGTGTACAGGGCACAGAATTTCATTCTCAAATGCAGTCAGAAAATTACGGCGGTATTCGAGGTGGAATCACTACTGGTGAAGATATTATTTTCCGTGTGGCATTCAAGCCCACGTCATCAATTACAGACACAGCTAAGCAGGGCCGTCATGATCCATGTATTATTCCACGCGCAATACCAGTAGTAGAAGCAATGGCGTGGTTTGTTTTAGCAGATCACATGTTGTGGTCTGAAACAGACAGGGTTTAATTAAAACCGAAATTCGGATTGTCGATAAGATTTCAACTGCCTATTTTGATATTGGCCACGATCTGTGTTTTGCACGTTCAAGTATCATGAATAAGGCTAAAGAAGAATATTTCGAATTACTTAGACAGTTGAATAAATCAAACAAAACTAAAAATGAAGTGACTCAGTTAAATTTTATTGTTGTGAAATCAGTTAAAAGCCGTGCCATGTTATATGCAACAGTCTCTAAGTCACAAAAAATTTTACTGTGTATGCAGTTCGATAAAGTTTGGAAACCTGCAGGTTTTAGTGGATATGATGATCTTGAAAACTTTATTTGTAACAACATGCGATCAGTTGTTGATCAAAATATGACCAAGTATATTTTAGGAAATCTTTTTAAGTTGGGCGAATAGCTCAATAAACTGTTCACGCACCTTATTCATGTCAGCTTCACTCATTCTGCAGTCACGGCTGTAAAGAACTTTGTTTTTTATAAAATCATATTCATAATGGATATTATCATCTGCATAAATAAGAACTTCTTCATTTCTTCTAGATAAGACTCGAACGTAAGGTAATTTTTTTTGAAAACTTTTTTGTGTCAATTCATCCATAAACTTATCAGACATATCGTCAATAAATTGAACTGTGAAATCAGTTTCAGTTGTAAAATTAAAATATATGCACGGACAATCAAGCGGCATGATGAAGTTTTTTAGTTTTTCGATATTTGCTAAGCTTGTCTCGTAGTCCATTTAGTCTTATCGGTTTTAAAGGACAAAACTATCTGGACCTAAGTCGTTGATTATGGTCTTAATCAACAACGACTTGAACGTAATCTAAGCTCACTTTGTTGCCGATAACACCAGAGTGCTTTGTTTGAAATAAGTTAACAACATTTTTTGAATTCGATCTGATAGCCATGACTTTTTTAATAGTTTTTGGATCCTGTTCCGGTAAGTAATCATAAAAACCTGTCAGGCTGAACGCATCAGTTTCTAATTTTTTGAAACTAACACCGTTGCCAGTAATTGTAATTTCACAAGTATTAAGAACAACCATTAAGGGATCTTTATTAATGTAACTAGAATAAGTCACTTGAAATAAGTTTTGTTTTTCCGTATCAAAGGCGATTTCTTCTAAGCTATCAGTGATTTTCTTTAATGTTGATTGGCAATCTTTAAGATTGTTACTATGTTTTAAATTTTCAGCGATGTGAAAAGTCACTGTATTTTGGTTAGCTTTTATTGATGAGTAATAATGGCCAATGATATTGTGATCTTGTCCGTAAGCCGTTGAAACCGTAAGTAAAGTAGCTAAAGAAATAAGAGCATTTTTTAATGTCATGGTATACCTCACAGTCGATCTAGCAACTGAAAGGCCATCGTGAAGTCTTAAGTATTAGTTTTCACACTTAAATTTGTATACTTTTTTGACAATAGGCCTATATAGGTAACCAAAGCTAATTATTTAACTTCACCTACATAGATATACGCTATGCCGAAACTAACAGGGGTATAAGACATATCTGAAAAACAACCTGTGTCTTTCATAAGACCTAAGAAGTTATCTTTACAAGGGAAAGCTGCGGAAGATTTTTGAAGGTAATCATAAGCGGCACCTTGGCCAGTGACTAAACCGCCTATTTTAGGAAGAATTTTTTCAGAATAAAAATTGTAAGCTTGTGACACTAACGGGAAATCCATTTGACCGAATTCAAGGACGATGACTTTGCCGTTAGGCTTTGTCACGCGGGCCATTTCTTGTAAGGCCTTAATAGGGTCGTTCACATTCCTAATACCAAAAGAAATAGAAGTAATATCAAATTGATTATTTTCATACTGAAGTTTTGTCACATCAGCTAATTCAAATTTAATATCTAAATTTTTACTGGACGCTTTTTGCGGAGCTGGCTCTAACATTTCAGCACAGAAATCCGTACCAATCACTTTTCCTGTAGGGCCAACTGCTTTTTTAAATTCAATAGCTAAATCACCAGTGCCTGTGGCGCAGTCTAAAACTGACATTGCTGGCTTAGCCCCAGATAGTTCAACAACTTTTTTTCTCCAGAGGTGATGAATACCTAAAGATAAAACAGTATTGGCTTTGTCATATCGAGCAGCCACTTTAGAAAACATCGATCTAATTATTTCTGCGTCTGGTGCTACTCGGGTTGATTTATTTTCCATATTTTAGCCTTAAATTTTCTAGATTAAATTTTTTGAAGTTTACGATCAAAAGCGGCTAAAACTTTTTCAAGCTGGCGCATTGTTTTATCAAAATTTTCTAATGTTAAAGCTTGTGGTCCGTCTGATAGGGCTTCACTAGGGTTTGGATGAGTTTCAATAATTAAACCATCAGCACCAGCAGCTGCAGATGCGTAACAGATTTGTGGAACCAGTGCTGCAATACCCACTGCGTGAGAAGGGTCAACAATGACCGGTAACCCTGTTTTTTGTTTGGCATACACAACGCCGTTCAAATCCAAAGTATTTCTTGTGGCAGTTTCAAAAGTTCTTATGCCACGTTCGCAAAGAATGACATTTGGGTTCCCACCACCAGTAATGTAATCAGCGGCTTTAATCCATTCGTCGATGTAAGCTGAAAAACCACGTTTAAGTAAAACGGGTTTCGGCTGTTTTCCAAGATCTTTAAGTAAAGCGTAGTTATGCATATTGCGGGCACCGACTTGAAAAGCATCAACAACATTGACGAGTTCTTCAATTTGTCGTGAATCAGTGATTTCAGAAATAAGTGTCATTCCAGTTTCTAATTTTATTTTTTTGATAAATTCAAAAGCTGACGATCCTAACCCTTGAAAGGCCTGTGGCGATGTACGCATTTTCCAAATGCCACCGCGAAGAACGCTGGCACCAGATTTTTTAACTGCTTCTGCTGTTTTGCGGAATTGTTCTTCTGATTCAATAGAGCATGGGCCTGCTATTACAGTGAAATCCGGACCGCCTATTTTGATTTGACCTATTTGTACAATCATTCGTAAATTCTCTTTGTTTAATAAGATATTAACATATAATATGCCTATTCTGTGGACTCAATAAGTAAAACTGTGGATAAGCAAACTAACACACTGGGCTCGGTCGGCGCAGTAAAATTCTCTGAAATTTTAGAGTCCGGCGGTCTATATCAAATAAACGACGATCAGTTTTTATTGTTTGTAGGACCTTTACTGCCCTCCAATAAGACATTAAGTGAACTTAAAGAACACTTTGTCTTTTATCAGCCTAGATTTTGGGACATTTTGCACAATGACAGTCAGAAATTATTTCATGAACAATGGCAGGCTAAAGAGGAATTCATCATTAGCCGGGCTGAATTAACCAAGCTGGTCAATAGTCGTTTTCTAACCCAAAAACCAGTTCAAACTGAAATAAAATATCAAATTCAAGGTGAGATTGAAGATCAAAAAAATGATTTTAAAAATCAATTTGATTGGTCACAAAGCCAGTTTGAAAATAAAAAATTATTAAAAACAGTACCGATGACAAATTTTAAATTTGAAGTGAACGAATCGATTTCTGTCGTCCAGATTCTAAAACAAATTTTAATGTTAAATTCGAAAGACACATCAATCTACGGTCAATGGAATAAGGAAAAAGGTTTCGTTGGTCTGAGCCCTGAAACTTTAGGACTGTGGTCTTATGAACCGAATCAAATGTTTTCAACAATGGCCTTAGCAGGAACTTGGGGACATCAGGCCCAAATTGAAAACTATAATCAAGTTGATCATAAAACACGGAATGAACATCAAATTGTAGTCGATGACATTACTGAAAAAATTCAGAAACAAAAAAGATTTTTTAAAGAAGAAACCAAAATAGTAAAGCTTCCACATTTAAGTCATCTTAAAACCAATTTACACTGTCGTATTGATGATACTGAAAAGGCATTGCGATTGATTTCAGACTTGCATCCGACAGCGGCGTTAGGAATTTTTCCTAGGAATGCAGAAATGTATTCTCACTTTTCAAGTTTTAGTGCACAAAAAGATCGAAAACATTTCGGGGCACCGTGGGTGTTGATGAATAAAAACTTTTGTAAATCAATTGTGACGATCAGGCAGCTTCAGTGGGATAAAGAAATAATTCAAATACCAGTGGGTTGTGGAATTACAATTGAAAGTCAGTTCGATTTAGAATGGCAAGAATTGATCACTAAAAGAAATTCTGTTATTAAATATTTAGGAATTGACCAAACATCATGAAAAACTTTGAATTAGTTCAACAGGTTTATGAATTACTAAAACAACTTCATGTTCAAGATGTGATCGTTTGCGCTGGCGCCAGAAATGCTCCTTTGGTTTATTCTATTAACGAACAGCCTTTTGCAGTGACCTCTTATTTTGAGGAAAGATCAGCGGCGTTTTACGCTATAGGCTGCGCCAGACGAACAAATAAACCAGTAGCGATTATCACAACATCTGGAACAGCTGCTGCTGAATTGCTACCAGCTGTGATCGAATCCTATTACCAAGGACAGAAATTAATTTTGATAACGGCAGATCGTCCAAAAAGCTATCGTGGTACAGGGGCGCCTCAGTCCATCGAACAAGTTAATCTATTTGGACCATATGTTCAGCAATGTCTTGATATAGATGCGCAAAGCTTAAAAGTGGATATCCAGAAAGTTGAAGGAAATTTACATCTTAATGTTTGTTTTGATGAGCCATTATTAGACAAACCAAGTCGCACTGATCAAATTCAAAAATCAATTTTTAATTTTGTTGAGGCTGATTCTAAATCAGTGCCTGATCAAAAAACTCCTCAATTTCAAAAGCCATTATTTGTTTTGAGTGACACAAGCTTAGATAAAAACAAAATTATAAATCTGATCAAAAATAAAAAATGCTCTGTGTATGCAGAATTTTTAAGTGGATTACTAAACCATCCAGAGCTTAAAGATTTTCAAGTTAACCATTTAGAATCTGAATTGAAAAATTTATTTCTTCAAAAACAATTCGATGCCGTCGTTCGCATAGGATCAGTCCCAACAGTCAGATTGTGGAGAGACTTAGAAAAAGAACTCAGTCACATCCCAGTCATCAACATCGACAATCGTCAATTTAGCAGCCTGGCTAGAACTAAAGATATTTTTAATCTAGATTTCAATTCATTAGTTGAATATTTTGAATCATTGGAAATTGATACCCAATTACCGGTGATTCAAAAGTATGAACATTTACTCAAATTAAAAACTGAGTTGTTCAAGAAGTTTTCAAGTTCGGAACCTGCTTTACTTCATTGTCTTACTGAATGTATTGAAATAGATGAGCCTGTTTATGTTGGAAATTCATTACCGATACGGGAGATAGATTTTGTTTGTGATAAACCATTAACGAACACCTACGCTAATCGTGGTGCTAACGGTATAGATGGACAATTATCGACTTATTTAGGCTGGACAAAAAAATCAAAAAATTCATGGGCGATAGTTGGTGATTTAACATTGCTTTATGATTTAGCCGCTTTTGGTTTAGCCGCTGACCAGTCTGATTCAATCAAAAATATTGTTGTCATAAATAATAGTGGTGGACAAATTTTTAATAAGATTTTTAAAAATGAAGTTTTGCTTAATTCACAAAACGTAAAAATCAAACATTTAGCTGATTTCTGGAATTGGGATTACAATTTGATTCAACAAAAAAGTGATCTTATGGACATAAAAACTAAACCATCTAAAAATAGAATTATTGAGATTCAAGTCGAAAATCAACAGACGCAATCATTTTGGCAAGATTGGGATAAAGCATGCAAAAAAAGCAATTAGCATTTTTTGCTCTTCATGGTTTTTTAGGTGAAGGCGCCGATTGGATTCCACTTAAGGACGAATTAAGAAAAGTTTTACCGTCATTTGATTTTTATGCACCGTCTTTGTTTTCTCATAGCAATTCTTTTAATTTTGAATCTTTTGAAACAATCACTGAATCTATTCAGAACTATCTGCAAACAATGAGTTTTAATAATCAGTCCGTAAAAAAAGTTTATATTGGGTATTCATTGGGTGGCCGAATCGGATTACATTTACTAGATTCGGGATTGTTTGATTATTTTGTTTTTATTTCTACGCATCCGGGGCTAAGCCAAATTGAAGACCAACAAAAACGCATTGAAGCTGACAAGATTTGGGCAGATCTAGTCAAGCAGCTAGATTGGGATGATTTTATAGGACAGTGGGGAAACCAAGATGTATTAGTACAGTCTGTAAAAATCGAACGGCAAGAAGCTCATTTTGATCGAAATAAATTAAGACAGGCTTTGCTGAATTTATCACTTGGCCGACAAGAAAATAAAGAATCGATCATTCAAAAACACCAAAATCAAATCACATGGGTAGTTGGGGATAATGATCAAAAGTTCTCAGATTTAGGAAATGAACTTGTCGAAAAAAAAATCCTACCAAAAATAGGTAGGATTCCAAACTCGGGACATCGTGTGGTGTTTGATAAGCCATCCCAGTTGGCTAAATACATATCTGATTTTTTAATTTAGATTTTACTCTGTTACAGCTAAATCTTCTTTTTTCACTTCATTTAATTTTAGAATTGCATGCTGAATCCACTCAGTTTGTCCAATAACTCCTGTATAAATCGCGCCTTGGTGGCAATTTCCTAATTTTTCAGTACCACGACTTGTTACGCCAACCTGCAATAGCGATCCATTTTTAAGTTTGATAAACGCTGGTCCACCTGAATCTCCGTGGCAAGCCCCACGAAACTTTCTTTGATCCAAAGTTATTTCCTTTTGATCTGTAGTCACTTGAGTCACTACGATTTTATCAACTTTACGAAGAGTGCCTGTGCCCTCCGACGGCATTTCAGAAACACGGGTCGATCCATCGGGCTGTTTAACTTCACGACGAACCATTGCGTTTGTAATTCCGTAACCAGCAAGAATGACCCTTTGACCTTTTAAAAGGCTAACTTTAGAGCCAAGCGGAGGCAGCTGCGCAGTTTTGAAATCAACTGGAGCATCTTTAGATAACTTAAGAAGTGCAATGTCATTCCAAATATCCGAATCGCCAATTGTTTCGACTTCACCTTTTAAGCCAACATAACCTTCATGAACGACAACACCTGTCGCAAAAATTGTATTTTCCTGATTTGCTAATTTGTCTGATAAAGTAAACATGACTGCGACATCTTTTAAACCTGGTAAGAAAACACAGTGAGCTGCTGTCATGACGACGTTACGTGAAATCAATGTTCCAGTGCATGTGGCCTGTCCCGTTTTGGTGATCAATTTTAATTGGACGATACCATGCTGTTTTTGAAATTGTGAATCTGCAGTCGTGCCGCCAACAATTCCTAAAGAATCTTCATTTTGATAAGCAGTAAGGTCTTGATTAATTTTTGGGGCACAGTTTGTAATAAGCGCAGTGGCTAAAATCAAACCGAACAGTTTTACTGACATATTATTTTTTATAATCATCCTTGTTTTCATAAGTGGCCCCCCTCAGGCTTGGGGGTAATAAACTTCATCTAAGGTTTAAGCTCAATACATATAAAAATATAGGAACTATAAGAAAAACTTTGGGTTCCAAAACGCCTCGTGTATGGGGAATTTTTAACTCTAAAAAACAGTAACGTTTTGCGCAGCTGCAATAAGCGCTGCTCTGGTGCCAGGTTCTGAGGCCGCATGCCCGGCATCTTGTATAAATTGAAATTGTGCTTCAGGCCATAATTTGTGCAGATCCCAAGCGCTACGGGCCGGACAGACCACATCGTAGCGGCCCTGTATTATATCAGCGGGTATATGTCGAATTTTATCAATATTTTCAAGAATCCAATTATTGGTTTTAAAGAATGCATTGTTTATAAAGTAATGACATTCAATTCGCGCAAATTGTAAGGCATAAGTTGGGTCGTCAAAATCATCAATAGCTTTTACATCAACAAATAATTTAGATGTAGCAGCTTCCCATTTACTCCAGATCTTAGCCGCAGCCAATCGTACATCTGCATTTTCATGAGTTAATCTTTTATAATAAGCAGTTACAAAATCATATCTTTCATTTTCAGGAATATGATTTTGATAACTTTCCCAAACATCAGGGTAAATTTCAGAAGCACCGAATTGATAAAACCATTTTATTTCAGAAGGTCTGCATAGAAAAATTCCACGAAGAATGAGATGGTGAACTTGATCTGGGTGAACAATAGCGTAGGTCAAAGCTAATGTTGATCCCCAGCTACCACCGAAGACAACCCATTTTTTAATTTTTAAATAATCACGAATTTTTTCTAGGTCTGCAACTAAATCCCAAGTTGTATTATCTTTTAATTCAGCAGCTGGTGTTGACTGTCCAGACCCGCGCTGATCAAAAAGAATAATGCGATATTTTTTAGGATCAAAAAACCGGCGCTGATCAGCGTTAGTTCCACCGCCAGGGCCACCATGAATAAAAACAACTGGCAGGCCGTCAGGGTTTCCGCTTTGTTCAAGATATAAATTATGCAAGTCAGTGGTTTTAAACATTTCAGTTTTGTAAGGCTTAATTTCTGGAAAATAACTCATGAAATCTCCTGAGAATAATTATTTAATAAATGTATTTTTTAAAGCCGTTTGATAACAAAGATCAAAATCTTTTTTTGTTAAACCTTGATATTTTTGGGAAATATAATAATCATCTGACAAAACTGAATTGAACATTCCTGGGTCATCTGAATTTAATGTTACAGGAACTCCCAAATTAATTAATTTTTTCAAAGGGTGCTCTTCATAAGTTTTAAAAGCTTGGGTTAAATAATTGCTGTAAGGGCAAACTTCTAAGACTATATTTTTCTTTTTTAAAAGTTCGATCACATCAGGAAAATGAATGGCCTGAACACCGTGACCAATACGTGTGGCCCCTAAAATTTCAATTGAATCCTTCATCCATTGTCCAGCATGAGGTGATGGAGATTCACCCGAATGAATGGTGATTTCTAAACCGTTTGTTTTAGCTTTCTCAAAAAGTGCAGCAAATTTTTTAGGTTCAAAGCCGTCTTCGTTGTCAGCCAGATCAAGGGCAATAAAAGTTTTTCTGTTTTCAATTGCAAAGTCTGTGACTGCTGCGACTTTGTCGTAGTTTAATACGCGTTGTAAAATACAAATGAGGCCAACTTTAATGGGCATGGTTTTTCTGGCACGATCAAGGCCCTTTAAAAAGGCTTGATGAATTTTTTCAAATGATAGATTGGGGTGACCATCAGTAATAAATGTCGGTGCATAGCGAAGTTCTAGGATGTGGACACCATCGTTGTAAGCATCTTCACAAACTTCAAAAGCTAAGCGTTCTAAGATTTCTTCAGAAGCCAAAACCTTTTGAGCAGTCAAAAACTTTTTTAAAACAGATCCTAAATCAAGCATCGGTTCTGTAATCAGAAAGTGAGACCTTAATGCTGCGGGATCCTGTGGAATATCAATCTTTAAAGTTGTCGCAATTTCAAGCAAAGTGCTCCAACGCATGGAGCAGTCTAAATGGCGATGCAAGTCAATTTTTGGAAGTGATCGGATTTCTTGAATAGAAAGAGGTGATGACATAAAAAAGATGTATGACACAAATTAAGCCTCTACAAGTTAAAAATCATTTAGCATCACATAAAAATTTAAAGCCTGAATTTTCACAAACAGCGAAAACTGCAAAAAATGAAAATTTAAATTTATCAGATCCAAAAGCCACACGAGCGATGGTCGCGTTAATGGATATGAATGCTGTACTAGGCGGAGCGGCTTCCCATTACGGCGGCCCTGCTGCATTAGCTGAATTATGGTCAGCACTTCACGGATTTATTTTTCATGTCTCTGATCAAAAAAATAAAAGCTGGTCTGATTTGTATCATGTAATCAACGATGCGGGTCACTGTGAAAATGGATTATACGCTTTAAAAGCTAATTACAAAATGGCCGGACTTGATATCAATCAATTAAAAAAATTCAGATCGATTGAATCTAATTTAACAGGTCACGGAGAATCCCATTTATTTCCTGAAGGTGTTTACATGAGTAACGGCCCTTTAGGGTCTGCTTTCCCGCAATCACAGGGTTTAGCTTTAGCTGAAAAATTAGCAGGTACAAATCGCACAACGATTTGTACACTGTCTGATGGTGCAGCTATGGAAGGCGAAGCCAAAGAGGCACTAGCGGCTATCCCAGGTTTAGCAAAAAAGAATATGTTATCGCCATATGTTTTAATTATTAGTGATAACAATACAAAGCTTTCTGGTCGTATTGATCAAGATGCCTTTTCAATGAATCCGACATTTTCATCTTTAGAAAATTTAGGTTGGAAATTATTAAAAGTTGAAAACGGAAATGATTTGCAAGCGTGTTTAACAAAAATCGAAGAAGCTATATCATTAGCTGAAAATAATCCAAATCAACCAGTAGCCATTTGGGCAAAAACCATTAAAGGTATTGGTACAAAAAAAACTTCTGAATCAGCAAGTGGCGGGCATGGATTCCCTTGTAAATCACCCACTGAATTAAAGGCCTTTGTGTCTGAAATTTATAATCACGAAACATATCCTGAAATTTTCAATACGTGGATTTCAGAATTAGGTGAACTGGAAAATAAAATAAAAGCCAGCGCTACACCTGATACGGGCGAAAAAATCCAAAAAGGCATCGCCAAGGCTATGATAAATGCTTTTAAAAAAGGTTTACCCGTTTTATCTGTGACATCAGATTTACCAGGGTCAACGGGCGTAGCAGATTTCAGAAAAGAATTCCCAACAGCTTCAATTGATGTGGGTGTTGCCGAAAGCAACATGGTTTCAACTGCTGCAGGCCTATCAAAGCAAGGTTATATTCCAGTCGTTGATACATTTGCTCAGTTTGGTGTAACAAAGGGTGCCTTGCCAATTACTATGGCGATGTTATCTGAAGCCCCGATTGTTGGAGTTTTCTCGCACACGGGTTTTCAAGATGCAGCGGACGGAGCATCCCACCAAGCTTTAAGCTACATGTCGATGTTAGCAACAATTCCAGGTGTGGATTTATACTCTTTATCAACTAGCGAAGAAGCTGAAATGATCATGACAGAAGTTTTAGAAAATTTCGCAAAACAAAGAGAGTCAGGAAAAATTCCACATTCTGCAATTTTCTTTTTAGGTCGTGAAAATTTCCCTAAAACTTTTTCGACAGAATCTAACAAATTAAATTACAAAACTTTTGAACCGCAAGTTGTACGCAGCCACATTATCGGCGCAAAAAATGTGATGCTGTTAACAACAGGGTCATTAGTCGGCGAGGCTATAAAGGCCAGCCAACAGCTTGAAAAGAAAAGTGTTGGATCAATTGTTGTAAATTTAAATTGTTTGAACAATGTAAATATGCAAACCCTTAAGCCTTTAATTAAAAAATGTGAAGGCCGTATCGTCACAGTTGAAGATCACCAAGTGAAATTAGGATTAGGTTCTTTTATCAGTCATCAATGTGTTCAAGCGGGTGAATTTGTTTTTATGAAATCACTAGGTGTACACGGCGAATTCGGGCAAAGCGCTTACAACGCGATTGAACTTTACCAAAAGCATAAAATGGACAGCACGAGCATTGCAAATGCTGCCATTGAATTACTGGGATAAAAAACAGACAGCTAAACATGTTCAGTGAAGCTGTCTTCTTTTTCTTTAAGCCAGAATAAATAGTCATGGGAACTTAATTCGCCGGACATTATTCCTAACTTTAAAGCCAGATCAAAATGCTGGTTATTTAAAAATGCACGTCTGCGGCGATCACCTTTTTTCAAATAAAATTCTTGGCGGGATAAACTTTGAATCATTTCAATGGCGTGAACGAT
>JAYTPA010000025.1:0-3692 GCA_043747495.1 Bdellovibrio sp.
AAGACCACGACTTTCTAAATCATTCAATAAATTCAAACAAGATCTCGAGTTTTCGGTGTCGGCTTGATAAATCCCTAGAACATACTTCTGTCCCGAAGACGGAAAATTTCAGGATAGTTGTCGTGTTTGATCAACACGCTTGTTGAAGTTTTATATTTGTATTCGACTTTTCTTTTTCTTTCAAGGGATTTAATTTGACAACGGTAACCGCGTCCCAATTTCGCGTTTTACCTGACCATCTTATTGGATTTTTTTCTTTAGCTTTTTCATAAACTTCATTCCTGTTTTTTAATAATTCAATGTCTAATCCTAAATGTTTCGACACTGGCGTTACAAAATTTATTCCGCTGTGTAAATGTTCGGTGTTGTACCACTTTACAAATATTTCCATCCACGCTTTTGCAGCTTCAATACTTTCAAACGGTTTCGATGGAAAGATCGGACAGTATTTTAACGTCTTAAAAAGTGATTCAGAAAATGGATTATCATTGCTGACACTGGGTCTACTAAACGAAGGAACCACGCAAAGCTTTTGCATCGTTGCTAGCATCGTAGCTCCTTTCATCGGCCCACCATTGTCGGCATGGATCACCAGCTGATGTTTATTAATTTTTTCATTTGCACAAATTTTCTCTAGCAAAACGGCTGATAAGTTGGATTCTTGCGCCGAGTGGATATCCCAACCAACAATCTTTTTAGAAAAAATATCCAAAAATAAATACAAATAATAAAACTGGCCACGAACACAGCTCTGTAAATATGTTATGTCCCAGCTGTAAATTTGATTCGGTCTAAATGCCTCATACGCCATGGGTTTCGCTACCACACGCGGCTTTGAATGCCCGCGATGCGCAGATAAACTTTCAGATTTCAAAATGCGATAAAATGTTGATTCACTGGCAATGAAAACACCCTTGTCTGCTAGCTTTGGTACGATCTGGTGCGGACTTAAATTTGCAAACTCAGAACTCACTGAAGTTTTAATCACTAAATCCCTTTCTACATTTGTTAATTTATTCGCAGGAACAGTCAGCGGCCCGCGGCGGCCGTCTGCCATGTTTTTTTGCCAACGCTGTAATGTACGCTCTTCCAAGTTAAACGCATCACAGGCCCGATACTGGCTGCAGCCAGACGCCACAGCCTCAGTCACCAATAGCAAAATATTTTGCCGGTCTTCCAGTATTGTTAATACGCCTCGTCCGTGGTTGGATCGGGCCATAATAAATTGGCTTTTTTTTGGAGAATCAATAATGCCGATACTTCGGCTAATGCCGCATCTTTTTTACGTAAGTTTTTTTCTAGATCGTTGATTCTTAAATCGCGGGCATCTTTTTTATTTAGAAAAACTTTCGGCTGATTCACAGAAGACAAAAAACTAGAACGCCATTCAGTAATTTGCGTCGTGTGAAGACCATGCTTGCGTAAGTACAAACCCAAATCCTCATCGTTAAGGGAGTAGGTTTCTGAAATAATTTTTAAAATATTTTCTGATGATAATTTTGATTTATTTTTTTTGTAATTCATTTTTGAAACATTAGCACATTCCGATTGCCAACGCGTCACTGTACTTAGTGCTAAACCATTTTGTTCACAAAACTGCTCAACCGTCAGTTCGCCTCTTGAAAGTAGTTTGTTTACAATAGCTTGTTTAAATTCTTGGCTAAATTTTTTCGAAGTTCCCATGCGTTATCCATTTTTCGCACCCCTTGTGATTAATTAACTTACACGACAACTACCCTGAAACAGGGGGCGCCTGGGTTACGACCGTTTGAAGGGCACAACTGTCGAGGTTCTTGATCAAAGAATCAAAAAAAGAGCTCTTGGGCAGGCGACGGATGAGTCATAAATAGGAAGTCCTAATCATCTAGCGTTCTTCAGCTTTAGTTTTCAAATTTTTAGCAGAAAGTACCCACGCTTCTGATATCCAAGTTGATAGGGGTTCTTCGATCGAATCTTCATGATAGACATCAATTAAATGACGAAATCTTGTTGCGGAATACATTTCGGTTTTTTTAATCGTTGAGTGGCTTATTTTTCTGTCGGTTAAAATGCATATTTCAATTTTCTTTTTCTTGGACCTAACGAACATAAAACAAACGTCTCGTGAAAACATAATTGCTTTTGCTGAACAATAAATAACTTGAGGGCCCAGACTCAAAGTAAATTTCTTTAGCTTCAACCATGCTTCACGTGGCTCATCTTCGAGATTTGAAAGCACTAGCTTCTCTGTAGGCATTTCGCATCGATGTGATTTCTTTTTTTTCAACGATATATAGCCCAAACAGGTTTTGCACTTGTAAAACTCCGGGCCTTCTTTCTTACTTTTCGATGACTTTTTCAATGTGGCCTTTCTCAGCAAAATTTAAAATTAAGTGAAATAACCAGATTTATTTTAATTTCCGAGCCTGGCAGAATCAATGACTGCCACATCGATCTTTTTCATTTTCATCATAGCATCAAAGACTCGCTTAGCTTCATCTCCGCCTTTAGCCATGGCTTCTGTCAAAGTCTTTGGCGTGATTTGCCAAGAAAGACCCCAGCGGTCTTTGCACCAACCGCACATACTTTCTTGTCCGCCATTTTTCACAATGGCATTCCAATATTTATCGGTCTCTTCTTGATTGTCGGTAGCAATTTGAAAAGAAAAAGCCTCATTGTGTTTGAAGTATGAGCCACCATTAACTCCGATGCATGAAATACCCAAAACAGTGAATTCAACAGTGAGCACATCACCTGCTTTTCCTGCTGGATAGTCGCTAGGAGCCCGATGAATAGGCCCCACAGAACTATTAGGAAAAATTTCTGCATAAAATTGAGCGGCTTGTTCTGCTTGTTTATCGAACATTAAGCAGACAGTATTCTTTTGTAATTTCATTTAAGGTTTCCTCTATTTCTTGCCCTCAGTTAACATTTTTAATTTTTTCAAACCCTTTTCGAATTCTTGGCCAATCATCTTGTCAGGACTCACAAAAATACCAAGTAGCCTGAAGAAATAGTTGCTTTGACCAGTCACGCTCCATTTAACAATTGTGCCGGAAGAGCTTGGAGTTAAAGACACTTCAGCCAACTGAGACATTGAAAATGGTTCGGTATATGTAAGTTTAATTTTGACAACTTGATTTGAAATGCTTTCGACAACTTCAGCTGTGCCGACGCCCATTTCTTTTCCCTGCCAACTCGAAGAAGCACCAACTCCTGCTTCTGGACCTGAATATTTTATTTCAACCGTTGGGTCACTTTCTGACCAGGGCATCCATTCGTATGATTTCTTAGAATTGTTGATAAACGGAAATAGGATATCAGGCGTGGCTGCTATTTCAATTTCCCGACTTACATTCATTTCTGGTGATTGAACTGCCGCGATAACTAAAATTGCAGCGACGATCACGCCTAAACCCATAAATATTTTTTTAATCATTTTTTCCCGCCAATATTTTTTGTTTTCAATACAACTGTTTTGAATCCGCAGTAGATCAGCTTTTTGCCGTCAAAGATAGTCTTGGTATCCATAGAACTTGCACAGCTATGGAGAGTTATATTTACAGTTTAACGATGCGATGCCTGGGAATTATGTGGCCATGCCGACATGGCCACCTTCTAACCCCCTATATATTGCGGACACCAAATTCTGAGAAATATGGTATAACAAAATAACTTAGGAGTGTTTTATGTCGAAGAAGTTTTCAGCGGAA
>JAYTPA010000026.1:0-1189 GCA_043747495.1 Bdellovibrio sp.
CCAACACATCCGAAGGGATATCTGTGTTTTTTGCTTTAAATTTTTGCTGCAAAATTTCTAAAAGTTCTAATTCGTATAAACCACTTTGCTGTTTATCAAAATGTCCCAGTTCATGCATAATAAAATAAGTCGTGTTTAAAATCTGTGTTGCTAGTATTAAAACCGCATTTAAAATATCAAATTTTAGTTCCTGATGAAGCTCTTCTTCCGCAGCAAATAAATTAATTAAATCATCTAAAACTTTTTCATCAATGGCATCAATGTACAAACTTTCATTATCATCGCTAAAAATCTTGTAGATTAAGGCCTCTAAATCCTCAGTGATTGGATTCGGTGGTAAAAACTTTTCTAAAAGTCTTTTTGATAAATCCTGGCTAAAACCCGAAGTGGTGAAGCCTTGGCCTAAAAATGTTGTTGGTGATGACACCTGTAACAACATTGATTTCACTGTGTGAATAAAATTATTTTTCCAACTTGGGTTTTTATCTAAAATGTAAAGTATGTACTTAATTCGAACAGTATAGACAGTTTCAATTTTTAAATCTTTTTCTTCGTTCAAACGCGGACGTTGCATCCATTTCATTAAACTTAAGAACCAGATCACTTTATCGATGGCCGATGATTTATATGATTCTTGGGCTAAAATAGAACTCAAAATATCCATTCAAGAACCATATAACAAATTTAAGTTAATAAAAAACAAAAAAAAGCGGACATTTGTCCGCTTTTCATTAATAACTATTTTTTGATTGTACTACAGACCTGAACACCATGGAAGTGATGGCATGATTTGACATGCAACTTCGCAAATTGCTGCGTCACCTAATGGACACTCACCGCCACCGCCTGGAGGCTCACCAGGTTGTGAAGACTGGGCTTTGCCAACATTAATATCAAGTGATGTGAACACAGTTCCGTTTGCATCTGTTGCTTTAACTGTCGCAACACCTTGAGTTTTACCAGTTAACAAACCAGTTTCAGTAATAGTTGCTACTTCAGGGTTTGAAGATTCATATTTTAATGCACCAGACGCATTTTTAACAGCAAACTGTTGAGTTGCATCAACTGCTATAGTTGCAGCTGCTGGAACCATCCAACCTTTTTTAGCTAATAATGTATCGACTGCAGCGAAAGCATCAAAACGACAATTACAAGCCGTTTCAATTTCAACTTTAGCACCTGTAGCTTG
>JAYTPA010000027.1:0-1250 GCA_043747495.1 Bdellovibrio sp.
GTGGAACGTATATATGTTTTCAAACTTTTGATCAACTTTGTAATTTTATGACCAGTTTCAGATATTTTTTTAAGATCAGAAATAATTTCACTTTTGGCTATATCTTTTTGTTCTAACTTCATTGTCATGAGTTCAGCTCGACCAATGATAACAGACAAGGGGTTATTGACTTCATGGGCGATACTGCCAGCAATTTCGCCTAGCGAAGACATTTTCGCAGAAATAATCATCTTGTTTCTTTGTTCATTGATTGTTTTAGAAAGTATTTTTATAAAAACGTAAGTAATGACAATTGCACCAACGAAGTTAATGGCACTTAATGTAGCTTTATGACTTTCGACAGTAAACCAGACTGGAGGTGTTAAAAAAACTCCAAAAATACGAGTCGTAAACCAAGCAATAATTGGTAAAACCATTCCTGCTATTAAATTATTTTGGTGATCATCTTCGTAATTGTCGATCATCAAAGCCAGTAATAGTGCAGGGATATAATAAAAATCGTAACGAAAGCCTAGGCCTGAGGCCTGAATAGCTGCAAAGATATAAAAGTTACAGCTGAATAAAAATAAAAGACGTGATGTTTGAACGTAACCTTTTTTTTCAAGATACAAAATTAAAGGAGTAAAAATAAAAATACCTAAAGAATTAGCTGCTAATGGAATATAGCTGCTAAGCATCGCATGGATAACAGCGTAAATAGTGATGATAGCTAAAACAGTGTAGACAAACCCTGTGAACATGGGCGAAGGACTTTGTTCGATATGTTTTTTTAATTTGCGCGGAATCACTGGGTTACCATGGCTATACAATGATCAGATTTTTCATTTAATTTCAATATAAATAGTGTTTTCTAGGTGACAAATGACAATATGCAACTTCTTGTGATTGAACCAGTGCTGTAGTTTAATTTTAAATGTAATGAAATCTATTTCAAAGACTCAAAAATCAGATATTAACATTGTTTGGTTCAAACGTGATTTAAGAGTATTTGATCACGAACCACTGTTGAAAGCTTCAGAAAAAGGCTTTGTCGTCCCGCTGTATATTTTCGAGCCCGATCTTTGGAAACAATCTGACAGCTCGCATCGTCATTGGTCTTTCATTCATGATTCAATCGTCGAATTACAATTAAAGTTAGCAGCATTAGGTTCACCATTAATTATTCGAATCGGTGAAGCCATTGATGTTTTTCAAAGTCTACACGCAGAACTAGGTCATTTTAATTTATGGTCCCATGAAGAAACAGGAAA
>JAYTPA010000028.1:0-2223 GCA_043747495.1 Bdellovibrio sp.
CCGCCTGCTTAATGGCTCGCGGCGTCAAAGAATTGCGTCTGGCAGTGGGACTCAAGTGCAAGACGTAAATAAACTGGTGAAGCAGTTTGAAAACTCTAAAAAGATGATGAGCCAAATGATGAAAATGGGCATGGGTGGCGGTAAAGGAAAGAATCCATTTGGTGGTCGTGGTATGGGCGGCCTAGGTGGAAAAGGTCCTAAGTTTCCGTTCTAAGTGGTCTCTAATTGCCATTGTATAGAGCTTACTGGTCTGCAGAGTGCTATTTTTCTGCTAAAAAGAGTGTCTACCGTTACAAAAAGATTGATCTCGTTCCGGTTAGCATATAAAAACTTAATCTTTATCTTATTAACATAAGTAATTTGTACCGTTGTAAAGGAAGTTATCATGGTTGTTATTCGTCTAGCACGCGTTGGAGCTAAACACGATCCGAAATACAGAATCACTGTTGCTGATTCTCGTCGTTATGTAACAGGAAAATTTATTGAGGTTTTGGGAACATACATTCCAACTCCAAAAGGTAAGCAGCTTAAAGTTGTCCTCAATGTTGCCAAAGCACAAGAATGGTTAACTAAAGGGGCTCAACCTTCTGAAACTGTTAGACACGTTTTAAAATTAGGTGGTTTAACTTTACCTGCCCGTAAAAACTCGCCTCCAAAGACTAAAACAAAAGCTAAAAAAGCATAGTTTTGACTGTAAATTGTTTTGTGAAGTGATTAATTCACTTGTTTGCAAAACAAAAGTTTGTCAAAATATTTGAAGGAATCTTGTAAAGAGGTTCTAGGCTTAAGCTGGAGGATATAATGGATAATTTAAAAGAACTTGTTGAACATATGGCTAAGTCTTTAGTTGATAAGCCAGATAATGTTGAAGTCGATGAAATTCCGGGACAGCAAACGACCCTTCTAGCTTTAAAAGTTGATAAAGAAGACCTTGGTAAAGTGATCGGTAAACAAGGAAAAACAGCAGCAGCAATGAGAACAATTATCAGAGCCGCTGGAACTAAGCTGAATAAACGTTATCATTTAGATATAGTTGAATAAACAAGCTGAATAGTCTGTTTCCTAGTTTTTAAATAAATAACTTAAAAAGGAGTCCCAAAGACTCCTTTTTTGTTTTAAGAAGATAAAATGTCACTTGAAGAAAAACGCAATACAAAATACCGCCAAATCGGAAAAGTCAAAGATGCCCATGGTTTAAAGGGTGATCTTTATGTGATTTTTTTTTCCAAAGACTATTCGTGGATTGCTGACATCGAAGTTTTTTTCTTAGGTGAATCTTTTAAGCCCTATGAAGTGATTAAGATGGCTGAACATAAAGATGGCCTTAAAGTTCAAGTTGAAGGTTTAACAAACAGAAATGAATCCGAAGCTCTCATTGGACAAAGTGTTTACTTAGAAGAATCATTTTTTGCATCGAGTGACGGCGATTCTTTATTCCTAGTCGAAATCGAAAATTTCGAAGTGATCGATCAAAGTTTAGGTGTCATTGGTACTGTGGTTGGTTTTTCAAATAACAGTGGGCATGATAATTTATCGGTTAAATCAAAGTCAAATTTACAGCCACAGCAAATATTTGATATTCCATTTGTGAAAGATTTCGTTAAAGACATTGATTATTCCAATAAAAAAATACACATGATTTTGCCTGAAGGGTTATTAGCTATCAATGAAGACGAATCTTAGCTTAACCTACATGACTTTGTTTCCAGATTTGATCAGTGCTTATCTGCAGGATGCTTTATTGAAAAAAGCCACTGATCAAGGAATTTTTAAATATCAAATCATTAATTTAAGAAATTATTCTGATAACAATTATAAATCTGTAGATGAAAAAGTGTACGGCGATAATGACGGCATGATTTTAAGACCAGACATTGCTGATAAAATGTTTTCAGATGTGAAAAAAAATAGTTCTACGAAAAGTTTGACTATTTATATGTCTCCTCAAGGAAAAATGCTCGACCAGAAAACTTTAAACGATCTAGCAACGTATGATCATTTAAATATTCTTTGTGGTCGTTACGGTGGTATCGATCATCGAACGATCGAACAACACATAGATCTTGAGATTTCAATTGGTGATTATATTCTCAGTGGCGGTGAATTGCCGGCATTAGTCCTTACTGAAAGCTTATCAAGGTTAGTTAAAGGTGTTGTCGGTAATGCTGAATCTGTAGTTCAAGATTCTTTAGCACAGGGTTTGTTGGAATCCCCGCAGTTTAC
>JAYTPA010000029.1:0-2413 GCA_043747495.1 Bdellovibrio sp.
GGTTAGCTGATAACTTTGATGAAAAATATCAGATGATTCACAAACAGGTCCAACAATCTTGTAATCCACTTTATTTTCTGAATGCTTTTTTAAATTATAAAAACCATGATAGGCCTGATATAAACTGGGTCTCATATTGTTGTTCATACCTAAATCCAGCACTAAGCAATTTTGATTTTTTATATATTGTACTTGCGAAACAAAAACACCTGATCTAGCGACTACAAACCGTCCTAATTCACATAAAATATCAGCACCAAAATGATTTAATTCAGTTTCATAGATTTTTTTAAGATCTAACCAACGCTGATGATCTTGGCTGATATCATGGGATTTATAATCAATACCTAACCCGCCCCCAACATCAAATCGATCCAGTTGGCTAAATTCAGTTTTAAGTTCTAAAAATAAAATCTTCATTTTTTCAATGCACTGTTGAAACACGTGCGTGTCTAAAATTTGTGATCCGATATGGAAACTAAGACATTTAAAATGCACATGTTTTGTTTTTTTAAATAAATTGAGACATTCTTTTAAATCTTCAAGATGGATTCCAAATTTAGAATCTTTAAGCGCTGTGGAAATATACGGATGCGAACCCGCATCGACCAAAGGGTTAACACGAAGACCAACGCTGACAACTTTATTTTTTTCTTCAGCGATTTGAATAATTTTTTTCAATTCAGAAATACTTTCGACATTAATTTGATAAACATTGTGGCTTATTGACCAATCCAGTTCGTGGCGCGTTTTACCGACTCCTGAAAAAATAATATCTTGCGGTGTGAAGCCTTGCTCTAGACCAGCTTGAATTTCACCAAGACTGACAACATCAAGACCACATTTGTTTTTTAGAAATAACTTAAGAATTGTTGGGTTAAAATTAGATTTCACGGCGAAATGCAATTGTTTAAGAGCTGACCATGACTTAACCCACTGAATGCGCTCTTCAATAAGATTTGTTTTATAAATGATAACAGGATCTGTGTAATTTTTAACTTGCGGCAAATCAGATAAATCAGCCCCGTCAAAAGAAAGTAAATTATTTTTATAAGTAAAAAGGTTACGTGACATTGCAATTACTTTAAATCAATATATTAAGAATGAAAATGATTAATTTAGGTTCCACAAAATTAGGACTTCCTATTCATGCTTACCACTTTTTACCAAATCCACAAACTTCAGGTAAAACGAACACGCCATTAGCCAAAGCACTGCTTATTGGCGGAGTTCACGGCGACGAACCCGAAGGTGTTGTCGCCAGTCGTGGTTTACTAGAACAATTCCGACTGAATTATAACCTGAATTTAGATCTTATGCTCATTCCAGAAATGAATCCTGAAGGTGTACTTCTTAAAACCCGAGGCAATTCTAACAAAGTGGACTTAAACCGAAACTTGCCTACAAAAGATTGGTCCCCGGTGGCTGCTACAGAACGTTATCACCCCGGCCCATCCCCTGAAAGCGAAGCTGAAAATAAAATTCTAGTTAAGCTCATTCATGACTACAAGCCACATGTGATCTTTTCTCTGCATTCATGGAAACCCATGCTGAATATTAATGGTGTATTACCTGAAGCTGATGTGATTTCAAAAATTACGGGTTATATTATCGATCCAGATATTGGCTATCCAACACCTGGATCGCTTGGAACATACGCAGGTCATGAAAATAAAATCCCGACTTTAACTTATGAAATTGAACGTGATATTAGTTTTGATCAAATCATTAAAATTCATGTTCCTGCCATTATTGAGGGTCTAAAAGTTTCACAAAATCGAGGCCAAAAATGAATACCGAATCCATAAAAAATCAAATTCTACAGCTTTCAACACAAACTGAATTTAGTCCTCAAGACAAACAAGTTATTAATGACACTATACGTTTGTTAGATGAAGGTACTATTTGTGTTTCTGAAAAGACAGCATCAGGCTGGATCACTCATGAATGGATTAAAAAAACAATTTTGTTGTATTTTAAAATCACCACGAATCATGTGATTCAATCAGGCGATATTAATTACTTCGATAAAATTCCATTAAAAAAATGGACTGAAAAATCACAACTGCGAGCAGTACCAGGTGCTTTAGCCCGCTACGGTTCACATATTGAAGCTGGCGTTATTTTAATGCCCTCTTTTGTGAATATAGGGGCCTATGTGGGATCAGGAACCATGGTTGATACATGGGCCACAATTGGATCATGTGCACAAATTGGAAAAAATGTTCACCTTTCTGGCGGCGTAGGTATCGGCGGAGTACTTGAACCTGTGCAAGCTCAGCCTGTTATTATTGAAGATGATTGTTTTATTGGAAGCCGATGTATTGTTGTTGAAGGTGTGCATTTAGAACAAGGCGTTGTCTTGGGTGCAGGTGTAACAATAACAGCTTCGACAAAAATTATTGATGTTACA
>JAYTPA010000030.1:0-9174 GCA_043747495.1 Bdellovibrio sp.
GAAAATCGGGTCATCGTAAAACCAACAGCTAATGTCAGAAACAAAAATAAAATAAGCTGCCAACCCCAAGTCGTTTCATAAAAAACTTTAGATTTTCCATAGCTTTTATGTGCTGCTGATTCAAATAATATTTCACCTAATGTTTTGTGTTTGTTTTTATTTAATAAAGCACTCATTACGCCTGAAAACAAACAAAGCCCTAAAAATAAAATCATGTTACCGCTGATATCTAACATTTGAACATCTGTAGGTCTTATGACCACGGCTAAAAGCATAATCAGAATGTAACCACCCATTAATGAATCAAATATTATTCTTTTTAAATTTGAATTACCCATCATAAACCCCTGATTTGGTCCTTAGTTAACGTGAACTTCAGCTGCACCAGTGCCATAAATTTTTTGAAACCATTGCTCGTTAATTAAATTTGGATCACCTTCATAAACGATTTCTCCATTTTGTAAAGCAATCACTCTGGTGGCATATTTACGAACCAAACTTAAAAAATGCAGATTTGCAATAACCGTCACACCTAATTCTTGATTCACTTTTTTTAAATAATCCATAACCACATGACAAGTCGCTGGATCAAGACTGGCTACGGGCTCATCGGCTAAAATAATTTCTGGCTCTTGCATGAGCGCCCGCGCAATAGCTACGCGCTGCTGCTGCCCGCCTGATAACTGATCTGAACGCATGTAAGCTTTTTCTAAAATACCGACAAGATGAAGATATTTTTTAGCATCAGATAAATCTTTTTGACTAAAAAGCGACAACAATGATTTCCAAGTTGAGGTTGAACCTAATTTTCCAGTCAGTACATTTTTTAAAACTGTCAGTCGTGGAATCAAATTAAACTGTTGAAAAATCATCGCAATATTTTTTCGAACATCTTTTTTATTGTAAGTTGAAATTTTTCCTGCGATTTCTTGACCGTTGTATTTGACACTGCCACTTGTGGGATCACTTAATCGGTTTAAACAACGAAGTAATGTTGATTTACCAGAACCGCTCAGACCAATGATGACTAAGAATTCCCCTTCTTTAACATTAAACGAAACTCCTTTAAGGGCTTTAGTTCCGTTGGGATAAGTTTTAACTAAATCTTTAATTTCAAGAATATTTATACCGCTATTCATTATAACTTAACCATTTCTTCAGCTGATTTTTTTAAACTTTTAAAAGTCGCCCGCACAGCTTCATAATCTTTATCTGTCGCTGGTTGCAAATCTGTTACGCCGTATGTTTTTTTGAAAACATCTTTACCTTCAGGTGTTGAAACATATTTAACAAAAGCTTCAGCGATGACTTTTTTCATTTCTTCAGGCATGCCTTTTCTAAAAACAATGGGATCATTTAGAATAGGTTCTGATAAACCAATAATTTTTATTTTCTTTTCCACATCAGGGTACTGAGTTTTAACCAGCCGTCTGGCATCTTGAATTTCACCCTTATACGGCGGAGAATAAAAAGTCGCTCCGGCATCAACTTGCCCCTGATAAATTCGTGAAATCACCGAATCGTGGCTCATGGCAAAAATTTCTTGATCAACAACGACATTATTATCTTTTAACATTTTAAGCGGCAGCAAATATCCCGAAGCCGAACTGGGATCAACAAAAGCGATATCCTTTCCGTTTAAATCTTTAATGGATTTAATGGTGCTATCAGTTTTTGTTATAAACTGTGATTGATATGTTGCAAGACCATGGCGTAAAACAGTCAAGCGCGCTTCAACGCCGTACTTTTCAAAAGCCTCGATGTAACCGAATGTATTTATTGATGCCACGTCAGCGCGTTTAGAACCAAAGGCTTCAACAACTGCGATGTAGGATTGTGGAATTCCAATTTCATATTTGTAAGGAGTATTTTTTTCGAGCCATTCTTTAAATTGTTGGCCTGAAGTTTCGATAACTTTGGCATCCACTGATGGCACAAAATAAAGCTTCACCGGGTTTTCTGCTGTTCCTAGTTCTGCTTTTTTAGATTCGCAGCCCGATGTGACCGCAAATATCCCCATAAATGCTGCACCTAATAACAAATTTCTTAAAACCATTAAGCAAGTCATTTTCATATATAGCCTCCAAATGAATCTGAACTTTTAGTTCAAGTATGAATCTGAACTTTTCGCACCGTTTGTATTTTAATAGTCAAAAAATGTGCCATTAAAAATAAAGGTTAAAAGAGTCAATCTGGCTCTGGCTTTGGATGATGACATGCTTCCTTAAAAAGCAAAAATGAAATTAATTGCGAAAATGAAAGGAATACTTTTTAGTTAATTATATTAATAATCCCTGTCATTGCACCATGCAATGAGCAGATATAATAAAGTGTATTGGGCGCTGTCATAGGAACTGTAAATGTAAACGCTCCTGTCTCGGCCCCATTTGTCGTAACACCGTCATTATAAGCACTACCAGTTCCGGTAACTTGTGCCGTTTTAATATAAAAAGGGTGACCACTGACAGTTAAATTAAAAGTGTATGTAGTCCCTCTACGAAGAGTCAAAGTTGGATCAATGACATTGTTGAAAACATAATCTGAAGCACCAGAATTAGTCACAGTGTAAGTTGTTGTCTCAGGGTTAGTTACAACAGGCGTACCCTCTTCTGAGCCACCGGCACAAGAAAATATATTTTATAAAAGAACCACAGATAAAATAAATACTAACAGGTTATTTTTCTTCATATAGAAAAGAATAGCGGATTTCTTATTAATGTCAATGCGATTGACATTAATAATTTAGTATCAAATCTGTGTAGACGCTGCATGCAATGTTGTATCTGTTAGACAGCTTTAAAAACTTATCCTACAGTTTCTTCATACAAACCTACAAAGGAGTTTTCAATGTCCGGATGTCCATTTTCAGCGGCTAACGCTGCAGCAGGTGCTAAAAAAGGCGCACAGTCGAATAAAAACTGGTGGCCGAAACAACTTAATCTTAAAATTTTACATCAGCATTCTGCAAAATCAAATCCGATGGATGAAACTTTTGATTACGCTAAAGAATTTAAAAAATTAGATTACGCCGCACTTAAAAAAGATCTTAAAAAATTAATGACTGATTCACAAGACTGGTGGCCTGCAGATTGGGGTCACTACGGCGGTTTTTTTATTCGTATGACTTGGCATAGCGCTGGAACTTACAGAACGTTTGATGGTCGCGGTGGCGGCGCTACGGGCAATCAACGTTTCGCTCCGCTCAACAGTTGGCCTGACAATGGTAATTTAGATAAAGCCCGAAGACTTCTATGGCCGATCAAAAAAAAATACGGCAATAAAATTTCTTGGGCCGATCTGATGATTCTTGCAGGTAATGTGGCTTTAGAATCGATGGGTTTTAAAACTTTTGGTTTCGGCGGTGGTCGTGAAGATATCTGGGAACCTGAAGAAGATATTTACTGGGGTTCTGAAACTGAATGGATGGGAGACAAACGCTACACTGGCAAACGTGATTTAGAAAATCCGCTAGCTGCTGTGCAAATGGGTCTTATTTACGTCAATCCTGAAGGACCTAACGGAAATCCCGATCCTTTATTATCTGCAGTCGATGTACGTGAAACTTTTGCCCGTATGGCGATGAATGACGAGGAAACTGTGGCCCTTGTTGCTGGTGGGCATACGTTCGGTAAAGCTCACGGGGCTGGAAGCGCAAAACTTGTTGGCCCAGAACCAGAAGGCGCACCGCTTGAAGAAATGGGTTTTGGCTGGATTAATAAATTTGAATCAGGCAAAGGCATTCACACCACAACAAGTGGTATCGAAGGCGCTTGGAAACCCAATCCAACAAAATGGGATAACGGCTATTTCGAAATGCTTTTTAAATACGAATGGGAACTTGTAAAAAGTCCTGCAGGGGCTCATCAATGGGCAGCTAAAAATGTTGAAGAAAAAGATATGATTCCTGATGCTCATAATCCAAAAATAAAACATAGACCGATGATGACAACAGCTGATCTGGCTTTAAAAATGGATCCAGCTTACGAAAAAATATCTCGGAAATTTCATAAAGACCAAAAAGCTTTTGCTGATGCTTTTGCCAGAGCTTGGTTTAAATTAACCCACCGGGATATGGGGCCCATCATTCGTTATCTTGGCCCTGAAGTTCCAAAAGAAGAATTAATTTGGCAAGACCCTATTCCTAAAGTTAAGGGTGCCGTGATCGATAATAAAGACATTATTGCTTTAAAAAAATTAATTCTAAAATCGGGCTTATCGAATTCACAATTAATTACGACGGCGTGGGCTTCTGCTTCAACATTCAGAGGTTCTGATGTTCGTGGCGGCGCAAATGGTGCAAGAATCAGATTGGCTCCGCAAAAAGACTGGGCCGTAAACCAACCTAAAGAACTATCTAAGATTTTAACAAAACTTGAATCGATTCAATCCGCATTCAATGCCAAATCAAAAAAGAAAGTTTCATTAGCTGACTTGATAGTTCTAGGCGGAAGCGTTGGCATCGAAGCCGCCGCAGTTAAAGCCGGTCATAAAGTTGTTGTTCCGTTCACGCCTGGTCGTGCGGACACCACGCAAGAACAAACAGATACAGAATCATTTGCTGTTCTTGAACCATCAGCTGATGGATTTAGAAATTATTTTTGTGATGGCTTAGGCGATCACGCCGCTGAATTGTTAGTGGATAAATCGCAGTTGTTAAAATTAACGGCTCCTGAAATGACAGTGCTTGTTGGTGGCTTACGCGCGTTGAATGCTAATTTTGGTCAAACAAAACACGGTGTTCTCACAACAAAACCAGGATCATTAACAAACGATTTTTTCATCAACATTTTAGATGTAAAAACACAATGGAAAGCTTCTACAACGGCTGAAGGAATTTTCGAAGGTTATGACCGCGCATCTGGAAAATTAAAATGGACTGGCACCCGTGCCGATTTAGTTTTCGGATCGAATTCAGAGCTTCGCGCGCTTTCTGAAGTTTATGCTCAAGATGATTCTAAAAAGAAATTCGTCACTGATTTCGTGAACGCATGGACTAAAGTGATGAACTTAGACCGTTTTGATTTGAAGTAATGATTTAAACAGCTATTACAAGTGTGTAACTGGTTTACCACTTGTAATAAGCTAAACCACATAAAGCAAACCCGATACCCCAGTCTTGCACGGGGGTTACTGTAAAATACGGATAAATCATTAAAGCTAACGCAATAAGTACAATAGTTATATTGGCGTTTCGTTTTCCTTCGCGAAACATCCAAAAACCAATGACTCCAAAAATTAATCCTGAAAAAATTCCTGACATTGATGGCATATGAAAAGCCTGATCTTGCCTTTAGGCTTTGTCAACTGATAGCTCCCATATAGATAGACTACTTTTTACATGTCTAAAATCCTGTCACTATCGCTTTTAAGCCTAAGGGATTATCATGCTTTTTGTCGGGGGACACTCATGAAAATTTCTAATCTCACAGTCACACTTATTTTAGGCTTTAGCACAGTCAGTTTTGCTATTGTTGGTGGGCACACAATTCCTACAGACGGTGTTTATTTAACACCTCAAGCTCAATTTAATTTAGCTTCGCATCTAGTTGGCCTAGTAGACACGACAGACACTTCTACTCATTCTATTTGTAGCGCTGTTTTGATTTCGCCAGATACGGCTTTAACAGCAGCCCACTGTGTTTCAAAAGTTAACATTAACAATTTATTTATCGTTGCTGATGATGCCACTTTTGCTGTTTTTGCGCGTCACAAAGTTCAAGCTGTTTTGGTTCATCCAAAATACACATCGACTCTTATTCCAAAATCAGATGCTCCTAATTATGACTTAGCGTTGATCAAATTTGAAGGCACTTTACCTGCTAAATTTAAACCTATTACTTTATTAGAAACAACGACTGATCGAAAAAATATTTGGCCAGTGGTTGCTGGTTATGGTTATACGTCACGTGAAAAAATGGATCCCGGTATTTTAAGATTTACGTTACTTAAAGTTGAATCCTACGTGACCCAACAAAACTATTTTAGTGCCGATCAAAGTATCGGCCGAGGTATTTGCAAAGGTGATTCTGGCGGCCCAGTTTTAATGACCCGTGGTGAAGATTTCGTTTTAATGGGCATCACTTCAGTAGCTGCTGCTTATAATCCTTATGTGGCCGGCACATTAGCAAAAGATACGTGTACTGGAACATCAGTATTTAATAATGTTTTGTTTTATAAAAACTGGATCAATGCAGCTTTGGTTCAATTGAATAATCAATAAATAGCCGGCTAAGTTCTGTCTTATTGACTTTGAAAATTTTGAAGAGTTTGATAGTGATTTTAATGACATTTGAAAACTTACTGAAGCAAACTTTTAAATTGAATGAATTTCGCCAAGGCCAACGCGAAATTATATCTTCAGTCCTTAATAAAAAAGATGTGCTCGCAGTTCTTCCAACAGGTGGAGGCAAATCTTTATGCTATCAGTTTTCGGCTATTTATCTCCAAAAACTTGTGATCGTCATTTCTCCTTTAATTGCATTAATGAAAGACCAAGTGGCCTCTATGCAGCGTTTAGGAATTCCTTCAGGCGCACTTCATTCCGGACAGTCTGATATTGAAAAAAAAAGTATCTTTCAGCAGATGAACTTAGGCGGTCCGTTTATTTTGTACCTTTCACCAGAACGGGCGCAAAAAGAAGGCTTTCATAAGTGGATTAAAACACAAGATGTTGGCCTTTTTGCAATCGATGAGGCCCACTGTGTGTCTCAATGGGGGCACGATTTCAGAGAAGAATACGCACAACTCAGTAGTTTAAAAGAACTCAGACCTGATGTTCCCATTTTAGCGCTGACGGCTTCAGCCACACCCACTGTGCTTCGTGATATCTCAAGTCATTTAAAGTTAAATAAGCCTGATAAAATGGTTTATGGATTTTATCGACCGAATCTGTATTACCAGGTCGAAACCTGTGCCGATGAAGAAATGAAAATCAGTTTGCTATTGCAAGCCCTCAATCAAAATCCTACGGGACGTGTTTTAGTTTATTGTGGCACCAGGAAAATAACTGAAGAAATAGCTTCTTTTTTACAGAAAAAAATTCCTGGAACAGGATATTACCATGCAGGCCTTTCTACAGAGGAAAGAAATTCGACTCAACAAGATTATATTCAAGGAAAACTTCGCGTTCTTGTTGCAACAAACGCTTTTGGTATGGGCATAGATCAACCAGATGTCAGACTTGTTGTGCATTACCAAATGCCGGCAAACATTGATTCTCTTTATCAAGAAATGGGGCGCGCAGGGCGAGATGGATTAAACTCAACTTGTTTAATGCTTTATGCCCGCAAAGATAAAGGCTTGCAGTCTTATTTTATTCAAAGCTCGGACGCCCCTTCACGCATTAAAGATTCGCGCTGGAAAACTTTAGAAAGTTTAGTGAATTATTCTGAAGGAAGCGAATGTCGCCATACCGAAATCTTAACCTATTACAAAGATTCGCAACGCATTGAAAATTGCGGGCACTGCGATGTTTGCGATCCCCAGTCTGACCGTCGTGTGATTAAACCAGTAATACCAGTTAAGCAGAGCCAAACTGTGCTGAAAAAAAAGAAATCAGCACAAACAGAAATTAAACTTAATACGGTAGAGGAGCAGCGTTTTTTAACACTTAAGAAATGGCGCAAACAAAAAGCCAAAGAATTAGATTCCCCAGCGTTTGTAATATTTAGTGATCAAACACTTAGACAATTAGCGATAAAAAACCCGCAAAATATAAATCAATTGACCACTATCTACGGTATCGGCGAAGCCAAACTAGAAAAGTTTGGCTGGGATGTCTTAGCTGAACTTAAAAACAGCTGAAGTTTTATTTTGATAGAGTTTAGAAATAAAAAAGCCACAGAGCTTTTTTGAAGTCTGTGGATTTGGATAATTTATTTGATCAAGTTGATGGGGGTTATTGACGGCTTTGTACGAAATTATGGCGGTTAAACAATTTCATCTCTAAGGCTTCTTTTTCCCTCATAAATCAGTAGATCACCAGGCTGACAGTTAAGAGCTTCGCAAATGGAAATTAATGTTGAAAAGCGTATTGCCTTCACTTTGCCAGTTTTAAGCAGAGACAAGTTAGTTTCAGATACACCGACTTTCTCAGCAAGATCTTTTAGTTTCAAGTCGCGTTCTGAAAGAAGTATTGCGAGTCTACACTTTATTTCGCCCATCAAATCACTTCATCCAATTCTTCTTTGAGTTTCTTATTTTCTGAATCGATTCTGAGTACGCAATATCCAAGAACGAGATAGAATAGCGGCATCAATCCATCGAAAGAAATATACGCCCATGATGTTAAAGTATTATACCAATACCAAAAGGCATCACCAGTAAGAAAGCTTTTTGCCAAACTCGCAATTACTGGATTCTCAATTTTGCCAAGAAGAGTCTGCACTTCAGCTTCAGACGTATTTTTAATTGGAATTGCGTAATAAATAATATTCATCACGAAAATAAAAATAAGCAGCCGTTTTAGAGAGTGTATCTCAGGTTGTTGCTTAAGGTTAAGTTTGGGGTCCGCAACATATTTTCTAATCAGTGATTCTAATCTTTTAAAAATTAGAAAAATCGGAAGCAACTTTGGCGCAAGACAAATACCTATAATTAGTGCGCATATAATTACGAATATGATTGTGAATGTTATATCGAGTGGCTTATTGCTGCCTAATGCAATCACAAGTGGTATAAGCATAATTAGCGCATAGGTAAGAACTAAGTACCAGCGATAGACCTTTGAGAAACTGATTATTTGGCGAACTGTTTTTCGAGGCTGCATTTTTACTTCTCCTGAATTAGTGGAATACATATTTATCATTATGATTGTCAATACTTTATTTATGATAATCGTAAAATAAATTACGATTATCAAATTTTTGCAGACTCCTGCTTAAATACTCAACAATCCAATATCACTAAGCCCAATAGCTATTATAATTTCATTGGCTTCTTGATTTCCAATTGCCCCCTCATTCTCTTTTCAAAAAAAAACAAATCCCCAGGAATAAAAAGCGTGACCGATACCCCCAGCAAAATGACTGGAGTTAATCTGTCGTATAAAAATTGTTAGTTATTTTTTGATTTTTTCGGTTCTCCACGCTTAAACGTATAAGGCAATGAGTCAAAAAGATAAGCATAGTTAAGAGTTTTCGATAAGATTGGTTTACCACAACTAATTTTAAGAAA
>JAYTPA010000031.1:0-5201 GCA_043747495.1 Bdellovibrio sp.
GATCTTAAAAAACCTTCTTTATCAGCATCAGTAATGCCTACAAGTGAGACTTCTGGGATATCTAAACCTTCTCGGAGTAAATTAATTCCAACTAATACATCAAATACACCTAAACGTAAGTCTCGAATTATTTCTGATCTTTCAAGCGTTTCAATATCACTGTGTAAATATTTAACTTTGATTCCTAGTGATTCGTAATATTCTGTTAAATCTTCAGATGATCTTTTTGTTAAAGTTGTGACTAACACACGTTCTTTTTTAGCGATGCGATCTCTGATTTCAGTTAATAAATCATCGACTTGATTTTTAACGGGCCTGACTTCAACGATCGGATCTATCAGGCCCGTTGGTCGAATAATTTGTTCAATAATCAAACCCTTTGATTTATCCAGTTCATATTGCGCAGGCGTCGCCGATACGTAAACAACTTTATCCATAAGTTTTTCAAATTCTTGAAAATTAAGCGGTCTATTATCTAACGCTGACGGAAGTCTAAAGCCGTGCTCAACTAAAGTTGTTTTTCGTGCTCTGTCACCGCGGTACATGCCACCAATTTGTGGAATCGTAATATGTGATTCATCAACAATAGTGATAAAATCTTTTGGGAAATATTCAATCAACGTCGGTGGAGGCTCACCAGCCCCGCGACCCGTTAAATGCCTTGAATAGTTTTCAATCCCTTGGCAGAAACCAATCTGTTCCATCATTTCAATGTCGTAATAAGTTCGCTGTTCTAATCTTTGAGCTTCTAAAAATTTAATATTATTTTTTAAATCCACTAACCTATCACGTAACTCATCTTGAATGGTCACAATGGCTTTTTTAATTGAATCGTCGCCTGTGGCATAATGCGACCCCGGGTAAATACCGATTTGATCCAGATCTTCGTAGTTGATTCCAGTTAAAGGATCAATCCATGAAATACGATCCACAAAATCACCGAAAAATTCAATTCTGATGACACGTTCTTCTTCATAAGGCGGGAAAACTTCCACCACGTCACCGCGCACACGGATCATACCGCGGGAAAAATCCACGTTATTTCTGGTGTATTGAATACGGATTAATTCACGAAGCAGATCATCCCGTTTTAGTTTTTGCCCGTCTACGACTTGCACCATCATGCCCTCATAGGCCTCTGGCGATCCTAAACCGTAGATACAAGACACACTGGACACAATAATCACATCGCGACGATCAAATAAGGATCTTGTAGCGCTATGGCGCATGCGATCGATTTGTTCATTGATCGCGGAATCTTTTTCAATGTAAGTATCTGATGAGGGCACATAGGCCTCTGGCTGGTAATAATCGTAATAAGAAACAAAATACTCCACCGCATTTTCAGGAAATAATTCTTTCATTTCAGCATACAACTGGGCTGCTAAGGTTTTATTAGGTGCAAGCACTAAAGCAGGCACATTTAATTGCTGAATAGCGTGCGCCATCGTAAATGTTTTACCTGACCCCGTAACTCCTAATAATGTCTGATGCTTTATTCCAGATCTGAAATGAGCTACGATATTTTCGATAGCTTTAGGTTGATCACCGTCTGGTTTAAACGGTGAAACCAATTTAAAATTCTTTTTATATGTTTTTTTATCTTTTTTGGTTTTTTTTTCCAAATTATTTACTAACTTCCCAGTAACTACCAGATGGCGTATCACTGACTGCAATTTTTAAATCTGTTAATTTTTTTCTGATTTCGTCAGACTTTGCATAATCTTTATTATCACGGGCTTTAGATCGTTCAGCCACTAATAGATCAATATCCTGAGATTTAACATTCATTTTCTCTAAGAGTTTCAAATCCAACTCTTTTAAAAACTTTTCAGCGGGCTGATTAAATAGCGACATCACAGCCCCAAGTTTACGAACAAATTGTAAAAACATTTGAGCTTTTGAAGAGATTACAGCATTTGATTTCATGCCGCGCTTAAACTGCGAATTAAATTTTCTAATTTGCTCAAAGACAACAGCCACTGCTTGCGGCGTTGAAAAATCATCATTGAGATGTTCTGTTATTTTAGTCCAAGCAAGATCCAATTCAGTTTCATACGCACTATCTTCTTGAAACGCTTCGCCGGTTAAAACTAAGCTATCCGCTAACGCTAACGACGAATACACACGTGACAATCCTGCAATCGCTAAATCAATTGCTGCATCACTGAAATCAGCAAGACTTCTGTAATGAACTGATAAAATCATCCATTTATAAATTTCAGCGTGATGATTTTTTAAAAAATCACGCATCGTGACTACATTGCCTAGTGACTTCGACATTTTGCTGCCACCAAAATTAAGCATGTTCACATGCATCCAGGTTTTTACATAGTCATGACCAGAGCATCCTTCGCTTTGGGCAATTTCATTTTCGTGGTGTGGGAATATAAGATCTAATCCACCACCATGAATATCAATTTGATCACCGAATAAACTTTTAACCATCGCTGAACATTCAATATGCCAGCCAGGCCTGCCATGACCCCATGGGGATTTCCAGGCGCTTCCCGCACTGCCTTCATGGGCTTTAGCTGATTTCCATAAAGCAAAATCAAGTGGGCTTTGTTTTTTTTCGTCAGCATCAATACGAACACCAACTTTAAGGTCTTCGACTTTACGGCCAGATAGTTTTCCGTAGTCATTAAAATTTTCAATTGAATAATTAACATCACCTTCTACAACGTAGGCTTTTTTACTTTCAATCAATGCTTCAATCATCTGAATAATATCATTCATGTGATCAGAAACTTTTGGATTATAATCATGAGCTCTCAGTTCTAAATCAGTAAAATCTTTTTTGTATTCTTGAATATAAAACTCAGAAATTTCTTGGGGTGTCTTTTTTTCTTCCGTAGCGCGGTTTATAATTTTATCATCCACATCAGTGAAATTTAAAGCATACTTAACTTGATAACCTGAATGTTCTAACCAGTTGCGTACAAAATTAAAAAAAACCGGGCCTCTGAAATTACCCACATGTAAGTAAGAATAAACTGTGGGGCCACACACATACATTGTCACATGCGGTGCCTTCAAGGGTTTGAAGTCTTCAGTTTTTTTACCCAGCGAATTATAAATCTTAAGCATGAGAGTTTCCTATAACTAAATCGACAACTAAATTTACCCGGTGAAGTAAACTTTTTTTAGTCATCAGCGGCACTAATAACTTAACTTCCGTGCCGTGCGGTTGACCGATTACGGCTACGCGTAAAGGCATAAATAAATTTTTACCTTTCACTTGGGCTTCGGCTTTAACAGTATTTTCCATATTGATGAAATCAGCTTCAGTGAAATTTTCTGTGGAATGTTTTTCGATTAGACTTTTCCAAACAGCTAAAACTTTTTTTGTGGGCTCCCATGATAAAGCTTCTTTAGAATCATCTGAAATCTTGAATTTTGAATCATCTAAGTTTGTGTATAATGTGACTGCGTCAGCTAAAACTTCCATTTTAACTTTAAAAGCTTCCACAGATTTTTGCTGCCATGAAACATCTGAATGATAGTGAATTCCTTTTTCATCTAAATGAATTTTTATCATCGACCATAAAGTCTGATTATCTAAAGTTCTTAAGTGCTGTGCGTTCGTCCATTTTAATTTTACACGGTCAAACACAGCACCTGACGCATTTAATCTTTCAAGACTAAATAGTTTGATCATTTCATCCATATCAAAAATTTCTTTTCCTTCTGGGTGTGACCAACCCATTAGCGCCATAAAATTATTCATCGCTGATGGTAAATAGCCCTCAAGACGAAAATTATCGCAGGCCACGGCACCTTTACGTTTTGATAATTTTTGACGATCTTCATCCAGCACTAAAGAAATATGACCGAATTGTGGCTGGGCCCAATTCATGGCTTCATAGATCATTAATTGACGAAGCGTATTTGGTAAATGCTCTTCAGCACGCAGCACGTGCGAAATCTTCATCATGTGATCATCAACTACACAACAAAAATTATAGACCGGCATGCCGTCTGATCTTAATAAAACAAAATCACCCACCATGTCTGATGGAAATTTAACTTCACCGCGGATCAAATCGTTTAAAATATAATCTTTACGTAAATGTTTTGTCTTAAATCTGACAACTGGTTTTTTACCTGATGTTTTCATTTCGGCTTCAGCTTGCGCTAAAGTCCAATCTGCATAAGGTGATTCAACATGAGCGTTTTGATTGATAGCTTTTATTTTTTCACGTTCAGCATCGATTTCAGCATCAGTCATAAAACAATAAAATGCTTTACCTGACTTTAATAATTCATCAGCCACTTTTTTGTAAATATCTAAGCGCTGTGATTGTCTATAAGGAGCGTAAGGGCCGACATCTTTAAGTGTTACTGGGTCAACGCCTTCATCCCAATCAAGGCCTAACCACTTCATATCTGAGACCATCATCTTTAACGATTCATCAGTCGATCTAGCTTGATCCGTGTCTTCAATACGTAAAATAAATTTTCCATTATTTTTTTTAGCGAAAAGTAAATTGAACAAAGCAGATCTGGCGCCACCAACATGTAAAAAGCCAGTTGGGCTTGGCGCAAACCGTGTGCGGACTTCAGTAAAACCAGGATTCAGTAACGGTTGTGTTGACATAGGACTCCTCAAATAAAAAAACCGAATTTTTTAGATTCGGTTTTTATTTTGTCCTAAATTTTTGAGGCCGTACAGTTTTACTTAAAAAAGTACAGTTTATTGAAAGATGTCTTTAATATCTTGATCCTGCGTCACGATTTCTTGAACTTCAGGGGCTAAATTAAGCTCTTTAACTAATAAATTTCTAGCCGTCTCAAGCATTTTCTTTTCGCCAAAGCTTAATTCTTTTTCATTTTTAAGGACATATAGATCACGTAATACGCCAGCGATTTCAACAACTGAACCGGTTTTAATTTTATCAGTGTATTCACGGTATCTACGATTCCAAGTCTGAGTATCAATTTTAACATTTTTGTCTTTAAGAATAGTCACAACTTGAGTGCCTTCTTCTTTAGAAATCAGGTGTCTAAGGCCCACTGACTTAATATTAGAGGCAGGAATCATCACTTTCATGCCTGTTTCTAAAATAAGAACAGAATAGAATTCATGTTTCGCACCTAAAATCTCTTTGATTTCAATCTTATCAATACGACCAACGCCATGACCTGGATAAACTGCATGATCGCCAACTTTGAAATTAGACATGTAAACACCTCTTTTG
>JAYTPA010000032.1:0-11402 GCA_043747495.1 Bdellovibrio sp.
CGTTTGTGGAGCTGGTTGAGGGAAAATAGCTTGTGTATTTTTATCCGGGTCAGCCGCAACAAACTGTGGTGGCGGTGGAGTTATTGTCTTCGCCGGGCGCGGTTCATACTTAATTTTTAGAGTTGAATCAACATTTCCTACGCGGATAACATCGTCTTCAGTTACAAGTATAAAATTGTTCGCGATAATGCGATGACCATTAACAAAGGTTCCGTTTGAGGAATTAAGATCTTTAATTTTGATAAAGCCATTTTCAAAAACGATGCTGAGATGTTTTTTAGAAACTTTGCTGTCAGAAATGAAAATATCAGAATCAGGAGCTCTGCCTAAAGAGAGCGTAGGCTTATCAAATGACAATGACTGGTCAGTTTGACCAGTCCGTAATGTCACTTTAATTTTGCCATTTAGCCCACTTTTCATGTAACCATCTATCCCGCTTTTGACATTTGTTTCTGCGATTTAAGAATTTCAATATTAATCGATTCTTCTGCTAAAGCTTCGACTGGATCACGATTTTCATCAAATTTTTCAATTTCACTTGGTAAAACATTGTTGTCAGATCTGTACCATAATAAATCCATTGAACTTTCCATGCGATCAATTAAAGACACGTATACTCTTTCAGGGCTCCAGCTTGTATTAACCAAATGCAAAGACAATGAAAACATAATACCTACGATAGATGCAGACATCGCGAAAGCAATTTCCTGAAGAAAGTTATTCATAACTGTTCTTGTTCCGTCGATATCTTGTAAATCCATCGAACCTAGTTCGATGATACCGCCTTTGATACCCAAGAATGTTCCTAAGATACCAGCTACGATAAATAAACCCGGTAAAATACTTAATATGTCATTTAGACCAGACATCGGAAGAATCCCAAAAACTTTATTGAAGCACGGATTATGGTGTATCGTTGCTTTTGTGATGTGCATTAGTTTAGGAGTCTCTTTAGACCATTTTAAATGTTTTAATTGTTTTAAAATATCTTTTACCAACCAAGCACAGCCTTGTTTAACCAAGAACATGCGATCATGGCCAGACATCACATGATCCATATTGTCGTGATGTTTGCGATCTCTTGATGCAAAAACTTCGTAATATGTTTTTTCTAAAAGTTTTTTAGTTAACACATAAAACGAAACGTCTTTTGCAGTTTTATTTGCGACATCTGAATCGATATATCTGTGTACACGCTTTTCGAATTCACGAGCAAACCACTCATGACGACGAACAGTGTAGTATATAGCCCATCTTAAAAATGCGGCTGCAACAAACACGGTCGTTAAAGCATATGGTAAATATGCAATAAACCACTTTGTTAAATTTTGTAACGTTATATTTTCCATGTGTACCCCTATTTCTTATCCATGCTAAATCTAATAATTACTCTTTGACTTTTTTTACAATCATTAACAACACAGTAGTCCTCTGCAGAACTAATTGTTCGGTCGGCTTTCATTAAATCCAGAAAGCTTCGACCTGAAACTTTTAATGACGGGATTAATGAATTACGATATTCAAAATTCATGTCTTTATTATCTAATATATATCCAAAAATAGAATTTGCGCGTTTATAACTTAAATCCATATTATATTTTAAAGCTTGAACGTCTTCGGGCTTAGTTGATTTTGGATTAACAAATTTACCTTTGTAAGTCGGTGACGCGAAACCAATAATTTCAACAGCAGTAATTTTGTCTGAAACTTTTGGATTACCAAAAAGCGATTTAGAATAGATAGGAACTGCACTTTGTAAAATCTTTTTCATTTCTTCTTTTAAAGCAGAGGAATCGTTATCAAAATGCGCTTGACCGAAATCGATTTGCACATCGCCTGTATTTAAATCGATATCCGCTTTGATTCCCGCTTTTGCAAATCCTTTTTGGATTTCTTTAGCGACACCTTTACGCGCTTCTAATTCAGATCTGACTTGTGCTAATTGACCCTCAGTATTTTTTAACTGACCACTTAGACCCGCAATTTCACCAGCAAGTTTACGTTCTTTACCGGCCATCTCGTTTTTAAAGGCAGCTTCACGACGTGCGATTTCAGCAGCACCTAAATTTTTCTGCGCACTGAGTGCTGCACCAAAAGCCGCTTTTTCTTTTGCAAGACCTTCTGCAAATTGGCCTTTTAAAGCATTAATTTTATTTTGTGTCTCAGCTGCTGCTTGTGCTAGCTGGCCATTTAAATTAGCTAACTCTTGGCCTTTTTGACTTAAAGCTTGCTGTGTTTGACCAAGTTGTTGAGAAGTACTGCTTAAGGCACTTTCAGTATTGGCTAAAGCATTTTGAGTGCTAGCTAATTTATTTTTAGCAGATTCAAGTTCGCCCAAAGTACGATCGTTTTGATTTTTGAGAACGACAACTTGTTGTTTAGCCATTTCGTTCAAGTCGCTGAGCTTTTTTTGGTAAGCTTTTTGACTGAGTTTAGCTTTTTTATATGTGGCCTTTAACTGAGCCGCTTTTTTTGCTAAATCATCATTAATGGATTTAATTTTAATTTCGCGATTCTGAATTTCTTGTTCTTTGGAATCAATAACAGTATTTAGACCTGTGATTTGATTTTGTTGATCAGTAATTTCTACATCTTGTTCGTTGATGACAACATCACGGTTGCTAATTTTAACTTTCGAAAATTTATTCGAATTAATCATGTTACGAATCATTTTTTGATATTTATTAAGAGCCAGCTCTTTTCTTTCATTTTCTTTAGCAACTTGACGCAACTTATCTTTTTCATTTTTAGCGTCATCTTGCAACAACGTCAGTTTATCCATTAGCTCTTGATATTCTTCTAATTCAGATTTTTCAGCACTTGTATTAAGGTAATTATTTTTTACCTCTTCATACATTTGTAACTGATTTTCTAAATCGTTAACTTTAACTTTTAAATTTTGATTTTCAGTTTGCACTTGTAAGCTGTCAGTGCTGTTTCTTAAACTGGCGACAACATATAGTAGCAAAAATATAGATGATAATCCAAGGAACAGATCTGAATACGATGTCCAAAAGCTATCATCAGAATGCGATTTATATTTATTATAATTAAATGACATAGGTTTACTCCGATTAACCTATCGACACGACAGCGTTTTTTCATAAGTAAACCGGATGAAAACCCAACCAAAGTAGGTTTAATTGTTAAACATTCCAGACTAAGATCTGGTCTAGAGTTTATTCGAACAGAGCCTGAACCATTTCTTCTGACACGGCATCTTGTTTGTAAATAGATTTAAAAGCTTCGTCGATGGCCGCATTGGCTTCACCCATAAATTTCTTACTTACATCTTCTGCTTCAACACAACTTAAGAAAGAATAATCATTTAGACTTGTGACCACTTGCATCTCACTAACCTTGAATGTTTCAGGGTTCAGCTTTAAAGAAAAAATATGAAAGTTAACAGGACGATCTTTCAAAAATTTATTAACAGGGTATTTAAAGAAACTTCTGCCAGCAGGAGCTGCACCTAGTTTGCCAATAAGTCTTGGTGTAAATCCAATTTTACGACTGCAACCATCATTTGTCGTTAAATCTTTATATATTTGTAGCTCTCCTACGAAGCGACCAGCGTAACCACCCGAAAAGCCACCAAACTGACCAAAATCTAAATTAACTTCAGGAAGTTTAACTTTGTCTTTAGCTGAAGTTGCAATTTGTTGAGTAATATCAACTAAAACTAAAGGCTTTTCGTTTTTAGTTGATTCAATACTTAAATGAGAAATATTTACTTCATCATTTGATTTTAAAAAAGCCATTTTATGTGATTTTAATTGGCCCATAAGTTGAATTTTGACATGCACATAATTTTTAATTAAGCGGATGTGTGAAGCTAAAGTTACAAATTGAAACTCTTCAGCTTTATTAACGGGAATGTTTAAAATATTAGACTTTAAATTTGTATAGAGCTGATAACCCTGCTGCTCAGTGTGCTGACCGCGGTCAAAAGCATACATTTGAGCCTCATTAATAACTGGTAAATGCAGCGGCGTCGCTTTTTCAATTATATCGTAAGGCGTGATATACGTTGAAAAAACAAGCGGCTCTTCTTTTGGTAAGTTATTATTAATCTCTTGAATAAAAGGCGATAATTTTTTATTCATTTCTTGTCCCAGTTGTACAAATATCTGGGTCATATTGTTTTTGTTACCTAAAGCCAAAACCGTGGTCTTGATAGCTTCTTCAGCAATACTTTGAACTTGAGATTCAATAATTTTTTTAAGCTTTTCTGTTTCTGAACTAGATTTAGTCGATGGTGTTACGGTAATAAACGAATAGCGTTGGTTTTCTGCTAGCGGGCTAAGCCCCACTTGTGAAAACGCCAAGCTGTGTGTAAAACTAAATCCTAAGATAAGTAACGTTCTTTTTAAAAATGTTTTTTTCATAGTAGTTCCCATTTAATTAAAAATTATTCAAAGGCAGTCTGTTAATTTCACAAGCTTTCAACGGGTCGGCTTGGTTTTTACGGACTAAGTCATGCATGAACAAAGTCGTTCTTTTGCCGGGTTTTTCTGTAACACCCTTAACCGATGTCGTTGAAGCTATTTCTTGATAAAGCAAGCAGTCTTGTTTGCGGGCTTCATCAATGACGTTAGACATTTGACTTTCAGTCAAATAAAAGCCCGTTTTATTAATTTGGTAGTCTTCCAAATCTTGCACAAAAGAAACTAAGCTTTTCTGTTTTAAAATACGTACCAATAATTTTTTTAATTTTTGCGTTGTCATTTCGTGATGGATACCACTTGTGTTTATTTCAGCAATTGTAGCTTGCGATAAACCCATGGATTTAAGAATCCCAATAATTTTTTGTTCATTTAAGTTTTCAACTGTATTTGAAATCAGCGAACCTGGGCCAGTGTACCAAGTTAAAAAAGCCATATAGAGGGATCCTTTGGTTAAACCTTCAGGCATGTTTTCTGGCATTTTGTTAGCTTTCTTTAACATCGCACTGCTAATTTCCGTAAAAACTTTTAATTCAGCTGTTTCAATAAATTCGTATTCATAAGTTTCCATTAATTGAAATATTTTAGTCATCGCTAGATCTTGCAAGCGCGTGTATGATGCATAAGAAAAATCTCTCCATTCGGCGACAACTTCAAAACGGGGCTCTACTTCAACATCGGCCGGAGAAAAAGTTTCCGAAGCTTTTAATTTTAGTAGTTTAGCAAAACCATTTTTTTCAATAGAAATTTTGGATTGTAATAAAGGGAATAGTTGCTCTGAAGTATTGCCGACTTCGGAAAACGTTTCACACTTGACTCCGGTTTGAGTACAGGCGTTTTGCAAAGCGTATGAAATAGCTTGCGAACAAAATAGAGATGACTCAACTTTCATATCCATTTCAAAATTGTAGTTAATGCGTTTAATTTTTTGCTCACCTAAAACCTTAAGACGATCAGCCATTGTCGTGTCAGTTCCCGCTACATCAAAAGGGTTTGGTCTTACATCAGCTTTTTCTGCTAGAAACTTTGCAGCACGCGCAGCCACTTCTGCATCAGGTGTTAGGCTAGGATCTTTTGTTGCTGATTTATAGCGATAAACGACAAGTCTATTTTTGTCGCTTTGTAAAAAATGGTTTAGTGAAACAATTTGTAATCCGTAATCGGGCTCAGATTCTACGACGTAAACGTGACCTTTATTTTTTTCTCCAAAGAGTGAACCATCATCAATATAAATAATACCGATATGACTAAACTGACTATCAACTTCGCTGATTCGGCTAATGACAGTGCTGGCAAATGTCGTGCCTCTTGTTAAAACAAAGTCACCGTTTTGAAGATCAGATAATTTAAACTGACCGTTAGGAATAACGTTTCTGTTAACCATTAAATTCGGCCATTGATTTTCAATAAAAGGTTTCAAACCCAAATCAGAACCTGGCAAACCAACAATCCCTAAATTTTTCAACTTTTTTTGCAATCTTAAAACAGTTAAACCAATGCGATCTTCCAAACCGCGTAGGCTGCGATGAGATTTTCTTATTTCGTTGGCGCAGCTTTCAAGCTCTGTGCGATTTTGAAATTTCTTTTCAGCTAAAAAATCCCTTAAACGGTAATTCAGCTGCATGCGAGCTTCAAAAAGGCGGCTTATGGCATCTTGCTGATCCAGGCTAGAGACAGAACTCATATTTTTAAAATGATCTGACTTCAATTCATAGAGACTTTTATTAAGGTCAGCTAAAATCGTTTTACAAGCAGTGGCCTGTAGGTTTTGACGTTGAGTTAACAACAAAATATCTTGCGAAGCCGTAATCACATCATTTGATAGGACCAAGCTGTGTCCTGTTGAACAAACAACTAAAATTGCTACAAAACGAACTGTAAATCGAACCGTTTGTTTAACAAATGATCTCATAATGATACACCTTTTGGCTTAAAATTGATCCTAAACCAAATATAAACGGTGCACACAATGTGCCACCTAAAGCTGCAAATATGATGATTTTCAGCTTAAATAATGTTTTAAATTATTACAAAGTGACTAATTAAGTCACTTTTAGCTTGATCGAATAGGCGGTAAGATTGAAACTCCAAATCATGAAAAACACGCTCTTAAAAATGACAATCAGTTTCAGTTTTTTAGCTTTGGTTTTTGCTGCTACAGTCAATGCTGCCCGCCCTAAACAAGATCCGACGTGTACGAAGCTAATACCCTATGTTCAGCCTGGTGATGTTTTGTTTACAGCTGTTGATGCTTTTGTTTTTAGAGAAGTCGCAGAGCTTACGAAATCTTGGACTTCACACGTTGGAGTTGTCTTTCAAAAAAATGGCCAGTGGGTAGTTTATGAAAGCCGCGTGCCTAAAAGTTCGATTACACCGCTTTGTGAATTTGTTGGCAGATCTATGAACGCTCAGGTTTCTTTGAAAAGATATAACCAGGCTTTAAATGCAAAACATATTTCCATATTACAACAAGCAGCTGCTGAACGTTTGGGCTACTTTTATCATCAAGGTTTTGATTACGATAATGGCAAAAGATATTTTTGTTCCAAATATGTTTACGATATATACCAACAAATCGGAGTGAATATCGGAAAGATTGAATCCTTTGAACAACTATTTAAAAACAACCCAAATGCTGACGTTGAATTTTGGACAAAATGGTATTTAGGAAACATTCCTTGGTCGCGCCGAACTGTAACGCCAGCTAGTCAGTACAATGATCCTCAGTGGACAACAGTTTTTTCTAACAATGTTGTGGACTAAACTAAAACAAAAGAACTAAGTTTTCTTTTGCGGAAGATTTTTAAAAAATAAATAAATTCCGTAGCCAGCAAGCAAATGCTTTAGGGCGTGACCGCTGGTTAGACCAGACAAAATTTTATAAATCTGAATATCAAAAGTTTCAGAAATTTTAGCTAACACGTAAAACAATAACATATAAAAACAAGCTGCCCGCGGATAAGTTTCTTTTCGATATAAAACAACAATCAACAACGTGGCTAATATTGCCCCAAACTGAACAAACAGATATGGCCTTAAGTCACCCTTTTGGATAGTTTCAGTGTAAGACCAGTAAATCACCGAGCCAACGGCAAGAACCAATCCAACAATGAAAAAAACTAAATCATTTTTTTTCACAGCCGTTTTTGAGGCTAACCACATGACAAAACCAATAAAACCAAAGCTCATCGGTAGCCGGTCCCAAAACAAAGTTTCTGTATTCGGGTTATAGTGATAATAAGCTGAACCCAATGAGGTTAAAAAAACTCCAAAAATGAGAGTGATTAAATAAATTTTTTCATTTTGCTGGATTTTTTTAAAATCGATACGTAAAACGGCGTATAAAGAAGCAAATAAAAAAATTAAATTAGAGACTACATTTTGAAAGTTTGGAACAATAAAAAATCTAGCATCAGCAAATTGATGAAAATGTTCGGCCTGGGGCAAACGGCCTAAAAAAATAAAAAAAACTAATAGACTAAAAAGACCACACAAAATAACAGTTTGATTGATATCAATAAATTTATTTTTAACCATGACATACAGGCTAAAGCTATTTTATTTAATTGTGAAACAGTAAATACAAATTGCTTAATTTGTTGCATTATCAAAAAAAGTTTTTATATGGCTAGAGGCGCCCCAGCCTTCTACATACCATTGATTGTCAGAATTCAAATGACGGGAATATTCCATACCAATATCCATACGTGTATCTAAATTACATACTTTTTTTATTTTTTTGAAGACGTGCTGTTCTTCAGTTTGAATATGCCTATCGATCAGTTCTGCAATCAATTTGACCTTAACCATCCACAAATCATCATTATTTTTAATTTGATGGACTTCAGATATAAGCTGCTCCAGCAAATGATGTTCACTGTCACCCTGAAGCCCTTCCATTCTGAGTAATGGATCGTTTTTCATATGAAAGTATAAACTAGATTCTTCGGCCTTAAGATGAGTTGTTAACTTGGTTGCGAAATTTTCAAAAAGCAGTCTTTTTTTAGTGATAAGTATTTTAGGATCCTTAAGCACAAGAATCATTTTTTTAAGTGGTTTGTGATCTTGAGTAATTAATTGAATAATATCGTTTGATTTTTTAATGGGCTGAGTTTTAGATTTTGTCGATTTCATATTTTTACCCTGTTCTATAAAACTGGAACAGTTCTGGTTTTTGAAAAGTTTTTGACAACTTTTTCTTTTTTAGGAAATATTTTTTTTTGATATGTACGTGTTCCCGCAACCCCACTGAGCATCGCAAAACCTAATCCAATTATAAGCATCCAATAAAGCGTCCATGATGTTTTTGAAAGCAAACTGGTCGCGCTGTTCATAATTGACAGGGCTTGTGCATTGAATTCAGTTTCTATATTTGAAAAACGTGAATCTAAACTTTCACCGACAAGACCACTTTGAATACTGAGATAAGATTTTGCTGAAGCGGGATCATTCATCACCATTCGACTTAATAAACCTTTTGCGACTTCACTAGAATCCGATCGTAAGGTGATATTGCCCAATGAGTTTTCAACACTGTTTTGTAAAGGCAAGTTTGTAGAAAGACGACTGCTGTTGACAGCAAATGTACTCATTACACGACTAAGCCCGTTGTCACCAAGACCCATTGTCTGACCAAATCCGTAAAGCATCAGTCCAAAAAATAGGGCTGTTATTATAATTCCGTGGGCGGCACCCATGCGACTAGCTGTAAACGTTGACGTTCTTGCAGAAAAATAACTTCCGGCAGATAGCGAAAACAAAATAGAAAGCCCAATCCACACAGAGGCACCTGTCGAAAACCCAGAAGTGCTACCCAGGCTGTTTTTTGCAAGCACTGCAGCATTAGAACTACCGAGGCCAATCCCTAAAGTAATCAGTCCTACATACGTCACCAGCGCCACAACGAGCCCAGCAAAAACAGAGCGCCAACTTATTAACGAATGACCTGAAATCACCTGAGGTGGTGGTAAAGCAGATTCTAAAATTGAAGTGTCCAATGAAGAATTCATAATGCAGCCAACTTTCTTTTATTTAAAATAATTTTCAATAAAAGCTATGGCAATAGATGGGCCATGCTACAGATTATTATTAAGAAACCTGATGGATTATAAAGGGTAAAGGATTATAAAAAAACTTTTTATGGGTAAATATTAATATTAACGTGGATTAAAAGAACACTGTATTAGTTAGCTTTTTGTCGTTCTTTTTGAACTTTTAGGTAAATAGCCAGGTATTCATTCATCATGTCTACGTCTGCTAAATTGTATGTTAATTCAGACGTGGCATCAGTAAAATTAAGATCGTAAACAAAGCTGGGCGTTTGCACAAGGCGATCAAGACGATTATTTTCATCTTGCATCTGCGAAGCTACCCAATAATGAATTTTAACAGGTCTATTAAAAAGAGAAGGGTCAATCACATAGGTTTCAACAACTTGCGTGATAGGGTGACGAACCCCTAAAGTCAAAGCGACGTGGTATCTCCAGACAACAAAACCAGATGGTGTATTCGGTGTGTTTACTTTTAAGAATCCTGTAGCAAAAATTTTACCAGTTTTAATGTTTTCTTTTTCTAATAGTAACGCCATAGCATGGGCGCGAGCTTCACAACCGCGTTCAGGAAACGCAAAAGGGATATTTTCTTGTGCAGCCATGTCATTAAATATTTTACGGGCTGTGAACAAATCAACAACAGTTAGATCCATTGCTGCATTGACCGGAAAGGTCGCCAATCGCGGTTGTAAACTAGCTGGCTTAGCAGCTTGAAGCTGCAAGCCGAATAAAGATATAATAAGAATAAAACCAAGAAAGATTGTTTTCACATGAGGACTATAGCCCATAGTAATTCACTTTATAAGATGTCAAAATTTTTGACACTAATTATTACAACTATAAAATGCATCTCCTTGCCAGAAAATCAATTACATTTGATACTGAAAATACAAAGGAAATCCCAATGGCAAAAATTTTATTGATGGCAACATCACTTCGTAAAGACTCTTTAAATAAAAAACTCATTGAAAATTCAAATCGAATACTTAACACAGAAAAAGTGAATCACGCATTTGAAGTGATTCAATTTAATGATTATGCATTACCTATTTTTGACGGTGATTTAGAAACACAATCAGGATTGCCTGAAAACGCTAAAAAACTAGGACAGAAGATCTCTGATGCAGATGCAATTATTTTTTCAACACCCGAATATAACGGCAGCATTCCTGGTGGGTTTAAAAATGCAATCGACTGGTTGTCGCGGGTAAAGCCAATGCCACTTACAGGTAAGCATGCTTTGCTTCTTGCGGCCTCACCGGGCGCACTTGGCGGTGTTCGTGGTTTGTGGCATACGCGCGTGCCTCTTGAAGCTTTAGGTATGCATGTTTTCCCTGATATGTTTGGCTTATCAATGGCACATACGGCTTTTGATGAAAAAGGAATTTTAAAAGATACGGCCACTGAGGATCGTCTTAAGAAATTATTATTTCGATTTCGTGATTTTATGAACTAGATACACGTATTATTTATTATTCTTAAGTAATTCACTTAGTGCATCAATGTCTTTATACATTTGATTGTAATCTTCATTTGTCATTGTGTTTGGTTTGGGTGGCATAGTTTGTGTTTTTAATCGCTGAAATAAACGACTAGCTTCAGGATTAAGAGGATTAATCAAACCCTGTTCAATTAACTTTTTTAAACTTTCATCACTATTTTTTGTTGAGTACAAATCACTATGGCAAGCCATACAGTTTTTTTGCAATTGGGGATAAAGCTGTGAATAAGTTTTTTTCTGATTTTCTGTAGCTACGAATCCTATTTTGGCGTCCTGATCTGTTTTGTGGGTTTTACCTTCAGCCAAACGAATGATCGAATTATTTTTATCATCCATAATTAAAAGACTGCCGTCATTTAAAACTGTTAAACCAACTGGTGCGCCCTTAGAACGGACACCTTGAAG
>JAYTPA010000033.1:0-23240 GCA_043747495.1 Bdellovibrio sp.
CATTAGCCCTTCGAAAGCGACTGCTTTACAAAACCAACTACTTCTTTTTCTTTTTAGTAGCTTTTTTTGTAGATTTTTTTGCAGCTTTCTTAGTAGCTTTTTTTGCTTTTTTCTTTGCCATGGTTGCTCCTCCCGGATGACCGCATTGCTGCGATCACGTTGTTGTTGTTGTGACTTTTCAGTCTCCCTATATAAAATTGTTATCAAATTGATTTGATCCGTCAACTAAAATAAACCTTGCATCAATTTTGCGAAGATCATTTTAGTAAAAACGGAGGATTAAATGCTTTTATTACTAGTTTCGGTGTTCGGATTGATCGTTTCGGATAGATTTTTGTGCCGTCTTGAGAAAATGAGATTCATTTTTCCTAAAAACAAGAAACATTTGATGCTTATTCTGAACCTACCTACGCTTGCTTTACTATTTTTCAAAGAACATCTGATCTATTTCATGATCTATATCGGTCTAAAGTTACTAATCTTAATATTAATTCGCATTTATTTTGAAAAAAGACTGTTAAATGTGTTTGAAAATTCACAAATCCGGTTTTTAGATGCACTTGTTATTCAAATTCGTAGTGGCAAATCAGCAATAACAGCATTAAAAGATGTTTTTTTAAGTTTAAACCACGAGGAGAAACTGATTTATGAACCCATCTACATCGAATTCACATCGATTGGGTCAGTGAAAGTCACAAATTTTAATTACACTGTCGATTTTTTCGAAGACTTGGCACAGATTATCCGCTCAAACTACAAAACGAATGAACAATTTTTGCAATTGAAGGCTCATTTAAAAATAAAACAAAGCTTGAGACATAAGTCGAGAGCTGCGCTCATGCAAATCAAAGCACAAGCAATCACTGCAGTCGGAATATTCTTACTGCTATTTGTTTTTACATGGTTAGAAATGCAGATTTACAAATACCCTGTGACAATTTTTGTCGCACTGATGCTTTTAAGCATCGGAATTTTCGTTATTTTTAAATTTGGAGAGAGAATTAAATGGAAAATCTAAAATTGCCATCAATATTGAATTTGATTTGGGAAGTTCAACGGGCCATCGAAAAAAATCAGACGTTTCAAATTGGTATAGAAAGGTATTTAGCATTTGAATACCAAGATCAGTTCGCAATTCAATTTAAAAATTGGGTAGTCAATCGTTCTGAAGTCAGTGGCTTTGCGTGTTTACATCGCGGATTAATAGATATACTGCAATCAGGCTATCAAGGGCAGGCTATTTATGATCGATTGAAGCTGATTGAAGCCGATTATGTCGAGATTTGCATGGATGATATAGCATCACATACGGCTAAGATTCCTTTAATTATGCAGATTCCACTGATTTTTTTAATTTTCCCGGCTGTTTGTTTATTGCTTTTAGTACCGACTTTGTCTCTGTTGCAGCTCTGAGTCTTCACTTGTGTCGAAGGCAGTAAAAAGCTAGCTTTAATGTATGAAAAATCAAGACGACTTAATGAATCTGATGAATGAACTTATTAAGAATAAACCGCAAACTACAAAGATCCAGGATCTTTGTCAGCGCTTAAGCATTCCGTATTCAGGAGACCAAGTCGAGTTGATGAGTTTTATATTAGATTCGACTCATCGAATGACAAAAGTGAACCCAATAAAAATGAAAAAAACTGCAAAGAAGTTGAATCATGAAACAAGTCAGTAACAATATTCTAGATACAATCGGAAAAACCCCACTAGTTAAGCTGAATAAAGTCGTTGGAAATACAAAACATACGTATTTAGCTAAAATGGAATATTTTAATCCTGCTGGATCAATTAAAGATCGAATTGCGTTAGCGATTATTGAAGGCGCCGAAAAACGGGGAGAATTAAAACCTGGCGGAACCATAATCGAAGCCACATCTGGCAACACAGGAATGGGTTTAGCTTTAGTTGCTGCTGTTAAGGGTTATAAATGTATTTTTGTCTTACCCGAAAAAATGAGTACAGAAAAAAGATCACTTCTTCGTGCCTACGGAGCAAAAGTTGTGATTACTCCATCAGGTGTTGAGCCCGAAGATCCAATGAGTCACTATTCTGTGGCTAAAAAAATTGCCGCAAGTAATGAAAACTGTTTTTATACAAATCAGTATCACAATCTGGATAATCTAGACTTACATTATAATGTCACAGGTCCTGAAATCTTTAACCAAGTTGACGGTAAAATTGATGTTTTTGCTGCCGGAGTTGGTACTGGTGGTACTTTATCTGGAACTGGAAAATACTTAAAAGAGAAAAATAAAGACACACAGATTATTTGTATAGATCCAATCGGAAGCATTTTGAATGATCTTTATCATCACGGTAAAGTTGTTACACCACCAACACCATATTTAGTTGAAGGCGTCGGCGAAGATATGCTTCCTGATAACTGCAAACTAAATTGGTATGACGGATTTGTACAAGTGAATGACCAAGAAGCGTTTTCGATGACTCGTCGACTTGTGATTGAAGAAGGCCTTTGTGTTGGCCCATCTGGTGGACTTATCTTGGCAGGCGCCATGAAACACGCAGAAAAACTAGAAAAACCATCTACAATTGTTGTTATAATGCCAGATTCAGGTCGCGCTTATTTAAGTAAAGTCTTTAATGATCAATGGATGGTTGATAATAAATTACTGGATCCAGAAATGATGAAAAAGGCCTTTAACGTGGAAATTAAAGCTACAGAGATGCTTAACCAATTAAATATAAAATAAAGAAAGATAATCATATGAATAAAAATAATTTACATTTTGATACACGGGCCATTCATGCTGGTCAAAGCCCTGATCCAACAACTGGCGCGATTATGACGCCAGTTTATTTAACTTCGACATATGTGCAAGAATCACCAGGAGTACATAAAGGCTGGGAATATTCACGAACCCATAATCCAACACGAAAAGCTTATGAAAATTGTATCGCTAATCTAGAAAGCGGAAAATTTGGTTTTGCTTTTGCCAGTGGTTGCGCAGCAACAACAACAATCATGCATATGTTAAATGCTAACGATCATATCATTGCTATGGATGATATGTACGGCGGCACATTTAGACTTTTTGATAAAGTTTTAAAAAACCAAGGTCTTCAGTTTTCTTATATTGATTTAACTAAAATAGAAATGGTTGAAAAAAGTATTCTACCAAATACAAAAATGATTTGGGTTGAAACACCAACGAATCCTACATTGAAATTAGCTGATATAAGAACGATTTGTGAAATTGCTCACAAAAAAAATATTCTTGTTGTGGTTGATAACACATTTATGTCGCCGTATTTTCAACGTCCGCTTGAACTAGGTGCAGATATTGTCGTTCATTCAGCAACTAAATACATTGGTGGCCACAGTGATGTAGTCGGCGGAGTAGCAGTTACATCTGATGCAAAAATCGCAGAAAAATTAGCTTTCTTAAGTAATTCAATGGGCGGGGTTCAAGGCGCCTTTGATTCTTTCTTAGCACTTCGAAGTTTAAAAACTTTGCCACTACGTATGAAAGCTCATGCAGAAAACGCTATGAAGATCGCAAAATATTTAGAAAAGCATCCGCTTGTGGAAAAAACTGTGTATCCAGGTTTAGAATCACATCCGCAATATGCATTAGCAAAAAAACAAATGTCAGGTTTTGGCGGAATGATTACATTTTTTATTAAAGGCGGAATGGAATCTGCACGTACATTTCTTGAATCTGTTAAGGTTTTTGCATTAGCAGAATCTCTGGGCGGGGTTGAATCATTGATCGAACATCCTGCGATTATGACCCATGCGTCTGTTCCTGCAGAACAAAGAAAAATACTCGGAATTGATGATTCTTTAATCAGATTATCAGTCGGAGTTGAAGATTGTGCGGATTTATTAGCGGATTTAGAGCAAGCTTTTAAAAAAGTAAAAGCCTAGGGATTGTTAAGCCAACGAAATCCGTGAGTTTTGTTGACTTAAACCAGTCAAATCGTTAATTTTCTAGTTCGATTCGCACCAAGAATGGCCAGGTAGCTCAGTTGGTAGAGCAGAGGACTGAAAATCCTTGTGTCGGGGGTTCAATTCCCTCTCTGGCCACCATTCTATATTTTAAATCAGCTAACATTTGAATTTCCCTCAGAAAAATTAGATTTTTTATTTTCTAGTTTATCTTTCATGGGCCAAATGTGGGCCAATTCATTATCCACAAATTCTTTTGCTTCACCTAAATTGAAATTCGTCATCGCATTTTGCAAGTATTCCATCGAATGATGAGCGTACCGTGTCGTCATCGAAATGTTAGTGTGACCTAAAAATTTCTGTAAGTCGTAAATACTTCCCCCGTTCATAATGTATTGGCTTGCAAAAGTATGTCTTAAATCGTGAAAACGAATTTGATTTTTAAGATTTGCAGTTTTCTGCGCAGCTTGGAACTTTCTGTAGACATGATGAACTTCAATCGGCTGTCCAGATTTTTCTAAAAAGACATAATCTGAAGCTGATGTGTTGTTTTTTGCTAAGTTTAGTAGTGTTGCTCTTGTGATGGCATTCATAGGGAGTACTCGAATAATGTTTGTTTTAGTTCGCTCTTTTAACTCGTGTCTGTCTCTAGTTCTTGTTATTGAAATAGAATTGTCATTAAAGCTGACTCGGTCCCAACATAATCCACAGATTTCACCCAATCTCATACCCGTATTTATAGCCACTAAGAAAAAGCTGTGTAAATCATGATGGTAATTAGCCTTCAAAAATTGATCGATTTCTGATTTGGTCCAGAACGTATCTAATTTTTTATCTGAAGATAGTGATCTGATATGCTCGCACGGGCTTTTTATCAAATAACCGTCCTTTATTGCATCTCGAAATACGGCTTTTAGTGTGGCAACTATAATGTTCGTACCTTAAGGATTGTGGTTTTCCCTGATTTTAACTTGAAAAGTCTCAATCTCATTTTTACTAATCGACTTCATTTCACGATTTTGGAAAAAAGGCAGGATATGAACACGAAAGCAAATATCGTAGTTTTTACGTGTCGATTTCGCTATACCCTGTGCCTGTTTCCCCTCAATCCAAAGTTTTATGTATTCTTCGAGAGTGATTTTCTGGTGAAGTTTGTATTCTTCGCCGTGAACACTATATTTTGCACGTAAAACTTTTTGTTCAGAAAGCCACTGCGAACAATCATATTTGCGGGTAAAAACAGGACTTTTGTGAACTTTACCGTTTATTGTTAGTTTGGATCGGTATTTGATTCCAGATTTTAATTTTATAGTTTCCATAGTCCCTCCTTAAGGGGCCATAGAGTTCTTTCATTTATTTCTTCCAATTTTCAAAGAGCCGTCTCGATTGATTTCAAGCTTGGCACTTTTAACATATTTATAAGTAAACTGAAAGAACTCATGTTAATTGAGTATTTTTTGCTATTAGGCTGCTGAGCGTACAGATTGATAGAAGAGCTTATATATATTATATTTTTTTTTTCTATAAAGAATTATCGTCATTATCATCATTATCGTCATCACCCATAAGTTTGATTTTTATTTTAACCCCAGTAGATGTTCTCTTACTAAATTCTAATTCAATTTTTTGTGCGTTAAAAAGAGTTTCATGTCTTCGTAAGAATCCAATGAATGTTCTGGCGTAATGCATTTCAGGATAACTGACGGTCTGTTTTTTATTGCTCTGAAGTATATCTATAATTTCTAGTGCAGTTCCGCTTAATTCCGATTTTGGATTATTTGAATCTTTAAGAACTGTAAGTATAAGCGTGCAAAGCGGATTGTTATTGAATTGTTCGCTTACTTTTTGCTTTGCATTGTTCTTATAGCTTTCAAGTAAATCTTCAGCACCAAGTTCTGGAATTCGTTCTAATGCTAAACAAATACGAGCGAAGTCAGTAAGCCTCGGCAAGTTTTGTGTTCTAATCGTTGGTAAAATATTTAAGCACTGTGAGCATATTTCATATAATCCACCTAATAAACATGGTAGAAATTCTTGAAACTGTTGCTGTAGTGAAATTTTACTTATTCTTCTTTTATCAGACATTTTTTTCGTTGATATATAGATTGCACGATCAGCGAAATCGGGTCGTGTAGACGGATTGTCTATACCACTTATAATGCAAGGTTGATCAAGGCTAATAGCTGTCTCATCAACCAGTGAATGCATACTACTTCTGGCAATACCTCCGCCACCTGAAGACATAACACAAAACATATCTGCTAAATCATTCGATACATCACCAGAGTTATCATAGAGTAATAAATATGTATTGTTTGCTTGAGCAGCAAAGTGTCTGTCCAATTTTGGAAACATTAAATTCATTGGTGATGTTGGGTTTATCAATGATTTTAATCTTGAGCTGGCAACTGTTTTTCCAGAGCTCTGTGCTCCATTAATAACTAGAATAGGATCTTCACCGTATCCTCTGAATAAGCATTTAACCAGGAACGCAATAGCAAGAAGATTGCCTTCCTTTCCAAAAGGAAACATAGAATGGAAATCATTAATAAAATCAGAGATCTCATGTCTTACTGGCATTGGCATTTTAAGCATCTTATTGTTAGTAAGAAACTTGTAGGGTACTTCATCAGTTATTTCCCAGCTGTCTTCATTAATACGAATAAAGTTTTTATGATCTTGTAAATCGATACAAATTTCATCAGCGTAATCATTTATTGCAACTCTATGAAAGACTTTAATTCTTTCACCATCCTGATCCTTAGTCGCCTCTAAAGTGAAGTGCTCCACAACTGATTTTAAAATTTTCTTATTTTTAATATTAAGTTGTATTTTTAGAAAATTTTCAAAATTTAATGAATTAATTTTAAAGATACTTTTATTATAGGAACGAGATTCTAGCTGAATGTAGCAAATAGAATTCTTGTCTAAGAACGTTCGAGCATTATATGATTTTTCGACTTCTTTGGTTAGTTTGTTTATCAGAAAATCTAACTTAAGTTCTTTTGGTGATTTTTGAAATAAGCTGAACTCATTTCGCATTTCTTTCTCTTTCTCACTCATTGGCTTTTTTGATTCATCTGCCTTAGATGTTTTCTTCAAATGATCTTTGTTCATTCTGTATCCTTATCTTTAACGGTTATTAGTTGGTTTTAATATGAATATTAGCTGACGGATCTTTAGACGAATTTGACATAATCCACTGATTTATCTTATTTTCATCAAAGCGAATTAAACGACCTATGCGAATGCATGGAATTTTACGTTTAAAGACCATGCTTCTAAGCCAGGATTCTTTAACTCCGAGTTTTTGTTTAAGTTGATCTATTGTGAGTAGCATTGTTCCTCCTATAATTTGGAGGTTCTACAGAGGGTGGCGTCTAGTTAACAGAGACAGACAAAATTATTTTTTAAGCTGTTTGTCGTTGATTACAGTAAAATTTTTAGTGGTATGTCTCTGTAATGTTTTTAGAATGGATTTGTGGAATAAATCGAAAGAGTCTTCTTCAATAATGTACTTCTTATCTTCTTCTGAGGCAGCCTTAAAATCTTCGCTATTTTTGATCTTAGCTTCTTTTAAAAAATCAGATAGACCCTTGTTTGGATAGATTTCATTCTTTAAAAAAGCTTTAAACTTTGCCTCTGCCTCTGAGTCGAATTTGCAGTAAAAGCTTTCTCGAACTAACCAAAGAGAATGAATATACTTACTTTTTAGAACTTTCCTTTGATCTTTGAAGGTACTTTGAGACAAAAACTGTTCTACAAAGAGTAGGTTAACATTTTTTAAGTCCAAACTATTTAAATCTATGAAATTTGAGTGCTCCATAGTTGATGCGAACTGATAGTCCACATCTGCCAATGCAGATTGAAGTTTTATAGCGTCATATTTCAATTTGAAACCCGAAGTTAATTTTTGATATCTGACAGCAATCTTCTCAAGATCAGATCTTAAATTTTGCCGTATAGACGAGTATTCCTGATTGATTATCTGATAACAAACTGCCTGCGCTAGTGTCCAACGTACAAGATCTACGAAGTCTGCTTCAGAATGATTTATGTATTCTTTATTAAGTTTAAAGTTGAAGGTTTGAGTTTCCTCTACTTTGTTTTTAGAAATTAACTTTTGTTCTGTAGATATGGTTTCAACATCTAATAAAGATGTAAAGTACTCTTCATAGGTTTCTCCACGACTTTGAAATTTTTTCCATTTTGATTTTACAGGCTCAAATTTTTTCATCAGTACATCTAGTAGAAACTGGATTAAAAAGTGTCAAACGAATAATAGATAAATTGGGTTTTACTAGAAAAGCTGAATTTCATACAAGCTCGGGCAAGGCACGTTCCCCCAGTAAGTTAGTTGGATTCCAAGAACTCCCCCTGGTGTATGTATTGTCTTAATTGGCTCATGATAACCATGAGTACTGAAGGTAATGCATGAAAACACTAACCAGCAAATAAATTAAAGCCTTGTATTTTAACTAGTGATTTAATTTTTACCAAGATGGAGGTTTTGTTATTATGTTGCCACTCTTATCTGTAATTGTATTTGGAAACTGTGATTTTGATAAGTCATCAGGTTTGATTCTTCTGTGTACGTTAGCATATTTTTTTAACTGAATGCTGTCGTGCGAATGTGGGTTTAATACGAATACTAATTTATGCAACTTTTGCTTAACTGTTTTTATTGGAAGCATTAAGTCAGAATCGTTAGATATTATTATTGCTGCATCAAAAACATTTTCAAATCCATCAACAAGTAAATGTGTTGCTAAATTGACATCAGAACCTTTTTCTTCGGTTTTGATGACTTCGACAGTTTTTTTGTGGTTGCAGTCAGTAGGCCTCACAAGTTTCATGCGCACAGGATGTGTTAAATAGTGTCCTAGTATTATACTTGAATTAGGTAGTGTCTGTAGCGCTCTATAATAAACATCTTGTCGTGTCGCTTGTGGGTCGTTTGGTCGATCTTTTACACGCGCACTAAAATATTTAACACCCACAATATCGATATCTGTAAGCATGTTTTGAACAAGTGATAGCGGATTAACCCACTTCAAGGTTGTATCCTTCAAACAGCCATAATAAAAATTAAATCCATCGATGTAAACAATAGCTCTTTTTAACTTTTTAGATGTGATTTGATTGCTGGCTTGCAAATGATATCCTTAGAAAAAGCAAAGGCTGCCTTACGGCAGCCTGCGCCCTACTCCCGAAAGAGCAGGGGTGATATATTAATAGAATTAAGGTATCGGCGACCTTTTGTAAAGACTAAATATGCATATAAAGTATAAGTATGTTTAAATAGTTTCTAGATCGAATTTATCAATTTGAGATGACTTAGGTACGGATATAACCAATATATGTGCCTATCTTGATGTGCATTTAATCAAAAATGTTTCCAACTTGCCTTCTATTATTGGCACTAAAATCATAACTAAATTCGAACCCAGATATATTCAATGAGTATTACATTCACTCTATTTTGTTCTATTCCGAAGTGTGTAATCTTTTTTAGCTTGTTCTTCCCAGCGTTGGGGATTTAGCTTCTTAATATAGCCCCATTTTTTATAGTATAAATTTTTAAATAATCGATCTACTTCTTCTTCTGTTAGATTTTCGGGGTACTCATCCTTCATAGTTAAGTTACATAGGTGATCAGTCGTACCCCAAACTTTCTTGTCACTTACTTTTTTGTCAGCATCATCACAACTCATCCACTGCTTATTTAGTCCTAAGACGAAATCCAATCTACTCCAAAATAAGTCATAAATAGCATCGCCCTGAGCTGGCATTCCTTGGCTTGGCGTTGTGATTGTCGAAGCCTGTCCTTGAGGTGCTGCATATGCTGTAGTCGTGCCAGCTATTCTACTCGGTTGAATCGTGGCAAGTAGTCCATCAGTAGTTTCTTTAACTTCAAAAGTCCAAAAATCAGTACCCATGCTTGCTGATATTACTACATAAACTAGCCACTGCCTTGAAGCCACAAACCCATTGTTAGTATAGGAGTAGGTTATGTCGCTGGCATCAGCGAGATTTAATACTTTCTCTGCTGCTTTAATTAGAGTTTCTTTATCAATTTTAGTGTATTTTCGTTGGCCAGCAGCCAGCCACTCTTCTCTGGTCATTTTTCGTTGGCTCACGCACGAAACAATAGCCAGTAAAAGTATTGTTGTTGATAATATTTTTTTCATAACCAAGAGACCTCTTTGTTTAAACGACTAATCTAGGCGCAAATCGCAATAGATTCCGCAGCATTTTCTAATGAAAATTCAAAGTCATATTTTTGGTAATCATCTTCTAATCTGAGAATCAGCCAAGCATGTTTTTTCATTTTAGTTATTAGTGCTTTAACACCAGTGAAAAATACAGCCTCACCATCAGATGAGGCATTAAAATCAACATAGTTAACGTTATTGACATCAAACTTAAAGGCTGCTTTACCTTTTGCGCGCGCACCTACAAAGATTCCACTTAATACCAACTCGACACTTTTTTTGTTTTTACATCGTACAATTAATTTAGGGTCGGTTGTGAATTTTGCATCATACTCGGCAGCTGAGACACCAGCATAGTCCATTCTAGAACCATTTATCTTGTCGTATCTTGTTGTACTATTCCATTTTTGTGTCGGTTTAAGCCCAGCTTGGTTAACTTCAACTACATTTTTATTATTACGAATATCAATAAAATGGTTCAAAACGTTTAGGCTAAATATGAATAGTGAAAAGTAACCTAGATACTTCACCTCTTCACCCTCCTTAAAACAACTTCAAATATTCCTGCATTAATTTCGTCTTGAAAGTCCTCAATCTGCATCTTTTGATTCTTGGGCTTAATCCCAAAACATAAATAATCCAAATCGACTCCTAAGTAGTCAGCTATAGCTTTTACTTGCCGAAGATTCTTAGGATCGCTTCCATGAAGCCAACCATGCAAAGTCTGTAAAGGTACTTTAGTTGCCCTAGATAGGTGAGCTATGGTGATGCCACGCTCTTTTATCAGTTTTTTAAGTACACTTTTTAACTCCATACTGAATTGTGAATAGGGTTCTTCAAACAGAAAAGGCCTGTTCCGATTAGCCATAATAAAATCCTTATAACCATAACTTTTGTTATGGGATAAATATTAGGCTCTTTTGAGGAAACTCTAGTTTCGTGGGCCAATCATGGGCCTTTTCAAACTAAAGTAGCTAAAAATAGAATATAATAAACGAAAGATCTCTAGGGCATAAATTGATTTTAATTACTTGAAATGACTTAGCAAAATGTAATAAAGTACTAACAACAACAAAGGATAGTAAAACAGCAGAAAATGGGCTTACTCTCTCCCTCTCTGGCCACCATTTTTAAGCAGTTAACATTTTTTAATTATGAAAAAAAACTCAAAATCTAAATACAGCCTTTTCGGAATTCCAAACTGTGACACTGTTAAAAAAGTACGAACCTATTTAGAAAAAAATAAAATTAATTACGAAATGATCGATTTCAAAAAGACTCCTCCAACAGAGGCGGATATCAAGCGTTGGAAATCTTTCATAAAAGCGTGGCCTGTAAATACCAAAGGTCCAACCTATAGAAAAATTCGTGAACAGTTTGAATCTGCCACTGACACACAAAAAATTAAAATACTCATCGAATTCAGTTCAGCTATCAAACGCCCCATTTTAGAAATCGACGGATCAGTTGAAGCGGTTGGTTTTGATAAAGACTACTATATCTAGTGGTTAATCTTTGAGGTCACAATTTGTTACCTCAAAGATATGTAATCCGAAAATCGAATTACCCACAGTCATAACTCGTTTGAGATCACAGATTGTGATCTCAAAGCTGGCGGTCTGATTGCTTATTTGGTGTTTATGAACAAAACATCAATAGCAGAAATCGAAAAACACATATTTATAGTTAGAAAACAAAAGGTCATGTTGGATTCTGATTTGGCACGAATTTATGGGATAGAAACCAAGACTTTGAATAGAGCAATGAAACGTAATTTAAACCGATTTCCAGATGATTTTAAGTTCCAACTAACTGAAATTGAAGGGGAATCTTTGAGGTACCAATTTGGTACCTCAAAGAAAGGCAAGGGGGGCCGTAGATACTCACCCTACGTTTTCACTGAACACGGGGCTTTGATGTTGGGTAATATTTTAAATAGTGAAACTGCGATTGAAACCAGTATTCAAGTCGTCAGATCTTTCATGCGGTTACGTGAAATGGTAATATCGCATAGTGAATTATCTAAAAAACTCTCTCAGTTAGAAAAGAAATATGATTCACAATTTAAAGTTGTTTTCGATACTATTCAAAAGTTGATGGTTGAGCCTGAAGTACCGCAGAAAAAGATCGGGATTTAATACTTCACCACAAAACTTAAATTTCTTCCTGCATTCGTCTGATCACGACGATAAGAATGAAAATCAGTTCTGGTGAGTGTATCGAAATTTAAATCTGTTAGTTGTGTTATGATATTTTCATCTAAACTAGACATGACTATTTTTTTTAGATCGATATGAAATTTATTTCCGACATTTTCAAAGATATCCGTTTCTGAATATTTTTTGTTTCTTAAGCCCACCAAATAGCTTGCATGTAGCTTTTGGTAAACATCAGTGTCGACTTCGAATGATTGTTTGTGGATATGCGGACCAATGAATATTTGTAGATTTTTTAACTTCGCGTGATCAACAGATTTTTGAAAAATTCTGTTTTCAACACCTTTCCACCCCGCATGTACTGATAAAATCATTTCCGCATTAGTGTCATAAGCTAAAATTGGCAAACAATCTGCAGTTCTAACAATGAGGGCTTTATTTTTTTCAGTGGTGTAGTGGGCATCTGCTTCTGTGCTTTCAGAACTAGGTTTAGATTGAATACAAATATCTGAATGGGTTTGCTTAATTTGTCTAAATTCGTAATGAGGATAGTTTGATTTAAGTTGATCGATGGTTGCGGTGTTTTTTCCAAAGAAAATATGAAATTGATCTGTAACACATTCAAAACCTAGATCTGTTTCATTAAATTTCATTTAACGAAGCCCCCAACTTTGAATCAATTTCAGGTCTTCTGCAGGCCAATCGGATTTAAACAACATTTTTTCACCAGTTTTAGGATGATTAAACCCCAACTCAGCAGCGTGAAGATAAAATCTTTTTAATGAATACTCTTTATATTTTTTTGCAGAATAGCCATAGGTTAAATCACCAACGAGTGGTTTTACTTGTTCAGATAAATGGACTCTGATTTGATGGGTTCTGCCAGTTTCTAATTGAACTTTTATGTATGATAATTTTGAAGCCTCTTTGATCAGTTCATAATGAGTAATGGCCCATTTTCCTTTTTCAAAATTTGGGTCAAAGTAATTCATAATTTTATTGTTAATTTTTACTGAAGCATATTTTTTTCGATCAGTTAAATGTCTAGTTAAATATGAGCTCACTGTAGATTTTTTATTTTTCATATTTCCATCAACTATGGCGTAGTAAACACGATGGGTTGTTTTATTTTTAAACTGATTTGATAAATTTTCATGGACTTGATCATTTTTTGCAATGACTAGCAAACCACTGGTTTCTTTGTCGATACGATGAACTATTCCTGGTCTAAGTTCATTTTTCATTGAGAGCTGACTTGTGTGATTAATAAGAGCATTTACCAAAGTGTCTTGCTCGTGGCCAGCAGCTGGATGAACAACTAACCCGCTAGGTTTATTGACGACGATTAAGTCGTTGTCTTCGAAAATAATATCTAATTTAAAATTATAGGGGACTAATCCGATAGATTCGGTGACCGGTATTTCGATTTCAATAGTGTCATTATTTTTTAAAACTGTAGATGATTTTGAAATTTTATTATTAATTTTTACTAAGTTTTTTTCAAAAAGACTTTTTGTAAAACTGCGGGTGGGGATATGTTCATTAAGTTCTGATTTATCTGCCAGCCACTTATCTAAACGTTGGCCGATATCACTTTGACCTGCTGTAAATTTAAAAAATTTATTTTTCGGATTGTTCAAGTTTTTGTTTGTAAATCTTCATGTAAGATTCAGCAACTTCTTTTTCATTCAAACCTAAAGTTTTCGCCATTTGAACGACATATCCACGAACAAAAACTGGCGCCGGTAAGCTTTTTGGCTCCATATTTTCAAGAGCAGTTAAATACCAAGGATTAACTTTTGTTTTTTCATGCAAAAGATCTAAAGAATATTTTTTGTATTCACGTACTTTTCGTAAAGTATCACCAGTCCACTGAGAACAGTTTTTAATTTCGTTTTCCATTGAAGGATCTGCATCAAAATTTGGCTTTGCTTCTAGTGCTGCGGCCTCATTTTTTTGTTCAGTTAAGCTATTATGATTAAATAAATCTTGGCTAGCTTTTTTAATCGCCACTAATGATAAGTCAGATTCTGAATAAGATTTCGATTGGACTCGTTTTTCGTACAAATCACGGTATGTATTGTGACTTAGAACATTGTAGGCTTCATCGATAAGTTCGCGTAATGATGAAGCTTCTTCGGCCGTAAACACGCTATGAAGTGCCGAATTTTCAGCAGAATAAGTACGTCTGGCTTTTTCATAAGCCACAGTGATTTCATGCTGACTTGCAGTTTGAGATACTTCGAGGATTTCGTAATAGTTGTTTTTGATTTCTGTACTCATCTGAAATTGATGATAAAGCCCCATGAATGCCTCTATCAATCATAATATACATAATAATAACGCACGGCAGCCTAAGGTGACAGTCACCTAAGATTTAAAGCGGTATGTGCAAGCGCAACTAAAGAGGCTGATACTTGATGCCGTTTAGATTTTCCTCGGCTTCTGAAGCGCGTAAGTAAGTAGGTAGAAGTTCTGACCAAGGAACGAATTTCTGGCGGTTAAAACTGATTTCGCCGGTTACAGACGCTTTTGGTAAATCAGAAACCCAATCGGGACGTAAAATAAGGTGTGAAAAATTTTGATCAATATAATTTTTATAAGCATCATAACCGTCACCAACAAAAACAACTGGGTTTTTTATAAACGAACTTAGGTTTTGAATACGAATAACTTGCGGTGGTTGAATAATTCCTAACTGTTTATTTTTATCTACAGTGTATTCGGCAATATAAAGCATATTTTTATAAGCGTTGATTGCACAAACAAAACGATCACTGCGGTTTGCATTAACGATTGCTAAATTTTCTAAGCTATCAACAGCACTGCACGGTTTATTATAGATGTAAGCAAATGATTTGATCGTATTTACACTGATACGTATTCCAGTGAAGCTACCTGGGCCTACCCCGCATGAAAATATATCAATTTGATTAAGGGCTAGCTTTGATTCAACTAAACATTCTTCAATCATGAGATTTAACGAATCAGAGTGTGAGCCCTGACGCATTAAATTTCTTTCAGCTAACAATTGATTGTTTTTATGAATAGCCACACTGCCAAGCAGTGTGCTTGTTTCACAAGACAAAGTGATCATGATTTAAATAAAAACTTTGTGAAGTCATTGAAAAGCGCTAACACCATAAGACCCATTAAAAGTGCAAATCCGATTTGATGAGCTAATTCCATTTTTTTCACACTTAAGGGTGACCCTTTCACTATTTCAATAAAGTAAAAAACTAAATGACCACCATCTAAAACAGGAACAGGAAGTAAATTTAAAATAAACAAACTGATTGATAATATACCCATGGTCATTAAGAAAGTTTGTGCACCCATAGCGTAAGAATCTTTTGCTGCTTTACCAATAGAAATCAAACCACCAATATTTTTATGTGAAACTTCACCTTGAAAAAGCCGAACAAAAGACATCACAGTCATGACACTGATGTCCCAAGATCTGTTAAATCCTTTTGTTGCCGCAGCAAAGACATTTTCTTCTTTGATCGTAATAATTTCTGGTTGTGAAATATTAGCCATTGCTAAAATACCCACAGTAAAACGCCTGTCTTCTTTTCCTTGCACTGTCATTTGTGAAGTCATTTCAGGAGTGATTTTTTTAAGAATTTCAGTTCCTTCTCGTGAAATAACGACATTTAATGCATCTTTTTCATCGTAGGATTTGATTGTGTTTAAAACATTTTCCCAAACCTTCATTGGAACACCATTAATAGAAATGATTTTATCAAATTGTTTGAGATCAGCTTTCGCAGCAGGTGAGCCTGGCACAACTTGTTCTAAATAAAGTTCTGGATGTTCAAAACCAATCTCTTCAATATTTTTGAATTTATTTGTCGCTGCAGAAAAAATTATTTCCACATTTTCTGGTTTTTTACTGTCGGCCACTGTTCTTGAAACTGTAATAACAGCTTTTTCTGCATTTAAAAGTAGATTTAAATCTGTCCAGTTTTTTAACGGGGTCTCATTAATTTTGATAATTTCATCACCTGTTTTGAAACCAGATCGGTGAGCAATCGTATCAAATTTGACAGCCACTAAAGTGCCCTTGCCATAAGGCAATAGACCTTCAATTTGACCAGCCATTTTTTGTGAAGAAAAAATATTTGGATTCGAAATTGTTTTTACAGGTACGGTAATTTCACGTGCTTTTGAAGACCCTTGTTGAACAAGTAATTTGGCATCTGAATTTTGAGAGTTATTTAATTGTCTTTGGAACTCTTCGAAACTTCGAACGGGGCTTCCATTAACACTTAAAATTAAATCCTGTGCTTTTAATCCCGCAAGAGCTGCTGTTGAGTTTTCAGTTACTTCAGCAATGCGTGCAGCGCGTGTTTCTTCGCCAGTGTATGAAATAAATCCAAATACTAAAATAGCGAATAAGAAATTCATCAATGGGCCAGCAGAAACAATCGCAATTCTTTGCCAAACTGTTTTATGGGTGAAAGAAACTTTTTTATCTTCTTCAGATAAAATATTTTCTTTAGCATCTGCCGGTTGTTCGCCAAACATTTTAACATAACCACCCAAAGGGATCAGAGAAAGACAATAAACAGTATCACCTTTTTTAAAACTAAATATTTTTTTACCGAAGCCTAATGAAAAAACTTCGACACGAACGCCGCAGGCACGGGCCACTAAAAAATGCCCCATTTCGTGAACAAAAACCAGAATACCTAACAGAAGAGTAAAAGGAATAATAGATTCAATAATAGGATTTAAAAACGACATATTAACCTCGTGATACTTTGTTGCTTTAGATTAACATTAGTTTTTAAAATAAGTAAGACTTAGCCAAATTAAGTTTCATAAAATTTGGCGTAACAGACTAAAGACCAAGATAATAAGCTGCAGTATAAAAAAGTGGTGCGGCTAAAAGCACGCCATCTAATCGATCTAGAACTCCGCCGTGGCCCGGCATAATTGAGCCAGAATCTTTAACCCCTGCAACACGCTTAATTAAAGATTCAAAAAAATCACCAACTTGACCGAATAATCCACCAAAGAATCCACACACAGCCAATATATGTAGAGGGACATGATCTAGCACCAGAGAAAACAAACAAGCTGCTAAAGTAGAAAACAATAATCCACCTAAAGCGCCTTGAAGACTTTTATTAGGTGAAAGCAAAGGGGCAATTTTAGTTTTACCAAACAGCTTACCAAAAATGTAAGCACCAATGTCACCAGCGAAAACGACGACCAGTAAACAAATAAACCATTTCAACCCGTGTGGCTGATAAAGCATCCATGCAGCAGACAAGGGTATAACTGCAGTGTAAATTAAACTTAAATTAGAAAAAGTAATATAGTTTAAAACAGATTCAATTTGTTCAAATTTTTTATGCAGAAAAATAGCTGAAAAAATGATGGCTACAAATGCGAAAAGGATCACTAATGGAGTTAACGCTCGAAAATTGTCCGTTGTGCATAAAATAAATGTTGAAACACATACAAACATCAAAAACCAAGGCACAAATGTCGGGTATTTTTTTTTAAAAAACATACGACTCATTTCGTAAGATCCCCTAGTGACAATGAACAGCACCATAGCGTAAACGCCACTTTCAGCAAAAAAATACATGACAGCTGTAAAAATAAAAACAGCTATGGCTGCAGATAACGTTCTATGTGTTAAGTTCTTCATTTTTTGGATTCGATTTTTTAAAAAGTTGATTCAATGTTGTTGTAATTCGTCCAAAACGGCGGTCACGATTTTTAAAATCACTTAAAGCCTTATTAAAGTCATTCTCCTTAAAATCAGGCCATAATGTATTTGTAAAATAAAGTTCAGAATAGGCACTTTGCCACATTAAAAAATTAGACAATCTAGATTCTCCACTGGTTCGAATGATCAGATCAGGATCAGGCGAGTGTGTGGTCATCATTCGCGATGAAATTAATTCTTCAGTAATATCATTTTTTTGTAAAAGACCTGTTGAAATATCTGTTGCGATGCTTTGCATAGCCGAAACGATTTCTTGTCGCGATCCGTAACTTAAAGCAAATGTGACTTTTAGTCCTGTACAGTGAGTCGTTTTTTTCTTCGCCAAATTAATCTGGTTCTGAATGTCGACTGGTAGTTTAGTTAAATCACCGATTGTATGAAATTGTATGTTTTCTTTGACTAGATTATCAGTTTCATTAACTAAATAACGCTCAAGCAGTGTCATTAGAATAGAAACTTCTTCTTCGGGCCTGAACCAGTTTTCACTACTAAAGGCATAAAGTGTTAAATTTTTTAATCCAATCTTCGAACAATGTGTAATTATTTTTTTGGCAACACGAACGCCTTTAATATGGCCATAAGCACGGGGTCGATTGCGCATTTGTGCCCATCGACCATTTCCATCCATTATGACTGCTACGTGTTTAATATGTGACATTAAATCAGATTGTTAAAATTGATTTTTCTTTTTCATCAGCTAATTGATCAATTTTTTTAATATAATCATCAGTGATTTTTTGAATGTCAGTTTCACCTTTTTTAGCTTCGTCTTCGCTAACGACTTTGTCTTTTAAAGCTTTTTTAACTTCTTCGTTAGCATCACGTCGTGATAAACGAATCGCAACACGACCTTCTTCACATATTTTTTTAACTTGTTTAGCTAAATCTTTTCTGCGTTCTTCAGTTAAGTCTGGGACTTTCAAACGAATGACTTTACCATCATTAATTGGCGCCATACCAATATCCGATTTAACGATGCTCATTTCGATTTCCTTCAAAACAGAAGCTTCCCAAGGGGCAATTAGAAATGTTTTTGCATCCGGTGTTGAAACTGAAGCCACTTGATTCAATGGTGCCAGCTGTCCGTAGTAGTTAATGCGAATTGCATCTAACATAGAAACTTGTGCTTTGCCGGTGCGCACTTTTTTAAGATCTTCAACTAAAGACGCAATAGTTTTATCCATTTTTGTTTTTGCAGAAGTTTTTGTATTTTCGATCATAATTTTCTCCGTTAAAAAATGTTTATAAAATTATCTAACAACAGTCCCAATTTTTTCACCAGTCACAGCTTTAAGAATGTTTCCAACTTTAGCTAAATCAAAAGTCAAAATAGGTAATTTATTATCCATACAAAGACTGATTGCAGTTGAATCCATCACTTGTAAACCTTGCTTTAAAACATCGATATAACTGATTTCATCGTATTTTTTTGCGTCAGTGTGTTTTGTTGGATCTTTATCGTAAATACCGTCAACTTTTGTGGCTTTCATTAAAACTTCGGCGTTGATTTCCATGGCACGTAAAGAAGCTGCAGTATCTGTTGTAAAATAAGGATTGCCTGTACCAGCACCAAAAATAACTATACGTCCTTTTTCAAGATGTCTGATTGCGCGACGACGAATATACGGTTCAGCAATTTCAGCCATTTCGATGGCTGATTGTACACGAGTCGGAACACCAGCTTTTTCTAACGCGTCTTGAAGGGCTAAAGCATTAATACACGTTGCTAACATTCCCATATAATCAGAACTTGCGCGGTCCATACCTTCAGCAGAAGCAGCAACGCCGCGAAAAATATTTCCTCCGCCAATCACTAAACCTATTTCAACGCCCGTAGCATGAGCCAATTTAACATCTTCAGCGATTTGTTTGATAACGGCTGTGTTGATACCTTGGCCCTGAGTCCCAGCTAAAGCTTCTCCACTGAGTTTGAGTAATATTCTTTTATAGATAGGTTTTTTCAAAGAAGCCCCCGTAAGTCATATTGTAAGTTGCCGTGGTATAGGCGAGTACTTGTCAATGTGCAAAGGTTAACAGGGAATAGGGCAATGATCAAACATCACAAACAAAAAAGGCTCTGAAAACAGAGCCTTTTAAGACATTTTAGGTCAAAATGTTAAATATTGAATAACTAGTGAGCTTTAGTTTGAGCTGCGACTTCGGCTGCGAAATCGACAACTTTTTTCTCGATACCAGCGCCTAACTCAAAACGAACGAATCGTTTAATAGTTAAATCGCCACCAGCTTTTTTAGAGCACTCTTTAGCGTAAGCTGAAATACTTAAATCAGGGTTTTTAACAAACGGCTGATCAACAAGACAGTTTTCGGCTAAGAATTTTCTGATTTGGCCTTCAACGATTTTATCAATCATTTCAGGTTTTTTACCAGATTCTAAATTTTTCTGTTTAAGGATATCTTTTTCTTTAGCTACAGTTTCTGGCGACATAGAATCAGAAGATAAAGCCATTGGATTCATTGCAGCGATATGTAAACACACATCAGAAGCAAATGTTTTTGCCTCAGCTGATTTAGCGGCAGCAGCAGTAGAACCAGTGACTTCGATCATAACGCCGATTTTACCTTCGCCATGAATGTAAGTGTGAACAAGGCCAGTGTCGTTCGTAGTGTATTTTTCAGTACGACGAATAACTATGTTTTCACCCAAAGTAGCAATAGCTTCTTTTAAAAGATCGCCGACTTTTTTTGACGAATTTTTTGTGTAAGCTTGATCTAAAATATTTTCAGTCGATGTAGACGCCACAACATGTGAAGCGATATCAGACACGAAACTTTTAAAACCATCATTACGGGCAACGAAATCAGTTTCAGAATTGATTTCAACAACTGCTGCTGTTTGTCCAACAGTGATAGCTGTAACAGCACCTTCAGCAGCGATACGATCAGATTTTTTCGCAGCAGCAGAAAGACCTTTTACTCTTAACCATTCAACAGCGGCTTCGAAATCGCCTTTTGATTCTTCAAGAGCTTTTTTACAATCCATCATTCCTGCGCTTGTTTTTTCGCGCAGTTCTTTAACCATACTTGCAGAAATAGACATGATAAATCTCCTTACCAATTCAACAGATATTACTCTGCTGAATCATCTTTCTTTTCTTCGTTAAGTTCGGCTTCGATTTCGATTAAATCAGCAGTTCCTGCAGCAACTAGTTTGCGCGATTTGCTTGATTTAACAACTGTAGGACCAGCAGCTTTTTTAGGTTCTTCTTTGCCTTTAGCTGGTGGACGAGCACCTTTTTTAGCTGGTGCTTCAAAAGCTGGTTCAGCTTTGTTATCAGAAGCTTTATCAGTTTGTGTACGAATTTTCTGTTCCCAAATTTGTGCGCCTTCAATGAAAGAGTCAGCAATTAAGTTAGAAAATAATTTGATTGAACGAATCGCATCGTCATTTCCTGGAATTGGAAAATCAACGATTTCAGGATCAGAATTTGTATCAGCGATTGCTACAACTTTGATACCTAATTTTTTAGCTTCAGCAACAGCAATATGTTCTTTTGGAAGATCCACAACAAACATAACTGCAGGAAGAGATTTCATTTCACGGATACCTTCTAGGTATTCAGTTAATCTTGTGTATTCATTTTCAAGACCAGCGCGTTCTTTTTTAGTTAATAAATTGAAATCGCCAGATTCTTTCATTTTATCGATTTTGCGTAAACGATCAATAGAGGCTTTGATTGTTTGGAAGTTTGTTAACATTCCACCTAACCAACGTTTAGTCACAAAAAATTGACCGCATTTTTTTGCAGCTTCTTGAACAGGTTCGATAGCTTGTTTTTTAGTTCCAACAAGAATCATCGATCCGCCTTCAGCAGCGATGTTTTTTACAAATTCAGCAGCTTCGTTTGCACGAACTACAGTTTTTTGTAAATCGATTATGTGAATACCGCCACGAGCAGTAAAAACATAAGGTTTCATTTTCGGGTTCCAGCGTGCCGTTTGATGTCCAAAGTGTACGCCAGCGTCTAACATTTCTTTCATGTTAACTTGTGCCATGAGATTTCCTTTTTTTCTGGTTAAGCCTCCAAGTCTGCAGAGCCTAGGTCAAAAGGGTGTTTGTCATTGCGACAGACAGCTCATTCCTAAGTGTTTCCATTGCAACCAATTTAAGCAACGGACCAGTGTTTACTGACTTGTGTGTTATAGTGGGGATCAGAGTTATCATAGGCTTTTTTCAGAGGCAAGCGCTCTGTGTGGAAAAGTCATAAAATACGGTTTAAGTCTTAGGTCTGAGACCCATAAAAACAGTTTCAACAGGTAGGAAAGTTGCGTATTTTAAGATATATGGGATTTATCATCAAATTAGCTATAAGTTTAGTCATTTTCTTTCTAAGGAATACTCTCATATCTGGGAAACGAAAGTACAAAGAACATACGACAGCACGCTACAGCTATTTAGAGCACACAAAAACGGATAAAAATGGCTATGTGACCAGTCATATTTTGGCCATACCATTTAAGTCCTCACTCTATTTTAATATTTATAAAGAAAATACCAATTCAAGATGGCTTAAAAAATTAGGTTTAACATATGAATTTCAAACAGGTGATCTGGCTTTTGATCAAGAATATTATTTAGCCATAGATCACTACTATATGATTAAACTTCTGCGTGAACAAAAAAATATTCGTAATTTGATACATCAAGTTTAACACTGTTCATTTAAGTGAAAATCTAATTTACAAACTTTATGAATTTAAAAAATATTTAGAAGACATGCTAAAACAAAGTGGCGGGCGTTTCACAGATCATTTTTTATCGAAACAAATGATCGTTGATGGGATCGTGATTAGCCTTGTTGCTTATGCTTTTTCCTCAGGGATTGAGTATCTTTATGTTAATCAATATTTAAACTTAAGTCTTCAGCCTATTGTCACCAAAGGTTTTTTGCAGCAGTTGTTATTTTCACAGTTCTTTTTCTAATTTATAAAAAAACAATGTCGACATCCGCACGTGGGCATATGATGTTTTGGTGGAACAGCGTCTTAACTGCAGCGTCACTTGTTATTATTTGTTCACAACTATTATTGGAAATAAATATTCGCTTTGACCATTCGGAAATCAAAAACTATTCAACCGTTGTCATAGAAAAAGTGGAACGACGATTAAGAAGATCAAGTCGTTATTATCTTGATCTGACATTTTCTGAAAAACAGTTCCCGTATTTAATAAGAGTTTCACCAACCGT
>JAYTPA010000034.1:0-8339 GCA_043747495.1 Bdellovibrio sp.
CTGCGCGTTGCTTCGAATTAAACCACATGCTCCACCGCTTGTGCGGGCCCCCGTCAATTCCTTTGAGTTTTAATCTTGCGACCGTACTCCCCAGGCGGATTGCTTAATGCGTTAGCTGCGTCACCGAGATGTAAACATCCCGACAACTAGCAATCATCGTTTACGGCGTGGACTACCAGGGTATCTAATCCTGTTTGCTCCCCACGCTTTCGAGCCTCAGCGTCAATAGTCGTCCAGATAGGCGCCTTCGCCCCCGGTGTTCCTTCACATCTCTACGGATTTTACCCCTACACGTGAAATTCCCCTATCCCCTCCGACATTCTAGACTAGTAGTTTCAGGCGCAATTTCGAGGTTGAGCCTCGAGATTTCACACCTGACTTACTGATCCGCCTGCGCTCGCTTTACGCCCAATGATTCCGAACAACGCTTGCACCCTTCGTATTACCGCGGCTGCTGGCACGAAGTTAGCCGGTGCTTTCTACTTAGGTACCATCACTCAATATGGATATTAGCCACAAAGACATTTTTCCCTAAGAACAGAGTTTTACAATCCGAAGACCTTCCTCACTCACGCGGCGTTGCTGCGTCAGGGTTTCCCCCATTGCGCAATATTCCCTACTGCTGCCTCCCGTAGGAGTCTGGACCGTGTCTCAGTTCCAGTGTGACTGATCATCCTCTAAGACCAGTTAGAGATCGTCGCCTTGGTAGGCCATTACCCCACCAACTAGCTAATCTCGCATGGACTCATCTTCAAGCGAAAAACCTTTAACCCCTAGATCCGCAGATCCTGTGGTCTTATCCGGTATTAGCCAGTCTTTCGACTGGTTATCCCCAACTCGAAGGCAGATTATCCATGTATTCCTCACCCGTGCGCCACTGGTATTGCTACCCGTTTGACTTGCATGTATTAGGCACGCCGCCAGCGTTTGTTCTGAGCCAGAATCAAACTCTCCAGTTAAAAAAACTGTAAAGTTTAAAAATGCTTTTTTATTGAGATAAAAACGTTAGTTTTTAAATTGAATTCTTTTATAAAGAATTCTAGAAAAATTTTAACCATCATATAAATATGATGATTGCTCAAAATCTTTTCTGCTATTTAGTTTTCAAAGAACCACAACAAGGACGTCAGTTTTAAACTAGCTGTTAACCTCACGTCAACATCTTTTTTCAATTATTTTAAAATAATTTTAAAAAGTCTGTATTCATTTGGTGGAGGCAACAGGGATCGAACCTGCGACCTTCTGAATGCAAATCAGATGCTCTCCCAGCTGAGCTATGCCCCCGATGTCTTTTGCTGTTCGACGTTTGTCGCTTAATGGAATTGAAATAGCAATACTTTTTTTAAAAAAAAGTGAATTACCTATTTTTTATACAGATGCTGATTTAATTTTAAGCTGTAGCTGCGATTGGATTGAGCAAAAACGATGAAAACCAAGCTTTTTCTGGTCTCATTTCAAATCCGATGGCTTCGGCCCCGACCATAATACTTTGATAAACTTTTTTCAAAACTTCGATTTCAGTCATTGTTTGGAATGTTTCTTCAGATTCGCAAAGATCTTCAATAGCTTTTTGGACACTTTTTAAATCTACAGTCGTTACAACTTTTGGAATTTTTGTAGAGTCAAAACCAAGTAATTCAACAGGTTTAAAACCCACTAAATTTTTTGTGATAAGGACTTTTGATTTGTTATTGAAATTAATTTGAATAAACGGAGTGCCGTCGTAGTCGGATCTCATTAAAACTTTTTCAACTTTGTCGACTGAGAAAGTGATTTTTTTGCGATCTTCAGGCTGTGTAATTTGAATCGTTTTTTCATCAAATAAATAACTCATTTGGTGATTTGATTCTAAAAAATTAATAATTTCATTAATAACATTCGAAGTCATAGTCTCATTTGGCTTCTTCAAGGTGGCCTCCAACAAGAATTTTATCGACCAAATATGTTTAACTCTTTAAAGTATTATTGTATCATTATAGGAATTATTAAAATAAATGTTAAATCCATCTAAAAAAGAATTGTGCAGGTATTGAAAAATGAAAATATCACGTTGGACTGCCGAAGTTTCAGCCACTCCAGAAATCATTCAAGGAATATTCGAGGCCGAGGGTCTAGACGGTCGTACATCAACAGTAAAGTCAGGTTCAAAAGTTGTGAATCAACGTGCGATTCTAAATGAGATTATTCAAGTTATTAACGGCGAATTAATTTTTAATTTATCCGGAACACAATTCGTCCTTCGCCAAGGAGACAAGTTAGAAATCCCCGCGAACACCAGTTATTCATTCAGCAATATGAAGAATGAAGATTGTTCGCTAATCATGGCCCAGAAAATATAAATTCATCTCAAACAAAAAAAGGCTAAAATCAAATACTGATTTTAGCCTTTTTTTTTGCTTGAGACTTTTAGTTACTGGTTAGACTGATCGCCTGAGGCATCGGCCTTGATCACTCCATCAACCACAGGTTTTAAAATCTGTGGCGAAAGAAAGAATATTAATTCATTTTTAGTTTTTGTGACTCGTTGTCCTCTGAACAAAGTCCCTAAAACTGGGATATCTTTCAGTCCTGGCACCCCATTTTTATCGAGCGAGCTGTCCGCTTGGTAAACACCGCCGATAACCGCTGTGTCGCCACTTTTAACTATTATGTTTGTGTCGATATCCCGTGTTGTTGTCTGAGTAGACCCGGGAACAATTGCAGATCTTTCTAGTTTTAGCTTCAAATTCACAGTTCCAAGTCCTGAGATAAGCGGAGTAACTTCTAATTTAACCCCGAAAGAAATATAGGATAACTGTTGTGCCGTAGCTGTAGTCCCGGGAACTGTTGTTGATTGTGAGGGTACTTGAATAGAACTAGTTTGGTTGATCGCTGCTTTTTGTCCGTGAAGAACCGCTACGCGTGGTGATGATAAAATTTTAACTTTTTGTTCACTTTCATCTAGGCTTAAATTCGCAGCCAGGTCACCGAAAGGACCGAATTTACCCAGCCACAATGATCCGTCTAAAATTCCCCCTGTACCAACAGCTGGATTTGTTCCAATCGAGGGGCTAATCAATAGTGGATTGGAAGTGTTCGCATTATACCGAGTAATGACTCGCGAAGATCCCGTAATTCCTGAATTGGCTGAGTTCAAAGCTAATCTCATACCAATTGAGCGCGAATAAGATTCAGACGCCTCAACAACACGACCTTCGATCAATACTTGTTGAGGTTGGACATCTAGAACCTGAAGCAGTTTTTCAACTTGTGAAATTCTAACTGCTGTATCTGTGACTATCATTGTGTTTGTTCGCGCATCTGAAGTCACACGGCCTCGGCTAGCTGTCGACGGTGTCGCTGTCGTGCCCGTTGAGCCAGATTCAGATAAGAAATCTTTTATTTTTGTTTCTAGTTCCGTGACATTGGCATAGTTAATTTGAAAGTTCTTAACTATCAGCGGTTCAACTTTCATTCGTGATTCACGAAGTTTTAAAGCTTCATCTTCCTCAGTTGTGAGTGTCGAAAGTAAAGCAATCCTAAAAACCTCACCTTGCCTGCGATAGCCTAGCTTTTTGGATTTAAGCACGATTGTTAGTGCTTGATCCCAAGGTACTTTTCTGAGTTTTAAACTCATAGTCCCAGTTATTCCGTCATCAAAGATCATATTAATTCCTCCCTCTTCAGAGATGAATTTAAGGATATCAATAATATTCATATTCGTGGTTTCAATCGATATTGGACGACCATAAAACTGCGTATTATTGGCCATAAAATCTTCGAGATTGCTGCCGTTAGACATTTTAGAAGTATTATTTACATCGTTCTGTGCGCCAAGGGGTGAATTTGACTGAAGACCGGATTGCGACGCAGAAATCATATTTGCAGTTGGTGCTGCAACAATCAGAAGAGAGTTACCTTCCGGCTGCACAAGTGGCTCACCAATATTTGATTTAAGCTGAACAACAAAACGCGCCACATTTGAGTTTCTATTTTGATACGCATCTACACTACCGATCACGCTGGTCATATCTTTTGTGTTTAACGGTCTTTTGAATTTTTCTGGTAAAATAACATTTTGAACTTCGACGACCATTTGATTCGTGTCGCTATTCATTCTTGTTTTATAACTCAGCGGCTGATCAGCTGTAATAACTAATGTTCCGCCATTATCATTTCCTAAGAATTTAACTTCTTTAATTTTAGATAGCGATTGGTTAGAAGTATTCGTGACTGGAGCTTCTATTGCTGGTGATGCTGCAATCACTTCTGGTGGAGGTGTTGCTTCAACTGGTGGCTCAGCCGCTGCCTCAACGGGCGCAGATTCGGCTTGCACAGGTGGCTGCTCAACTACTGGTGGTTGCTCTGCAACTGGCTCAGAAGCTTGTTCCGTTGGAGTGGCCTCTGCAGGATTTTCACTTTCAAATTCTGCAAATTCGTCAGCTTCAACAGTTGCATTATTGTCTGCGATTGAATCATCCAATGAAAGCTCTTCGGTGTCGGCAGTGCTATCCACACCAAAATCGTCGTCTGAAACAACTCGTTTACTAGCACAAGCTAATGAAAACAAATAAACAGTGATTAATACCAACTTTAAGATTTTTTTGATCATTCAATCCTCCTGACTTAATGACTAAATACCTAGTTTTCTTCCTTAGACAAATTCACAACTACTGGAACATTGCCTTGCAAGACCGTTATAGATCCTTCACTGATCTTCGTAATTAAACCGTCTTGGTCACCGATCCGGTAATTTCTTTTTAATAAATGCTTTTTCTTATCAGGGTCCTCAATCATAGCTTTAGGATTACTGACATCCCAAATAATAGCTATTAATCGGTATTGCGGAAGTGGCCAACGTCTGATGGCTTCCATTTTTTCATCGATTTGATTGTCTTGAATTCTTTTTGGACGTTTGAGTTCCTCTTCCAAATCCAAAATATTTTTTGGCTTTCTGAAGGGATCTTTTTCATCACTCGTAATATCGCCAATGTAGGAATCTGTAAATTTATAGGGATTAATTTTAGGAACGTAGTCAGCTGATACTTCTTGAGCTTGTTGAAGTAAATCATTTTGTTTTTTATTTACATCATCCACTTTAGTCGAGGCAGTGCCACTTGACGTTAGAGCATCATTGGTTGTTGTTACGCCCTGAGAATTATCTAATACTGGCTGAGTTTGAGGCGGCCGATCGTCTTGGGCTTTAATATATGGGTAAAATCCGAATAAGTAAGCCAATGACATCGCACCAACTGTCACAGCAAGGTATAAAGAGAATTTAATAAAAGCGAGTTTCAAAGTTTGTAACTTCATCAGCCACCCACTTTGTCGTTGGTCTTACTTGGCTGAGCTTGCTTATAACCGATGACTTTGGTGCTCATTTTCAGTTCTGTTGAAGGCATAGTGCCAGCTTTGAGAGGTTCGATTGTAAAGTCTTCGACTTTAAGAATTTTTTCAACTTTAGATAACTCAGTTATAAAATTAAGAATCTGATTATAGTGGCCGTGTAGTTCGTAATCCATGACAACTTGTTCGACAAGATTTTGTTGGAAAGCTGGTCCTAACGTTCTGTTGTCTTGAGTATTCGTTAGTTTCGCAATTTTAACGCCCACACTATTACTAATTTGTTCAACGATAAGTCGCATTTCAGAAGAATCGAATTCAATGGGTATCTTAGCTTTAACTTCTTCGTAAGTTTTAGCTAACAAAGCCACGTCAGCACGCATTTGCTCTTCTTTTTTTAGAATTTTTTCAGTTTCGCTTTTTTTACCAGTTTCAACATCGACTTGCACTTTTATGTCAGCAATCTGCTGTTGAATGACAGCCCCTGAATCATAAATTGTAAAAAAATAGATTGCTGCTGCCACTAAACTGAATAAAGCAATGCGGTTTATCGATTGCCCTGCTACTTTGGTCATAAAATCATTCATTTGTGACCTCAATAGCGTATTCAGTTTTAATAAAAAAAGTTCTTATTTTAAAGCCAGCTTTGGGTTGATCATTCTCATTCTTTAAGTCTGAACTCATAAGACGCACATTTTTAATAGCCTCAATATTTTTAAGAGACGCTTCAAATTGATTAATGGCGATTTCCGATTCACCTTCTCCGCGCATTTCAATCAGGTCTTTTCCCTGAGACTTAATTGATTCCAGCCAAACACCTGAAGGAATAAAAGCTTTCAGTTTTGTCATGAATTCAACGGGATATAGGCGCTCTTTTGAAATCTTTTCTAGAAAAATAGTTTGGGTATTTAAACGTTTTTTATCTTCTTCATATTTTTCTATTTCTTTAGCAATGATGTCTTTTTTAAGATTAAATTCGGTCAGCTGAGCTAGTTGGGATTGAGCTTGATTTCGACTGTCTTCAAGGAGTGGTATATTGTACATTTCATAACCATATAAAGCCATAGGCCCCAATGCAAAAACAAGAGCTCTTTTTAAAAATTCTGATTTAATTCTGTTTTGTAATTCGATTTCCTGCAGGACTTCTGAATCTGCAGCACTGTAGCTGGATAAAAGATTAATCTTAATCATTTATCACCAACTTGTCTTAACCCTAAACCCAAAGAAACAGATATAAATGGAGCAATTTGATTTAAGAAACTTGGAGTCAATTTCTTATTTGAAGCTTTAACCCTAAGAAAAGGATTAATCGATTCGAAAGGTATTTTTAAAGTTTCAGAAAGATGTTCAGTGAGCCCTGTCGTTAAACTAGCGCCACCAGTAAAATAAGCTTTAGTGATTTGTAAGTCGCCACCAGAGGCTGAATAAAAATCAATACTATTACGGACCTCTTCAGTGACATACTGAAGAGCCATATTCATAAAGGTTCTGGTATCTTCAGGCGATTCACCATTTGAAACATGAGTAAGCTTCAAAACTTCAGCTTCTTCAAGCGTTACTCCCATATTTTTGCTGATTTCATTTGTAAAATGAAATCCACCTACTGGAATATCTCGAACGAATAATATTTCTCCTTGAAGAATAACAACAAATTGTGTTGAGTTAGCTCCAAAATTAAATAGGGCCACGGGCTTGTCGATTTTTCCGTAATTAAATTCAAAAATATTAGCTAATGCTAAACTACTGATATCAATAATTTTACAATCTAAACCAGCAAATGCAGCAACTTCGACATATTTAGCTATAAAATCATTTTGAGCTGCGATAATTAGAATATCTGACATTCCTGAAGTAATCGCAAATGGAAGGGTATGATGCTCAAGCGTCACTTGTGAAATATCAAAAGGTAGATACTGTTGGGCTTCGTACTTGATTTGTTCTTTGATGGTTTTTGCGTCTGCAGAGGGCATAGAGATTTTTTTAATAATCGCTGAGTTTCCCCACATTCCTAGGCAGGCTGATTTGCGACTTAACTTGTGTTCTTTTCTAAGTAGTTTTATGGATTCACCAATCAAAAATGAATCTGTGATTTCACCATTATTCATGGCTTGGGATGGCGTTTGAATCGACGCAAAATTAACGAGCTCGGCGGTGCCGCTCGAAATATTAAGTTCTGCCATTTTGATGGAGCTTGAACCTAAATCAAGCCCGACCACCTTCTTTGATGAAAAAAACATGCTGCTAGATGCTCCCAACCTAAATTATCAATTCTTTAGGCGAGTCTTGTCAAAGATCCCAGACCGAAAGCATCATAAAGGTCTAGTTAGATCTCCCTGTTTTTTAAAACTGCGGAAAGAATAAATCGACATACCATAGACCTACGGACTTAAGTCCAAGGATATACAATAAAGCTCCTAATGCTATGAATGGCCCGAAAGGAATCATGGCTTTTAGTTTATCTTCACTTTTTCTTGATAGATATAAACCAATAATACTACCGGCAACTGATGAAGATAAAATAATAAACGGAATCGCTTTCCAACCTAGAAGTGCGCCTAACCAGGCCAACAATTTAATATCACCACCACCCAAACCCTCGCGGCCAGTGAAAACGTAATATACATAGGCCACGAACCATAAAATTCCGCCGCCAAATAAAAAACCTAAAACACCATCAAGAAAACTACGCTCTGGGTTTAAGTAAGCACCAATAAGCGCAATAGCACAGCCACCCAGAGTGATCTCATCTGGCAGAATCATATGATCAAGATCGATAAAGCTACCAACCACCAAACCAAAACTAAGTATAAAATATTCTAAAGTTGTCCATGATAAGCCATAAAAATAAAAAATCGTGACCCATAATGAAGCCACAAGAAATTCAACAAAAGGATATCTCAGTGAAAATTTTTGCTGGCACTGGGAACACTGGCCTTTAAGATAAAAATAAGAAAATAGTGGAATGTTGTGAAACCAAGGAACAGTTTTTTTACAATTCCCGCATCGACTGCGCCCAG